>JBBINC010000164.1:0-5849 GCA_037444085.1 Acidobacteriota bacterium | reverse complement strand
GTCCGTGCCGGTGACAGTGACCGTGTCCGTGCCCGCGTCCGCGTCCGTGACGAAGACCGTGCGCCCGCCCTCGTCCAACCGGCGAGTGAGCACGCTGTCAGCCCCGGCGTCGGGGGTCCTTTCCGGCGGTTACCGGGCCAGCACCGGGCGGGGGGGGCGAGGGCCGGCGACGGTGAACGGCAGCAGCGCGTCGCCGCCCGGCACGCCGTCGCCGGAGGGCAGCCCGCCGGCGCCGATCTCGCCGTCCAGCGCCAGGCCGGCGGCGTCATCGCGCACGCTGTCGCGGATCACCACGCTGTGCGGCCCCGCCGGAACCCCGCCCCTGGGCGAGAGCACGGCGGTGTGGGTGGCGGCGTCCCAGGCGAGGGAGAAGGGTACGTCGATGCCGCCGGGACCGGTCCAGGCGACGTCCTCGTGGCGGAGCGCCACCGCCTTGTGGAAGGTGAGTCGCACCGCTACGCCGGGCGGCAGCACGCCGCCGGGGGCGGGGGTGCTGGCGGCGAGCTTGGGCGGCCCCTCCGGGAAGGGCAGCGGCAGCAGCGAGGTGGCCAGCACCCAGCGCTCGGGGTCCAGCTCCGCCGCCTGCACCGGCGCGGGAGCGGGCAGCAGCAGGTGCTGGCGGCGGGCGTCGTTGCGGGCCGTGAGGGTGATCGCCGCGGTGCCGAGCCCCACCCGCAGCGGCAACGGCATGGTGAACAGCGGCCAGGTGGCGGGCTGGGTCTGCTCGACGAACAGCTCGACGAAGTGGCGCCCGGCGGCGCTCACCGGCCGCCACCCCCAGGAGTAGGCGGGGGCGCCGATGCCGTACACCCACTGGTCGAAGAACCACCCCAGTTCGACGCCCGCCACCTCCTCGGCGACGGCGCGGAACTGCTCGGTGGTGGCCGAGGAGAAGGCGTAGCGCTGCCGCCACTTGGCGAGAATCTCGAAGAACGCCTGATCCCCCACCACGAGGCGCAGCATGTGCATCACCCATGCCGCCTTGCGATAGGAGAAGTCGCCGGAGAAGATTCGCCCCACGCTCGAGGGTTCGGGAATGTAGACGCTGTCGTCCACCCGCCCCGGCCGGCGCGCCTGCATCGCCGCGGACAGCGCCGCCGTGCCGCTCTTGCTCTCCTCCCACAGCGCCTCGGAGTAGGTGGCGAACCCCTCGTTGAGCCAGATGTCGGACCAGGTGGCGCAGGTCACCAGGTCGCCCCACCACTGGTGCGCCAGTTCGTGGGCGGTGAGCGACTCGCTGAAGTACCCCTGGCCGGTGATCGTCTGGTGCTCCATGCCGCCCGACACGCCCCACTGGTACAGCCCGTACTTCTCCTCCAGGAAGGGGTACGGCCCGAACAGGCGGCTGAACGCCTGCAGCATGTCGACCGAGGCGAACGCCTGGGCGCGCTGGCTGGCGGTGTCGTTTTCCGGGTAGAGGTAGACCACCACCGGCATCAGCGTCCCCGCGAACGAGAAGGTGCGCGTGCTCTCGCGGTAGTTGGTGGCGGCGAAGGAGATGAGGTAGTCGGCGGTGGCGTAGCGGGTACTCCAGGAAAAGCGCCGGCGCGAGCCGGGCAGCGTTTCCGTGGCGACCAGCACGCCGTTGGAGACGGCGGTCATGGTGAAGGGCACGGTGAACGCCAGCTCGGCGGTGGCCTTGTCGGTGTTGTCGTCCTTGGCCGGCCACCAGGTGTAGGCGAACCACGGCTGGGAGAGCGTCCACACGATGGGCTGCCCCGCGTGGGTGGCGAAGCGGATGCCGCCGCCCGTGGGGGCTACCCCCTGGTAGGCGACCGACAGGCGAAACTCCTCCCCCGCCGCCAGCTCCCTCCCCAGCTCCACCTCCACCGTGGCGGCGTCGAGCCGCGACCAGGCCGCGGCGGCACCGTCCACGGTCACGGAGGTGAGCGCGTAGCTGGACGCCAGCCGGAAGCGGAACCGCTGCAGCCCGCCCACGGCCGACCTGACGGTCATCACGTTGCTGCCGAGCAGGGTGCCACTGGCCGGCACCGCCTCGAGCTCGAGCTGGTAGTGCAGCACGTCGGTCTCGCCGGCGGTGGCCAGCAGCGCCCGGGCCAGCTCCGGTACTACGGCCACCGCCTCGGCCGCACGCCCCGCCGACTTGGCGCGGGCGCAGGGGTGCTCGTCGCCGGCGGGCGCGCCGTCGCCCCCCAGCAGCACCGCCGCGCCCACCGCCAGCCCTCCCAGGCCGATGAGAGTTCCCTTCATCGCTGCGAGTATGACAGCGCCCGGCGACCGGGACACGGTGCGCGGCGCCACGCCATCGGTTTGGCGCAGCCGCTCGGTTGCGCGTTCGCTTGCCTTGACGTATATTGCAGCTACCATGATCGAATACGTACAAACCTCGTTTCGAGGGTGCGTGCGCGCGATGCTGCGCACAGCCAGCTCTTGCCCCCGTCGTGTCGCCATCGGCACCCTGCTGTGTGGAGTTCTGGCGGCGCTGCCGCTCACACGGGCGGCGGCGGCGGACTGGGGGCCGTGGCGGCAGAGCGGACCGCCGAGCGGAGGGATCCGCTCCTTGGCCGCCGACGCCGGTTCCACCGGCGTGGTCTACGCCGCTACCAACCTGGGTACGATCCTGCGCTGGTCCCCCGCGGCCCACGAGTGGCAGCAACTACCGCCGCACCGGTGGGCGGGCTGGATCGTCCCGCACCCGCGAAACTCTGGGTGGGTCTACGTCTCGGAGGGGCGATCTCGGGATTTCGGCGAGACGTGGGAGCCTTACCATGCGCGCTACGCCCTCCTGATTCACCCGCTTGACCCCCGCGTGCAGTGGACGCGGGAGGGGAGCGTTCTCGAGCGAACCACCGACGACGGCGCCACCTGGCAGGTGCTGACCCCGCCCTCCCCCGACTGGGGGTGGCGGGTGCTCGCCCTCCACCCGACCGACACCGACACCGCCTGGGCGTCCACCGCCTATGAGGGCGTGCTGCGCACCACAGACGGCGGCATCACCTGGCACCCGGCCCGAGGGGGGCTGGAGTACACGCCGTCGTGGGGAGGTGGTAAGACCCGCTATTACCTGCCCCACGTCGTTCGCCCCGCCCTCGATCCCGATCTCGTCCTTTGGGGGTTGATCTCCGCCGCCTCCGCGCCTGACGGTGATCGGCTCATCCGGTCGCTGGACGGCGGGCTGAACTGGGAGATCGTGGCCTCTTTCTCGTGGGCCGTTGACCTCGCCGTGCACCCGACGCGCCCGCGCACGCTCTACGTGCTGCAGGGCGATCACTCGGTGCTGATCTCCGAAGACGCCGGCGCAACCTTGAGAGTGCTGCGGGGGCCCGTCCCCTTCTGGCATCCCTGCGCCCACTCGCTCACCGACTGGGCGACGGGGCTGGCCGTGGCGTCTCCGGACGGCACTGCCGTGTGGTACGGCACCGAGCAGCGCGGCGTGTTTCGCAGCAACGACGGTGGCGAAACCTGGGCTTCGGCCAACCGCGGCATCCACTTCGGGTACGTCACCGACGTGGCCGTCTCGCCCCGCACCCCCGGGCGGGTGTTCGTGGCCGACCTCGCACTGGGGGTCTTCCGCTCGGACGACGGCGGCACGACCTGGCGCGAACCGGTGCCCGGGGTAGACCTGAGCTGGCGCAGGCCCGGTGGGGGGATGTGTCCGGACAACCTCGGGCCTCCGGCCGAGGGAGGCCGGGCGGTGGTCGTCACGCGCGCCAGCGAAACGGTGCTCGCGACGTTCTGGCAAGGCGCGTCCCGCTCCCACGACCTCGGTGAAACGTGGAACTACTTGCCGCCGTTTAACTACCTCATTCTCAAGCACGTCGCCGTCGACGCGCGCGACCGGCTGTACGCCAGCAACGGCTCCGGCGTATTTCGCAGTGACGACGACGGTCGCACGTGGAGCGCCTGCGGCTTTGGCCCTTCCAGGGTCGAGGGGTTGGCCACTCACGGAGGGAGCAACACGGTCGTCGCGTGGGGATGGCCGGGCGTGGCGGCGAGCGGTGATGGCTGTCGCACCTGGATGCTCGCAATCCCGTTCCCGTCGCAGGGGTGTCCCGAACCCGACGCTAAGACCTACGACATTGTCTTCAACCCTGCCATCGCCGGCCACGCCGTGGCGGCCACCTCCTGCGGCGTGTTCGTCAGCTTCAGCGGGATCCATCAGTGGCGGCGCGGCGGACTGGAGGGGGTGCAGGTCTTGGCCATCGCCTTCGATCCGCTCAGCCCGAAGACCGTCTACGCCGCGGCCGGCGGGCGCCCGTGGGTGAGTCGGGACGGCGGTGATTCCTTCGAACCCATCGAGAGCTGGCCGTTGTCCGGCGGGGCGACCACCCTGGCGGTGGACCCCCGCGGCCGGCGGCTGTACGTCGGCACCAACCACTTTGGCCTGCTCTCAACCGACATCCCATCCCCATCGCGGCCGCCCGTGGCGCGTCTGCGCCGCTGACCCGACGGCTGGCAGCGTCGCCGCCGTGACACCGCCAGGGCGAAATGTGCGAGGATGACGAGGCTGCCCCCGCGGATTGTGACGGGGGAGGAAGGACGCGCATGCTGATTGCCGCCGATACCGTCGTCGCCTTTCACTACACCCTCGCCGACGCCGCCGGAGAGGTCCTGGACACCAGCCGGGGGCGCGAGCCGGTGAGCTACCTGCACGGCCGCGGGCAGCTCTTCCCGGGACTGGAGCGACAGCTCGCCGGCCTGGCCGCCGGCGCCCGCACCGCCCTGGTGGTTCCCGCCGCCGAGGGGTACGGCGAACGCCGGCCCGAGCTGACCATGTCGGTGCCGCGCCGCCAGTTCCCCGATGATGCCGACCTGAGCGTGGGCTCGCAGGTGATGTCGCAGGGCACCACGCAGTCGATGGTCTTCACCGTTGCCGGGGTGGAGGGGGACACCGTGCTGCTGGACGGCAACCACCCCCTGGCGGGGAAGGACCTGCACTTCGACGTGGAGGTGATCCACGTGCGCGAGGCCACCCCCGACGAGTTGGCGCACGGCCACTCCCACGACGGCAGCCACCGCCACTGAACGGCAGCAACGCTGGAGGTCGCCATGTTCCACGCCATCGTGTCCACCGCCCTCATCCTCGCCGCCGCCCTCACCCTGAGCGCCGCGCCCGCGCCAGGCGAGGAGGAACTCGCGCCCCAGCAGCCGCCGCCGGCCGCCGAACTCACTCCGGAAGAGAGGATGGCCGCCGACATCAGGGCCGCCCTCGCCGCCCATTTCGGCGAGGATGCCGCGGAGATCCTCGTGCAGGTGGCCGCCAACCGCGCCATCCTCACCGGCACCGCACCGTTCAAGGCGGTCAGGGAGCTGGCCAAGGAGGTGGCGCTGTTCGTGCCCGGTGTGACGAGGGCGTCCAACTTCATCGAGGTTCGACCCCGCCCCGCCTCGCCTGACACCCCGGTCGCCGCCTCCGTCGCCCACGCCGAGCGCGAGGTCGCCGACAGCGCCCTGGAGTCCCGGGTCAAGATGCGGATTGCCAGCCTCATCGGCCTGCGCGCCCGCCAGATCGAGGTCGAGGCCTCCCAGGGGTGGGTGTCCCTGCGCGGCGTGCTGCCCGACGCCGACACCAAGGCCATGGTCATGCGTGTCGCCGAAAACACCCCCGGCGTCGTGCGGCTGATCGATCTCCTGCGGCATCCTTGAGATTCGGGGGGTTTCGCCGGCCTCCGGCCGGCTTCAGGATGACGGGGAAGGCGAACGGCCGGCTTCACGATGACGGGGAGGGCGAACGGTGGCTTCAGGATGACGGGAAAGCCGTGGCTGCTGCATGGCCGAGCCTGCCTCCGCCCACCGTGACCGTGTCGTTTCTTTCGGGGGGTTTCGCCGGCCTCCCAAGTTCGCCAGTTTGGCTCCGAAGTTCATTATTTTCGGTGAAGGCATGCATC
>JBBINC010000163.1:0-6001 GCA_037444085.1 Acidobacteriota bacterium | reverse complement strand
GAGAATCCATGATATTGCGGGACGCGGCGGCCGGGCGGCGCGCGGCCGGCGCGGCGGCTACGCGCTGGCCGCCGGCCCCGAGCGCATCACCGTGGCGCAGGCCTTGCGCGCTTTGGGGACGCCGCTGTTTCACAGGTCCTTCTGCCGGCCCCGTGGCCGCGCGGCGGCCGGTCACTGCCGGAGGTTGTCCGACTGCTCGCTGCGCCCGGTCTGGGCGCACCTCGATACCGTGCTGGAGCGAATCTTCACCCACCTCACCCTCGCCCACCTGTTGGCCGGCGAGGACACGACGCGGAAGAACCTGGCAGCGGTCTCGCTGCCGGGCATGTCGGCGGCGTTCGCCGCCTGCGAGGAGATGAACCTGCAATGAGCGATCATCCCGTCTTTTCGTGTTCCGACGTGCACGTCCACGTGGCCGACCGCGAGGTCGTCAAGGGCGTGGACCTGACCGTCCGCGCTGGCGAGATCCACGCCATCATGGGCCCCAACGGCTCGGGCAAGTCCAGCCTGGTGTCGGCCTTGGCCGGCCACCCGGCGTACACCCTCACCGGCCGGGTGGAGCTGGACGGCGAAGACCTCACCGCCGCCGGGCCCGACGAGCGGGCGCGGCGCGGCCTCTTCCTCGCCTTTCAGTACCCGGTGGCCGTTCCCGGCGTCACCGTGGGATCGTTCCTGCGCGCCGCCGTCTCCGCCCGCCGCGGCGAAGACGTACCCGTGCGCGATTTCCGCCGGGAGCTGCTGGCCACCATGGAGGAGCTGGAAATGGACCGCTCCTTCGCCGGGCGCTCCCTCAACGACGGCTTTTCCGGCGGCGAGAAGAAGCGCCTGGAGATCCTCCAGCTGCTCATGCTCGGGCCCCGCTTCGCCATGCTGGACGAGACCGACTCCGGCCTCGACATCGACGCCCTGCGCGTGGTCGCCCGGGGCATCAACCGGGCGGCGGTCGCAGGGAAGATGGGCACGCTGGTGGTGACTCACTATCAACGCCTGCTCGACTACGTGCAACCGCACGTGGTGCAGGTCTTCATGAACGGCCGCATCGTGCGCTCCGGCGGACCCGAACTGGCCCTCGAACTGGAAGCGCGCGGCTACGACTGGCTGCACCACGCCGAGGCGGCCGTCGCCGGAGGTGCGGCATGAGCGCCCACCCCGCCCTGGCCGGCCTCAACGCCGACTACGCCGAGCGCTACGGCTTCCGCGACCCGGAGGAGTATTTCGTCAAGGCCCCCAAAGGCTTGAACCACGAGGTGGTGGAGATGATCTCCCGGCTCAAGCAGGAGCCCGACTGGATGCGGGAGTTCCGCCACCGCGCCCTCGACACGTTCCACGCCAAGCCGATGCCCACCTGGGGGAACATCGCCATGCTCTCCCAGATCGACTTCGACGATATCCATTATTATCTGCGGTCCACCGAGAAGGCGGGCCGCTCCTGGGACGAGGTGCCGGAGAACATCAAGCGCACCTTCGATCGCCTCGGCATCCCCGAGGCGGAGCGCAAATTCCTGGCCGGCGTGACGGCGCAGTACGAGTCGGAGGTGGTGTACCACTCGGTGCGCGAGGAACTCACCGCGCAGGGGGTGATCTTCACCGACATGGACTCGGGCGTGCGCGAGCACGAGGAGATCGTCAAGGCCTACTTTGCCACCGTCATCCCCGCGGATGACAACAAGTTCGCTGCGCTCAACTCGGCGGTGTGGTCGGGCGGCTCGTTCATCTACGTACCCCCCGGCACCGACGTGGCCATCCCACTGCAGGCGTACTTCCGCATCAACGCGGAGAACATGGGGCAGTTCGAGCGCACCCTGATCATCGCCGAGCGCGGCGCCAAGGTGCACTACATCGAAGGGTGCACCGCGCCGGTGTACTCCACCAACTCCCTGCACTCGGCGGTGGTCGAGCTCGTCGCGCTGCCCGGAGCGCGTATCCGCTACACGACCATCCAGAACTGGTCCAACAACATCTACAACCTGGTCACGAAGCGGGCGGTGGCGCACGAAGACGCGGTGGTCGAATGGGTCGACGGCAACATCGGCTCCAAGCTCACCATGAAGTACCCGGCCATCGTCTTGAAGGGCGAGCGCGCCCACGGCGAGGTGCTGTCGATCGCCTTCGCCGGGCCCGGGCAGCACCAGGACGCCGGCGCCAAGGCCATCCACCTCGCCCCCAACACCACCTCCAAGATCACCTCCAAGTCGATCTCGAAAGACGGCGGCCGCGCCTCCTACCGCGGTCTGGTCAAGGTGCGGCGCGGCGCCCACGGGTGCAAGACGACGGTCGAGTGCGACGCCCTGCTCATCGGCGAGGGTGCCCGCTCCGATACCTACCCCACCATGGAGATCGCCGCGGACGACGTGCGCGTCGAGCACGAGGCGCGCGTCTCCAAGCTCGGCGACGAGCAGATGTTCTACCTCATGCAGCGGGGCCTGAGCGAGGACCAGGCGCGCCTGATGATCGTCAACGGGTTCATCGAACCGTTCGTCAAGGAGCTGCCCATGGAGTACGCGGTGGAGTTGAACCGGCTCATCGAGCTGGAGATGGAGGGGTCCGTTGGCTAGCCTGCCGCACACCGCCCCGACGCTGGCCGGCGTGGTCACCGCCGAGCAGGTGGCGGCGCTGTCCGCCGCCGCCCGCGAGGGGGAGGAACTGCGCACCCTCCGCCTGGCCGCCCAGCGCACCCTCGCCCAGATGACCCTTCCCCACCGCGCCCGACACCTGTGGCGCTACAGCGACCCGGCCCGCTTCCTGCCCGCGGCGGACCTCGCCAAGAGCTCCCCGACGGAGGTCGGCGGCGCCTGGCGGGTCGACGAGCAGGTGGCCGGCGTGGCGCTCATCGCCAGCGGGGCGGTGCAGCGCATCGAGATGAGCGAACAGGCGCGCGCCAAGGGTGTGACGATCACCAACCTGCACGCCGCCCCCGCCGGCGCCGTGGCGCGTCTCGGCCAGGCGGTGCCGGCCTCGCACGGCTTCGTCGAGGCGCTCAACGCCGCCGCCTGGCGCGGCGGGGTGGTGGTCACCGTGCCGGCGGGCGTGCGCCTCGAGCACCCGCTGCGGCTGCGCCTTCTCGCGCCGGCGGGCGGTGCGGTGGCCCTCCCCCGGGTGCTGGTCCTGGCCGGCCGCGACGCGGCGTTCGAGGTCATCGAGGGCCACGGCGGGGGCGCCGCTGGCGCCCAGGTGTTGGGGGTTACCGAGGTGCTGCTGGAGGAGGGTGCGGAGGTGCGCTACGACCTGGTGCAGCGCTGGGAGGCCGGGGTCGTCGGCCACCTCACCGCTTACGCCGCCCTCGCTGCTCGAAGCCGTTTCACCATGGCCACCGCCGCCTTCGGCGGCACGCTGGTCAAGACCGACGTGGGCGCCACGCTGGCCGGCGAGGGGGCCTCCTCGGAGATCTACGGCATCGCCATGGGGGGCGAGACCCAGCACTTCGACCAGCACACCGAGCACCGGCACGACGCGCCCCGCACCCGCTCCAATCTGGACGCCAAGGTGGTTCTCACCGGCGCCGCCCGCTCCGCCTACACCGGCCTCATCCGCATCGCCGAGCGCGCCGCGGGGTGCGAGGCATACCAGGAGAACCGCAACCTGCTGCTGTCCGCCGACGCCCGCGCCGAGTCCATCCCGGAACTGGAGATCCTCAACCAGGACGTGCGCTGCACGCACGGCGTCACGGTGGCCCCGCTGGAGGCCGAGCAGCTGTTCTACCTGCAAAGCCGCGGCCTGCCCTCCAACCAGGCGCAACGCCTCATCGTCTACGGCTTCTTGGACCAGACCCTGGCGCGCCTGCCCCAGACCACCCGCGAGCGGCTCGAGGCGATGGTGGCGGCGCGCCTGCACGCGGACTGACCGCCATGGCCGTGGCGTCCACCCCCCAGCCGACGCTCGACGCGCGCGCCGTGGCGGCGCGCTTTGCCATCCTCCGGCGGCAGGTGCACGGCCGGCGCCTGGTCTACCTGGACAACGCCGCCACCACCCAGAAGCCCGACACCGTGCTGGCCGCGCTGGACCGCTACTACACCCACTCCAACGCCAACGTGCACCGCGGCGTGCACACCCTCGCCGAGGAGGCGACGGCGCTCTACGAGGGCTGCCGGACGCGCGTCGCCCGTTTCGTCAATGCCCCCTCGGCGCGGGGCGTGGTCATCGTGCGTTCGGCCACCGAGGCGCTCAATCTGGTCGCCCGGGGGTGGGAGCACCACCTCGCCGCCGGCGACGAGATTCTGCTCACCGAGATGGAGCACCACTCCAACCTGGTGCCGTGGATCATGCTGGCGCGAAGGCGCGGCGTCGTGCTGCGCCACCTGAGCGTGCGCGACGACGGCGAACTTGACCTGGACGCCCTCCCCGCCTCGCTCACCCGCCGGACCCGCCTGGTCGCCCTCACCCACGCCTCCAACGTCCTTGGCACCATCAACCCGGTGGCCGAGATCGCCGCCGCGGCCCACGCCGTCGGGGCCGTGGTGGTGGTCGACGCCGCCCAGTCGGTGCCCCACATGCCGATAAACTTTGGCGCCCTGGGCGCCGACTTCCTGGCCTTTTCCGCCCACAAGGCGTACGGCCCCACCGGCGTGGGCTTCCTGGTGGCGGCGCCCGAGCTGCTGGAACACATGGAGCCGGTGCAGGGGGGCGGCGAGATGATCCGCGAGGTGCACCTCGACCGCGCCACCTGGAACGACGTGCCGCACCGCTTCGAGGCCGGCACCCCCAACATCGCCGACGCCGCCGCCTTCCCCGCCGCCCTCGACCTGCTCGAGGAGCTGGGCATGGAGGCGGTGCGGGAGCACGAGGTGGCGCTCACCGGCCACGCCCTCGAGCGGCTCGAAGCGCTCGGCTGGCTGGAGGTGCACGGACCGAACGATCCCCACCGGCGCAGCGGGCTGGTGTCGTTCTACGACCCCGACCTGCACCCGCACGACCTCGCCCAAATCCTCGACTCCGAGGGGATCGCGGTGCGCGCCGGCCACCACTGCGCCCAGCCGCTGATGCGCCGCCTCGGCGTCCCTGCGACCGCCCGCGCCTCGTTCGGGATCTACAACGACCATGCCGACGTGGACGCCCTCGTGGACGCCCTCATCGCCGCCCGGCGCTACTTCGGCCTGCCCATCGGGAGCCGGTCGTGAGCCGGGAGCGCGGATTCCTGCCCCTGGACGAGCTCTACCGCGAGGTGGTGCTGGACCACTACCGCCGCCCCCGCGGCCGCGCCCCGCTGCCCCGCGTCGAGGTCACCGCCCACGGGCGCAACCCTCTGTGCGGCGACGAGATCGACGTGGCGCTGGCGATCGACGGTGAGCGCATCGAGGCGGTCCAGGTCACCGGCCGGGGTTGCGCCATCTGCACGGCGTCCGGCTCGATCCTCGCCGAGCTGCTCCCCGGACGCACCATCGCCGGCGCCGACGCCACCGCCGAGGGGTTTCGCCGCATGATGCATGGCGACCCCCCACCCCCGGGCGTGGACCTGGGCGATCTGGAGTTGCTGGAGGGGGTGCAGCGCTTCCCGGTGCGCGTCAAGTGCGCGCTGCTCCCCTGGATGACCCTGCGGGAGGCCCTGGCCGCCCGTCGCGACGGCGCTCCCGCCGCCGTCACCACCACCGAGGAGTCCACCCCATGACTGACCTCACTCCCGACTCGATTCGCGAGCGCCTGCGCCCCATCACCGATCCCGAAATCGGCATCTCCATCGTCGACCTCGGCCTAGTGCGCGACATCACCGTCACCCCCGGGGAGGCCGGCGCCGCCGTCCGCGTCGCCATGACCCTGACCTCTCCGTTCTGCCCGGAAGGCCCGGAAATTGTCGCCGCCGTGGAGTCGGCGGCGCGCTTCCTCCCCGGCGTCGCCCAGGCCGCCGTCGAGCTGGTCTGGAACCCCCCCTGGGACCCCCGCACCGACGCCTCCGACGAGGTCAAGGCCGAACTGGGGATTTGGGATTGAGCCGTCGCACGGCTCGCAGGCTCAAGCCCGCCACTGAGTTCTCCGCCACCGCCAGTCGGAATAGGAATGAGCAGTGCTG
>JBBINC010000162.1:0-6078 GCA_037444085.1 Acidobacteriota bacterium | reverse complement strand
TTGTCCATGCGTAGGCGGTCATGAAGGCGAAAACGCACAATATTCACAGGGCTTCTAGGTAGTCGAGTCAGCGGGAGCGCTGGACGCCGTGGCGAGGGCAGCCCTGGGCCACGGGGCAGGAGGAGCAACGCGGCGAGGTGGGGTGGCAGATGTGCTGGCCGAAGGTGACCAGCAGGTCGTTGATGCCGATCCACAGCCTGCGCGGCAGCACGCTCTGGAGGGCGCGTTCCGTGCCCTCCGGCGTGGTGGTCGCCACCAGCCCCAGGCGGTTGGCGATGCGGTGCACGTGCGTGTCAACGCAGAGGGCCGGGATGCCGAACCCCAGGCCGAGCACCAGGTTGGCAGTCTTGCGGCCGACCCCGGAGAGGGCGAGGAGGGCGTCCAGGTCGGCCGGCACCGCGCCGCCGTGCTCCGCCAGCAGCCGGCCGGCGATGGTGCGAAGCTGGCGCGCCTTGGTGCGGTAGAAACCGGCGGGATAGATGAGCCGGGCGATGTGCTCCTCCTCGAGTACCGCCAGCGCCGCAGGAGTCGGGGCAACAGCGAAGAGACGGGCGCTCGCCTCCGCGGTCACCGCGTCCTTGGTGCGCAGGGAGATGACGCAGGCGATCAGCAGGCGGAACGGGTCGCGCCCCTGTTCCACCTCGGCCAGCGTGGTGGGGCGCACGGCGGCGCGCAGCTCCACGAGCTGCTCGATCAGCCCGCGCAGATCGCCCTCGCTCCAGGTCAAGGCGTGGACTCCGCTGGCGCGGCCGCCGTGAGGAGGGACACGCCGACCAGCACCAGCACCCCCACGGCGGCGCCGGCGAGCCCGGGCTCCAGGCCGGGCGGCAAGCTGCTGCGGGCCGCCTCGAGCACCAGGTCGACGATGCCGCCCGCCACCATGGCGGCGACGAGGCCGGCCGGCGTGGCCGCCCGCCACGCCAGCGCGAGGAGCAGCGCCGGCAGCAGCGCGGCGGTGAAGAACCCCCACCCGGCGATGCCGAGCACCGCCACCGCCCGGTCGCTGGCCAGCGCCACGGCGGTGGCGGCAAGGGCGGTGCAGGCGGTCGCGCCGCGCGCCCACGCCAACTCCAGGGGACGGCGCCGAAACGCCGCCGGCAGGTCACGGGTCACCGCGGCGGCGGCGAGGTTGAGCAGCGAGGCGGCGGTGGACATCAGCGCCGCCAGCACCGCCACGCCCGCCACCAGCACCGCCCACGGCCCCAGCAGGAGAAGCACGCCGGGCGTCAACTCATCGGTGGTGGCAAGCGCCAGGCGGCCGTCGGCGAGCATGGCCGCGCCCGCCAGGCCCAGCCCCAGCCATACCGTCAGCGTTGCGGCCAGGGCCAGGGTGAGCACCGCCGGCAGCCGGCGCAGCGTCGCAAGTTCCCGCATGAAGAGGAACTTCTGCACGTAGTGCGGCTGTGCGCAGGTGCCGAGGCAGAACAACATCCACCACGCCCAGGCGCGGGCTGGCGGCACCGCGCCGAATGAGCCCAGGAGATCGGGCCGGGCGTGGTGCAGGGTGGTGAGCACGGCGGCGGGGCCCCCGGCCACGACCACGGCAGCGATCGCCAGCAGCGCGGCGGCGGCCGCCATGATGCCGCCCTGCACCGCCTCCGCCGGGAGGGAGGCTCTCATGCCGCCGGCGGCGGCGTAGGCGGCGGTGGCGAGCATGGTCACCAGCGCCACCGCGTACCCCGGTGCGCCCAGCAGTCGCTCCCCGAGTACCGCCGCGGCGCGCGCCTGCACCGCCAGGGTGGCGACGCAACCGAGCAGCACAACCCCCGCCGCCACACCCCGAACCGCCCGGGACCGGGCGCGCACCCCGAGCAATTCGGGCACGGTGAGAACGTGATGCCGACTCGCCAGCACTGCCACGGGCTCGCCCACCGCCCAACACTGCAACGCACCGGTGAGCGGGGCCGACAGCAGAATCCACAGGGACCCGGCTCCCACCGCGGCGAACAACGCCGGGCCACCCACGAAGGTGAAGGCGGACACCGCCGTGGCGGTGCCGGCGACCCCGACCAGCCAGACGCCAGCGCGGCGCCCGGCGACGAAATACTCCACCTCGCCGCGCGCCCGTCTCGCCCCCCACCAGGTGAGCGCCAGCGCCGCCCCCAGTATCGCCAGAAGGACGATCACGAATCGCCGTCCTGCACACCTTGATCCCGATCAGGGAACGTCCGCGCGTAGAGCCAGGGGATCACCGGCAGCGGGAGAGCGAACAGCGCGACCAGGATCCAGGCCAGGCCGGCCGAGGGCTCACCCCGCAGCGTCCACGCCCCGCCGAACCCGCATCCCAGCCAGACGCCGATCGCCAGCATCGCTCTCCCCAGCCCCGGCCGCCGACGCCCCGACAGCGCCAGGGCGCACGCCGCCACCGCTGCGCCCCCGGCGACCGCCGGCAGCAGCCACGGCAGTGACAGCGCCGCGACCAGGAATCCCCCGGCCAGGAGGCAGCTGATGACGGGGATCGCACGTCCCGCACTCGGCATGCCGCGAGTGTAGCCCGCGCCACCGCAGGGCGAGGGCGTGCAAGGGCAGGCTGTCTACTGGCCGGGTCACACTGTCGCTGACACTGGCACGCTCACCGACACGGTCACCGACACGGGCACGGTCACTTTCCCGGTCACTGCCCCGGTCACTGCCCCGGTCACTGCCCCGGTCACGGACACGGGCACGGACACGGGCACGGACACGGGCACGGGCACGGAGGTGCGGGCGCGGGTCTTCTCCTGTTGGGGGATTGCCTACAATGCGGCTGTGCCAGCGAACCTCACCCCCCAGTACCGGGCCGCGGAGGGCCGATTCAAGGCGGCCAGGAACGCCGAGGAACGGCGTCGTGCGCTCGAGGAGATGCTCGCCACCATTCCCAAGCACAAGGGAACGGAAAAGATGCAAGCGGACCTCAAGCGCCGGCTGGCGCGCGCCCGGCAGGAGGAGGAAACGCGGTCCGTGCGCCGCGGCTATACCGTCAAGGTGGAACCCGAAGGCGCCGCACAGGTGGTGATCCTGGGGCCGCCCAACGGCGGCAAGTCGTCGCTGCTGGCCGCGTTCACCCGCGCCGAGCCGGCGATCGGCGAGTACCCGTTCACCACCACTCGCCCGCAGCCCGGCATGATGCTGTACGAGGACGTGCAAGTACAGCTCGTGGACCTGCCGCCTCTGACCAGGGAGCACATGGATTCGTGGATGCCCAACGTGGTCGCCGCCGCCGACGCGGCGATCCTGGTGATCGATCCCACTTCCGCCGAGGTGCCCGACGATGTCGAGGCGGTGCGGGAGAGGCTGGCCGAGGTGCACGCGCCGCTGGTGGGCGCCCTCCCCGAGGACGGCGACCCGCGCGACACCTACCTCCCCACCCTGGCGGTGATCAGCAAGCTCGACCGCGCTCGCGCCGAGGACCTGGCGGTGCTGGAGGAGCTTTACGGAGGAGAGTTCCCCCTCGTCCGCGTGAGCGTCGCCACGCGGGCCGGGTTCGAGGCGTTCAAGGTGGCGGTATGGCGGCGGCTGCAGTTGCTGAGGGTGTACGCCAAGCCGCCGGGCAAGCCGGCGGATCGCAGCGCGCCGTTCGTGCTGCCCGAAGGAGCCACGGTGCTCGACCTCGCCGAGCTGGTCCACCGGGAGCTGGCGGAGAAGCTGTCGTTCGCCCGGCTGTGGGGGGGGAAACTGGACGGCCAGCGGGTGGCCCGCGACTTCGAACTGCGCGACCGCGACGTCGTCGAGCTCCACGGTTGACCCGGCAAGAGGCGGCTGCTACAAGGGTGTTGCAGGCTGACGATGCTGATCGCCCTCGACGACCCTCGCCCCCACTGGTTGGTGGTGCGCACCAAGCCGAAGCAGGAGCGCGCCGTCGTGGAGCTTCTTGGCCACCGCGTCATCGAGGCCTACTGCCCGCGCATCGTCGAGCCACGCAGCCACCGGCGGGGACCGCTGGGGCCGGTGCCGCTGTTCTCCTCCTACGTGTTCGCCCGCGCCGTGGTGCGCGAACACTACAGCGGGGTGCACTACTGCCACGGCGCCATCGGCATCTTGCGTTTCGGCGACAAGCTGGCGGCAGTGGAGGACGAGTTCGTCGCCCTGCTGCGAGAACGCGCCGGCGAACGCGGCTACCTCGCGTTCGGGCAGGTGCGCAGGCCGCTGGAAAAGGGGATGCGGGTGCGCGTCTCCGCCGGGCCGCTGGCCGGGTACGAGGGGATCGTGGCGGCGTACCTGCCCGCCGCGGAGCGGGTGCGACTGCTGTTGCACCTGGTGACCGGGGTGATGCGGGCCGAGGTCGATGCGCGCCACGTCCGCTGCGCCTGACGGTCCCGGGCCGGCGGTCGAGAAGCGGCGGCACGGCAGGCGCGAACCGCCCGTCGCGCTGCGCATCGCCGTCGCGGTGGGCGCCTGCGCCCTGGCCGTTGGCTCGCTGATCCTCTATCAGGGATACGCCCGCCGCCAGGGGGAGCTGCGCCGGCTCATCGCCAGCGTCGAACTGGACCGGCGCCAGCAGGATACCGTCGACCGCATCCTCTGGGATCCGGACGTGGAGATGGGTCGACTACAACTGGCGCGCGCGCTGCTCTACGAGGCGCTGGACCCGGCGGCGTTCGCGGCGCTGTCCCCCGGGGAGCGGATGACCGCCATGGCGCTGGTCCCCGAGCGTCTGGAGCTGGCGCGGGGAATCGCCGCCGAGACGCTGCGCCGCCGGCCCGCCGCCTGGGCCGCGGCGATGATCCTCGGCGCGTCGTACTACGTCGAGTGGTCGCTGCGCGGCGACCCGCGCCTGCTCACCGAGCGGCGGCTCTGGGAGCGGCCGTTGCAGGCGGCAGCCGAGATGGCGCCGGGGGAGGACGAACCCGGTAGGTTCCTGGCGCTCGCCTACCTGGAGATTTGGCCGGCGCTCTCGGGAGGCGAGCGGGCGCGCCTGCTGCCATTGGTGCGCCAGGCGTTGGCGGATCGCCCCACGTTCGAGCGCGCCGCCGGCACCTGGCTGGCCGTGGCGGCGAGCCCCGAGGAGGCGCAGGCGCTCATCCCGGACACCACCTGGGCGTGGCAGGCGATGGCAGCGCGGAGCGCGCGCCAGCGCGACTGGGAGGGGCACGCGCGGGCGCGGGAGCGGATCAAGGCAGCGCACGAAAAGGAACTGAAGGTGGCGCTGGCGGAGCTGGAACTTCGGCGGGCCGGCGGCGACGTGCGCGGCGCCCGCACCGCGGCGTTGGGCCTTCTCGCCTCCGCCCCCCCCGATCGGCGCAATGTCCCGCTCGCCGAGCGGGCCCTGAAGCTGCTCCCCCCGGGCCCGGTGGACGCGAGCCGCGGCCGTGCCCTGCGCGCCTGGCTCGACTGGGCCTTGGAGATGGCGCTCTGGGAACAGACGGGGCTGTCGCCGGTAGCGGTGCAGCGTCTGGCCGCCCTGCTCGACCCGCTGCCGCCCCCCCAGGCGGCGCTGGCCGCCTTCGTGGCCGGGGATCTCCCGGCCGCCGAGGCGGTGGAGCGCCGCCACGAGGCGCTCAACACC
Source organism: Acidobacteriota bacterium (assembly GCA_037444085.1). GTDB lineage: Bacteria > Acidobacteriota > Thermoanaerobaculia > Thermoanaerobaculales > Thermoanaerobaculaceae > CALEVZ01. The sequence continues at coordinate 593 of JBBINC010000162.1, read as the reverse complement.
GAGGCCTGGGCGCCGTATTGCATCCTCAAGGCGCGGGCGCTGGCAGCCCGGGGAGAGGCCTCGGAAGCCGGGCGCCTGCTGGCGCGGGTGCAACTCCTGTGGGTGGGCAGCCTGCCGGAGCTGCGCTCCCGGCTCGCCGTGGCCCGGACCGGCGGTGACGCCGCCGCCCTCGCTGCAATCGAGACTGCGCTGGCGGCGCTGGCAGGCGAGGCATGGCCGGCCACTGCCTGGCGCTGGCAAGGACGGGTCGCTACCGCCGGGTTCCTGGCAGCTCGCTCGGCGCCGGGGCTGACCATCACCTTCGATGTCGCGCCGGTCCAGGGCGCCCCGCTGCAGGTGAGTCTCGACGGGCAGTCACTGCCAGTCGGTCCCGCCATCCCTGGGTCGGAGGTGGTCGTCGCGGAACCGCTCGCGGGCGGAATCCACGTGCTTTCCGTCACCTCCTCCAGCGGGCGTGTGGTGCCCGGCCGTTTTCGCCTGCTGCCAGAGTAGGCGAAAAAGTTGTACGTCGCGAGACACGGCGTGCCTGTGCTCGTCACGGTGCCCGTGTCGGTGCCCGTGTCGGTGCCCGTGTCGGTGCCCGTGTCGGTGCC
>JBBINC010000161.1:4951-6151 GCA_037444085.1 Acidobacteriota bacterium | reverse complement strand
CGTCGAGCACGCCGTCGGCCCCCTCGCCCGCTCGTGGGCGTGAGCGCCCGGCCGCGGCGAATACGCGGTAGGCGGACACGGGACGTTCGAGTCACACGGTCGGCGAATGGTGGGTCAAGCAGGAGGGTCGCGACATGAAAGACTCTGAGTATGGCAATCGGCTTCTCTGGCACGGGTTCTTTTTTTTCTCCTCGGTCTGCTGACTGGCTTCGCGGTACCGGCGCTCACCAACCCGAGAATGGGTCTTTCCGCTCACCTGGAAGGTGTAATGAACGGGCTATTCCTCACGGTGTTGGGCATCGCTTGGGATCGGCTCAGCCTTCCCAAACGCACGGATCTGGTTCTCTTCTGGCTGGCGCTCTATGGGACGTATGTCAATTGGGGAACCACGCTTCTCGCGGCCTTGTTCGGGACAGGCAGGAGCACACCGATCGCCGGGGCCGGCTTCGCCGGCCAGCCATGGCAGGAGAACCTCGTTGATTTCGGCGTGATCTCGCTCTCCATCGCGATCGTGGCAACGTGCGTGTTGGTCCTGTGGGGACTACGCAGGAGACCACCCACGAGCTAGGAGCCTGTCGGGCGGACGCCCCCGCGAAGGCTCGGGCCGGCATCCGGCATGCTGCGCTGGCCTTCGCACGACGTCCTCTCCAGAGGATTCCGACTACGCCTTCGGGCGTCTTGCTCGGCCGCCTTGCCTGGGGAGCGCCATCGCGAGGTTCGCAATCGTCGCCTTTTCCTGACAGGCGCCCAGGCACCCACGCACCGGGAGCCGCCTGATCGAGGAAAGCCCTCGTATCGTAGGTCGGCGGCATCGGGGAAGGTGGATGCCGCTGGGTCGGGGCGATCGGCGCCGGCTCCCCGCGACAGAAGCACCGATTGCGCTTGACCCACCGGGGGTCGCGGTGGTCAGGTGCGCAGGAGGATGTCGCGGTACTCGCGGCCGTCGTTGTCGTCCTTGCCGCCCACCGGGGTGCCGCAGGCGGCGCAGCGGTACTCGTACTTGTGACCGGTGGGCAGGACCAGGAGCAGGTGCTTCCTGACCGGCCGGGCGGCCCGGCAGCGGGGGCAGAAGAGTTCGGAGACTTCCAGTTCCTCGAAGCTGGAACGGCGTCGTGCCATGGCTGGATGATGCCCTCATCACGGCCGCCGGGTCAAGACGGTGGGAAGGAGGGCGGGTTGCTCGGGCGGCTGTGGCGGGAG
>JBBINC010000161.1:0-4895 GCA_037444085.1 Acidobacteriota bacterium | reverse complement strand
GACGAGAAGGGAGGGCGGGTTGCTCGGGCGGCTGTGGCGGGCGTGCGGCGCGACGGGACCCCTCGCTGCGCTCGGGATGAGGGAAGGGGCGTTCGTGCTGCCTGTGGCCCGGAGGGGAAGAGGGAGGGCCGCGGGTTGGTTGGGAGGGGCGCGCCGCAGGCGAGGTTCGAGCCCGGCGAGGGAGCCAGCATGGATCCGGTCAGTCAGGCGGTGGTGGGAGCGGTGGCCGCGCAGGCGGTGTTGAGTCGGCGGCTGGGGCGCGCGGCGGGGGTGGCCGGCGCCGTGGGCGGGGTGCTGCCGGACGCCGACGTGCTCATCCGCTCGGCCTCCGATCCGCTGTTGGCCGTGGAGATGCACCGGCACTTCACGCACTCGCTCGCCTTCGTGCCGATCGGCGGCGTTCTGGCGGCCCTGCCGCTGCTCGCCTTTGCCCGCCTGCGGGCGCGGTGGCGCTGGGTGCTGGCCGCCTGCACGCTGGGCTGGCTCACGCATGCCCCGCTGGACGCGCTCACGTCGTACGGCACGCTGCTGTTCTGGCCATGGAGCCGCACCCGAGTGGAGCTGGACTGGGTGTCGATCGTCGACCCGCTGTTCACCGTGCCGCTGCTGGTGCTGGCGCTGCTGGCGGGCTGGCGGCGCAGCGCCGGCCTCGCCCGCGCCGCCGCCGCCTTCGCGCTGGCGTTCGTGGCGGTGGGGGCGTGGCAGCACCAGCGCGCGGCGGCCGTGCAGGCCTCCCTGGCTGCCAGCCGCGGCCATGTAATCGAGCACGGCCGCGTCCTGCCCACGCTCGGCAACATGGTGCTGTGGCGGTCGATGTACGTGGCCGGGGGAGCGATGCACGCGGATGCGGTGTGGGTGACCCCGCTGGGGGGCACCGCGGTGGTCGCGGGCGAGCGCCTGGCGCAGGTGGTGCGTCCGCCGCTCACCGGCGCCGAGGACGCTGCACTCGGCGCCCGCATCACCCGGGATTTCGCCCGCTTTCAGTGGTTGGCCGACGGTTTCTGCGGCGTGGATCCCGGCGACGACACGGTCATCGCCGACATGCGCTACTCGCTGCGCACGGAGGGGTTCGAGCCGCTGTGGGGGGTGCGCTTTTCTCGGGACGGGCGGGCGGTGCCGGTGGAGTGGGTGCCGCGGCACATGGACGCCCGCGACGGCTGGGGCGAGTTCTGGCAGCTGCTCACCGGCACCTCTCCCCGCCTGCGGCACTGGTTCCGGTAGCGGCTGCGGGGCGGTCAGGGTTTGGGTCGGGGCAGGTGACGGCGAGGGGCGCGGGGGAACTCGCCGCGCGAGGGAGCGCCGTACTCAAAGGCGCCGATGTCGGGGACGGCATCGCGGCGGGCGCCGGTGATGTCCACCGCCGGCGCGCCGGCCGGGATGCCGGCGTCGATGGCGGGGCTCGCGGAGGTCAGGGTCAGCCCGAGGGCGGGCCCGGCCAGCGGTCCGGCGAGCAGCGGATCGGCGGCGATGTCGTGGGGACCGGGGACGTACTGGCCGAGCTTGACGTCGTGGTAGAGCGAGTGGTCGCTGTCGAAGCGGAGGCCGGGGCAGCCCTCGGCGTAGAACAGGAAGGTCCGGTCGGAGGGGTCGAAGAAGTCGGCGTCGCCGTGGAAGAGGTTGTTGCGCCCGTGCAGCGTTTCGCCGCCGGTGCAGGCGCCGGGGGTGCGCGGGCCGGCGCCCACGAGGCCGTCGCCCTGGCCGTAGACGGTCGAGTTGACCACCGAGACGCGCTCGCCGCCGGCAAAGGCGAGCACCAGCGCGCTGCCCAGGGCTCGGCAGGGGTCGACGTGGTGGGTGAACGGTTGCCCCTCGAAGAAGGCGCAGTTCCCGGCCATGACGCTGTTGATGATGGTCGCAGCGCCCGCCAGCTTGACCTGGTTGCCGGCGTTGCCCTCGGCGTGGACGCGGTTCAGGACGATGCTGCCGCCTCGGTCGTGGTAGAGCAGGTCGAGGCCGTCGGAGGTGTTGTGGAGGACGCGGCAGTCCTCGAAGATCCACTCACCGCCGGTGGCGGCGGTGCCCAGGCCGTCGCCATAGCCGCCCGCGGTCTGGCCCCAACACCCGGCGAGGACGAGGTCCGGATAGCCCTCGGCGCAGCCGTTCCACTCGATGGTGACGCGGCGGAAGATGATGGCGCCGCGGTTGGAGCTGTCGCCACCGAGGTCGCCGTCCCACCCCACCCAGCCGTTGCCGGCGATGCGCACGTCCTCGATGCGCCAGTCGGTGAGTCGCCCGGCGTGGACGCCGGCGGCGGCGAGCCCGTGGATGTCCAGGTGGTGGAGCAGGACGCCCGTCGAGTCGGAGGCGTACACTCCCACCGCCGCCCACGGCCCGAACGGGGGAGCGTCGCGCCGGCAGGCGTGGCCGCCGCTGTGGAACTCGACGCAGTCCGCACGATCGGTGATTTCCAGGCAGGCGACGTGGACGTGACTGGAGCCCTCGAGGTTGATGATCCGCGCGGCCCGCTCGGTTCCCCAGAGCTGGGGAGGATCGTGGCAGTCTCGGCCCAGGAGGCGGGTGGGGTGAGCGGCGTCGGGTCCCGAGGGGATGGGCGGCATGACGCACTCCCAGGAGGACTCCGCGCCGCATGCCTCGGCGCCCGGCGCTCCCACGCCCATCATGTAGGCGCCGGGGCCGATCAGCAGCGTGTCCCCTCCCGCCAGGCGAGGCGCGCCGAGCGGCGGAAGCGCCTGGAACGGATGGTTGAAGGCGCACGGTTGGCCGCTGCCGGAACCCGGATACGGGGCGTCGGCGAGGCCGGTACACTGCTGCGGTGAGCCGCCGTCGGGGCGCACAAAGAAGGTCGTCGCGCCCGGCGCGAAGGGGGCGGTGGCAGCGACCACGAAGGTGACGAGCGGCAACGGCGGAAAGGCGTTCCTCATGGCTGTGGTCCGCTGCAACAGCGTAGCAGGCGAGGACGGGGGTGCGGCATGGTACAAATCACCAGCAGGGGGGGAGGCGCGGGGTGGGAAAGCTGATCAACCCGGAGCGGCAGGCGCAGGCACGGGAGGCGAGGCTGCAGCGAATGGCGGCCATCGAGGCGGCGGCGCTGGCCGAGCTGCAGACCGCGGCGTACGGCGACGTCACCCTGGATGGTGTGGGGCTGAAGGCCGGCGTGCCGGCGGGCACGGCCTCACTGTACTTCGGCAGCCGGGAGGCGCTGTTTCTGCGCGTCGTTGGCACGCAGGTGAAGGCCTGGTGTGCCGCCACCACGGTGAGGCTCGATGGCGCTGGGCTGCTGGACGCGCGGCAGACGGCGGCGCTGCTGGCCGGCTCCTTCGCGGCCTTCCCGGGCCTTTCCCGGCTGCTGTACCTGCTGCCGTTCGCCCTGGAGCACGCCCGCGAAGAGCCGGGCCTGACGGTGCTGGCGGCCGGCCTCCGAAGGCCCCTCGCCGAGCTGGCGGCGAAGCTGGAGGAGCATTCGCGGGTCGCAGCGGCGCGCGGTGGCGCCGCACTGCTGGGGGACCTGGCGATGCTGGTGGCCGCCGTGAGCCCGCGCTCGACGCCGCGGGGCGGGCTGGCCCTGGCCTTGACCGACCCTGCCACAGCCCGCTTTCGCGTCGACTTCGAGCTTGAACTCGAACGACTGTTGGCGGCGTCGCTGTCGGCTCACGCCGGGAATTGAGAGTCGTCCCGCAGGCTGGCCAGGTCCAGGCCGGCATCGAACTGGGCCAGGAAGGCGAGGCTGAACAGGCGGTAGGTGAGGTGTACCGGGAGCAGGGCGACCGTCCCCACGTAGGGTACGGCGAGGAGGAAGAACACCATGCAGCAGGTGGCGAACCCCGCCGCCACCACCGCCAGTCCGACGCCGACCCACAGCGCCAGCACGAACAGACCGTAGAGGACGAAGGCTCCGGTGTGCGCTTCGAGCCAGGGCAGGAACGCCGCCCAGGCGGAGCTGGCGGTGAGGTTGCCGCGCGCCATCAGCGGCACCACGAAGGAGTCGAGGAACAGCGCCACGAAGGCAACCGCGACGAAGAAGAGGAGAAACGCCAGCATGGCCAGGACGGTGATCAGGGTGCTGCGGGCGCCATCGAAGCCGAAGCCCGCCAGGCCACCGGCGGCGAAGTAGAAGAGGGAGCCAAGGATGGCCGCCACCGCCAGGGACACCGCGAAGAATCCCAGGCGCCAGAGGAACAGGGAGTTGCCGAGGTGGCTGGTGCGCCGCCAGGGCTCCACGATGGCGGCGCGGCCGGAGACCACGCTGTCCAGGTACACGAATTTGGCCCGGGAGCTGATCCACAGCAGGAGCAGCAGCACGGCCGCCACGGTGATCACTCCGGCGACGATGATGGCGGCGATCCAGGGGTGCTCCAGCAGGCGCTGCCAGGCCTCCTGCGCGGACTCGACGCCGTGGCGAAGGCCGTTGCCCTTGTCGAGGCCGAGGCGGCCGCCCCCGCCGCCGGTGCCCTCCATCAGTCCGGCGAGCCAGGCGGCGAACCCCAGCACCAGCCAGGTGCGCGGGTCGACGGGCCGGAAGAGGATTGCCCGCGCCCGCCGCCAGGCGGCGCGCAGCGGCTGCACGTAGGCGATGGCGACGGGGATGTGGGGGATCTCGGTCATCGCTCCTCCCGCAGTGGCTCTAGCTCTCGATGGTACGCGGTCTGGCGGCCGAGGTTGGGCGCTCTGGCGAGGGCGGGAAGAGAAGACTGCCTCGGCACCGCTGTACGGTGCGTCGTGCGATCGCTACACTGCCTTGGGGGGTGCATCGGTTGAGGAACCGACCATGAAGCAGAGCGTACTGGTGCTGTTGTCGCGCTCGCTGGACTACGCTGGGATGTTCCCTCCCGCCGCGCTGCCACTCGAGGAGGCGGCGGCGCGCTACGCGGCGATGCTGGTGGGGCCGGAGCGCTTCCTGCTCGCGCGCTTCGTGTGCCCGGCGGCGCGCGTCGGTG
>JBBINC010000160.1:0-6182 GCA_037444085.1 Acidobacteriota bacterium | reverse complement strand
CAATGACTGCCGCACTTCTCGGCCTCTCTCGTGGGGCTGCTGTGGTGGCAGGCGGCTTCGAACATCGTCAAGATCGTTGGGCCTGGCACCTATCCGCCACCACCCGTCCCGCCGAACGACTGCAGCGCCAGGTAGGACTCGCCGAAGCGGGCAACGAAGTCGGCCTGGCGGTCGAAGGCATCCCAGTGGATCTCTTCGGCGGCCACCAGGTCCTCGAACAGCTTCTTGGTTGCCGAGTCGGCGTGGGCGCCGCACTCGATGGCGAAGCGGTTGTAGAGCTCGATGGACTCCTGCTCGAGCTGCTTGGCCCGCTCGAGCATCTTCGTCGGCTCGTGGATCTTCTGCACCTCGCGGCCGACCACCATGTCGACCTCGCCGCCCAGGAAGAGGATGCGCTCGGCGATCCGCTCGACGTGCAACATCTCCTGGATCGCCGTCTGCTTGAGCAGGTTGGCCAGCGGCGTGTAGCCCAGGTCGTCCAGGCGAAAGTGGAAGTACATGTACTGGTGGATGGCCGCCAGCTCGTCGGCGATCGCGGCGTTCAAGTGAACAACGCTCTTCTCGTGCATGACTCCTCCTCTCCCCCAAGGGCGGATTCTACGCCGGCTCTCACCGTTTCAAAACCCGCTTTCCTCAAATCCTCCGCGACGGCTGGGGGAGATTGTCTGGCAGAGTCTTGGTGAGGACGCTCGCCGTGGCTGGTCGTCTTGCCGTCGCCGTCGCGTTGGCGCTGTCGAATCCCGGTGCAGGCGTTGCCGGCGCCGCCGACACCTCGGTTCTCGCCACCACCCCCACGCCGATCCTGCTCGCCCGGGCAGCCACCAGCATCGCCCCGAACCATGCCCAGGAACGCGGTAACTGGGCCCGCTACCCACTCATCCAGGACGTACACGACCGTATCGCCGCAGGCCAGTCAGCGCCGGTCATCACGGCGGCGCTGGCCCAGCGGCTGACCATTCCCACGGTCACTGCCGAGCGTTTGCTGCGCGCCATCCTCCTCCGATTCCTCGTGATGCACCGCCCCCCCTCGGAGGACTTCCACCCCGACATGGCCGAGGGCGTGCTGGCGGCGCTGGCGGCCGCTCCCCACGCCGGGGATCTCTACACCAGCTGCTCGTGGCTGCTCAGCTGTACGCCGGAGGAGGAGCGGAGCAAGGTGCGCGAGAGAATCCTCGCCATCGCCGCCGCCACCGACGACCCGGTTGGCACCGCGCTGCCGGCGTCGGTGCGGTGCACCAGCACGACGGTGGGGTCACCTTCGTTGCTCCAACTCGATGCGTCATGGTCGAAGCTGCCGTTGCCGATGAGGTTCTGCGCCGCGACGGAGACGGCGAGGAGCGGAAGGAACACAGCAACGATGAGCCAGGGGGTGCGAGCCTTCATGTCGCTTTCCTTACGATGCCAAGTTGGGACTCTTCTAGGCGGCGCCACTCCGGTTGTCAAACCCGCCCGCCTCGGGCGAACGCGCCGGCAGCGCGGTTGCGGCCCCGCGCCCGTCGTTGTACCCTCCTTCACAGGGGCGGCGCCCCGGGCGTCGCGTCCCGGGGGAGGTCCGGATGCCTCTGGATGTCGTGCTTCTGGCAAGGCTGCAGTTCGCGTTCACGGTCATGTTCCACTACCTCTTCCCGCCCCTGACCATCGGGCTGGGGGTGCTGATGGTGGCCATGGAGTGGCGTTTCCTGCGCACCCGGGATCCCCTCTACGAGTCCATGGCGCGCTTTTGGACCAAGATCTTCGCGGTGAACTTCGCCCTCGGCGTCGCCTCCGGCATTGTCATGGAGTTCCAGTTCGGCACCAACTGGGCCACCTATTCACGCTTCGTCGGGGACGTGTTCGGCTCGGCGCTGGCCGCCGAGGGGATCTTCGCCTTCTTTCTCGAATCGGGGTTCCTGGCGGTGGTGGTGTTCGGGTGGGACCGGGTGTCGCCGCGCATGCACTTCTTCGCCACGGTGATGGTGGCGCTGGGCTCAATGTTCTCGGCGGTGTGGATCGTGGTGGCCAACTCCTGGCAGCAGACCCCGGCGGGGTTCCACATCGTCGGGGAGGGGATCGACGCCCGCGCCGAGATCACCGACTTCTGGGCACTGGTGTTCAACCCGTCGTCGGTGCACCGGCTGACCCACGTGCTGATCGGCGCGTTCATCCTCGGCGCCTTCTTCGTCATGAGCGTGTCGGCGTACTACCTGCTCAAGCGCCGGCACGAGGAGTTCGCCCGCCGCTCCTTCCGCTTCGCGTTGGTCCTGGGCCTGCTGGCCTCGCTGGCGGCGCCGATCTCCGGGCACTTCCAGGCAGACACCGTGGCTCGCACCCAGCCGGCCAAGCTGGCGGCGTTCGAGGGGCACTTCGCCAGCGGTCCCGCGGATCTCTACCTGTTCGGCGTGCCGGACGTCGAGGCAAGGAAGGTGAAGGCGGGCGTGGCGGTCCCCGGGGGCTTGAGCTTCCTCGTCCACGGCCGCTTCGACGCGCCCGTGCCGGGGCTGGACGCGGTGCCCCGCGAGGACTGGCCGCCGGTGGGGATGAGCTTCCAGAGCTACCACCTGATGGTGGCGCTGGGCGGCTTCTTCCTGGCCGTCACGGCGTACGCCGCGTGGCGCCTGTGGCGGGGGACGCTGTGGCGGGCGCGCTGGCTGCTGTGGACGTTCGTCTTCGGTGTGGGCGGCGCGTTCGCCGCCAACCAGTTGGGGTGGGTGGCCGCCGAGGTGGGTCGCCAGCCGTGGGTGGTGTACGGCCTGCTGCGCACCTCCGATGGCGTCTCCAAGGCGGTTCAGGCCGGCCAGGTCGCCACCTCCATCGTCATGTTCCTGGTGATCTACGCCCTGCTGTTCGCGGTATGGGTGTACGTGCTCAACGACAAGATCCAGCACGGTCCCGAGATGCCCGCCCCGAAGGAGGGGGTGGCCACGCCGCGTGGCCTGCTCGAGGCAGCCGGGAGCCTGGCCGGGCACGGCGACGCATCGCTCACCGCCACCGAGAAGAGGAGCTGACAACCATGGATCTCAACCTGCTCTGGTTCGGCCTGCTGGGCGTGCTCCTCACCGGCTACGCCATTCTCGACGGCTTCGACCTCGGCGTCGGCATCCTGCACCTCGCGGTGAAGGACGACACCGAGCGCCGCATCCTCATGAACTCGATCGGCCCGCTGTGGGACGGCAACGAGGTCTGGCTGGTGACCTTCGGCGGGGCGCTGTTCGCCGCCTTCCCCCACGCCTACGCGACGGCGTTCTCCGGCTTCTACCTGCCGTTCATGCTTCTGCTCTTCGCCCTGATCTTCCGCGCCGTGTCCATGGAGTTCCGCTCCAAGCGCCCGTCGCCCGCCTGGCGGCGCTTCTGGGACGCCGCCTTCTTCGCCGCCTCCACCCTGGCCACCCTCCTGTTCGGAGTGGCGGTGGGCAACTCCATGCAGGGGATGCCGATCGGCGCCGACCGGGAATTCGCCGGCACGCTTCTCGATCTGCTGCGCCCCTACCCGCTGCTGGTGGGCGTCTTCGCCGTCGCCACCTTCGCCATGCACGGGTCGATCTACCTCTACCTCAAGACCGAAGGCGACCTGCAGCAGCGCGTCCACGGGTGGATGTGGCGGACCTTCGGGATCTTCCTCGTGCTCTACATGTTCCTGACAGTGCTGACGCTCGCCACGCAGCCCTCGGCGATCCGCAACTTCGAGGAGCTGCCGTGGGCGTGGGGGGTGGTGTTGCTGTCCATTCTGGCGATCGCCAACATCCCCCGGGCGATCCACCAGAACCGCCCGTTCTACGCCTTCGTGTCGTCCTCGTGCACCATCGCGGCGCTGGTGTTCCTGTTCGGGGTGGCGCTGTTCCCCAACCTCATCGTCTCCAGCCTGGATGAGGCCTCAAGCCTGACCATCTACAACGCCGCCTCGTCGCAGAAGACGCTCGGCATCATGGCGATCATCGCCGCCATCGGCATGCCGTTCGTGGCCACCTACACCGGCGTCATCTACTGGGTGTTCCGCGGCAAGGTGAAGCTCGGCTCGTTCTCGTACTGAGAAGGCGCGCATGTCCTAACCGGCTGCGTGCGAGCCAGGCGACCACAACAGAGGATCCGCGTTGGCCTGAGCCGCGAAGAGGCCGGGGAGGCGTCCGCTCCAGACGGCGCAGTGGGCTGGCTCTGCGGGCGGGGCGGAACGGGTGCCGGCTGGCCTGCCTACCCCCGGGGGGAGGAGCTGGCACACCGTCCTCGGGGTTCGCCGGGCTCCCATCGTCGCGCGCCGCTCGATCCGACCTCGCGACCCGCGAAGAATGGCTGGCTAGATATAAGGGAGATAATTGCAAACCTCATGCCCAACCGGCCTCTCGCCTTCCGGGGTCTCCCGGCGGGGCACCGCAGCGCCGCTGCTGCGGTGCCGGTCGCCTTGACAACCCTGTGGCCACTCCGCACACTTGCCTCATGAAGCGGCAGCAGTCAGCAGGCGCGGTCGCGACGCCGCACCCAGCGGCGCCGCCGGCACCAACCGTTGAGGCCCCGACACGGCGTGCTGCTCATTCCTGCTCGGCGACCGCTGGTCGGAAACGCCATGCGCACGCGGCACACCCGCCGCCCGATCGCCTTCGCCACCCACCTGCGGGGAGCCGGGGACGACATCGGGACGGTGTAGGAGCTTCTTCACCGCAAGGACGCCAGCACGACCATGATCTCCACGCACGTCTCCAACCGCGGGCCCGCGGGGGTCGTGAGCCCGCTGGATCGGTTGGGTGGGAAAGGAGGGGCATGAGCAAGACGAGGCACTCATCTGGCGCGGGTGGTGTCGGAAGTGGCCCGTCCCGCGAGGGGGCACGGCGGCGCACCGGGATTGGGCAGATCTGTCCAATCCGATCGGCCGCCGATCCGCTGGCCGCACGCATCTGTGTGGCGGGCAGGCGGTTCGGGGATCGTCGACGCTCACCCCGGGGCCCATTCGGCAGACGGCCCCGCTGCGTTCGGTGGCATGATGCAGATCAGGCCAATATAAGTTGGGCGGACGCCGAGGAGTGACGCGGAGCCGGTGAACTACACGGCGGTTCTCACAAGCGGCGTTCCCTACGGCCACGCCAAGTCACGTGGTGACAAGGCCGCTTGCGGGCGCTGGAGTCAGGCGGTCATCGACCAGACACGTGACCTCCCACGCGTGTTTAAGGAAGCAAGCGTCGTGAAGGTCGCTTTCCCTCTTCCACCCGACAAGTTCCCTTCCGATGATCCGTACGGTCCTGACCTCGACATTCTCGTGAAGCGTTTCATGGACGCACTCAACGAGACGGTGTTCTGCGAAGCCAAGGGCAAGGACTCCTGTATCGTGTCCTTGAACGTGTCCAAGAGCCGCGTAGCATCTCGAGACACATCAGGCGCGCATCTGGAGGTCTTTCCTGTCACCATCGGGGAAGAACCGTCCGAGGGCATCCCGCGCGGCGGCGCGCGCCGTCCAACAATCGGATGAGGCTGACGAACCCCCCTCGTGCCGCCTTCGGCGTCACGTGCTCGCCCTTCGGCGAGCACCGGGGGTTTTGCAGCTTATCCGTGTGTTCGACGCCCCGAGTCGCGCGCAGCAGTGACGACGTGAGGTAGAACATGGCGAAGCGAAAGAACACGACCGGGGCGCCCGCGGGAAGCGCGGCCACCGTCGGCTACGAGGCCCAGCTCTGGCAGATGGCCGACGCCTTGCGCGGCAGCATGGACGCGGCCGAGTACAAGCACGTCGTCCTCGGCCTCATCTTCCTGAAGTACATCTCCGACGCCTTCGAGGAACAACACGCGAAGCTCGTCGCCGAGAAGGCCAAGGGCGCCGACCCCGAAGACCCCGACGAGTACCGCGCCCAGAGCATCTTCTGGGTGCCGCCCGAAGCCCGCTGGGCGCACCTGAAGGCCCAGGCGCGCCAGCCCACCATCGGCCGCCTCGTGGACGACGCCATGGCCGGCATCGAGCGCGACAACCCGGCGCTCAAGGGCGTGCTGCCCAAGGACTACGCCCGCCCCGCGCTCGACAAGACGCGCCTCGGCCAGCTCATCGACATGATCAGCAACATCAGGGTGGGCGACGAGGCGAGCCGTGCCAAGGACGTGCTCGGCCGCGTCTACGAGTACTTCCTCTCGCAGTTCGCGAGCGCCGAGGGCAAGAAGGGCGGCGAGTTCTACACGCCCCGCTGCGTGGTCAAGCTCCTGGTCGAGATGCTCGAGCCCTACCGCGGCCG
>JBBINC010000159.1:0-6239 GCA_037444085.1 Acidobacteriota bacterium | reverse complement strand
CCCGGCCTGCGCGTACGCGAGCACGGCGATGCGCGCGTCCCCGGCGCGGATCACGGTGGCGCTGCTGGCGGCCTCGGGGGAGGAGGCGTTCGCCCTGCTGCTGGACGAGGCCGCGGCGCCGCCCCCGGCGCAGGTGTGGGTGGTGGTCATCGGGGAGGACGCCCACGCGGCTCTGGAGGGACCGCCGGAAGCGGCGCTGGCCGAGGTGCTGCCCGCCTGGCAGCGCGCCCTCGCCGGCGCCGACCTCCCCGCCGGGCGCTACCGCGCCGTCCGTCTCCCGCGGTAGGGAACATTTCGGCGGGTCTCCGGTCCAAGGGGATCGAGGTCAGGGAGGCTGCCATGATCACAACCACCTCAACCCGGTTCACCTCCTCGATGGCGGTCGCGGCGGCGGGCGTGCTGCTGGCGGCGGCGGGCGCGACGGCTCAGGCGGTGCCGCTGCGCGCCCCGGCGGCCCGGTTCGGTGTCGACATCCTCGTCGGCGGGGTGGTGCGCCCGGAGTATCAGGCGCGGGGGACGGCCTACATCGAGGCGCTGCGCGGGCAGGAGTACACCATCCGCCTCGCCAACCCGCTGCCGGTGCGCGTCGCCGTGGCGCTGGCGGTGGACGGGCTCAACACCATCGACGCCCGGACCACCTCCGCCTGGAAGGGCGCCAAGTGGGTGCTGGAGCCGTACGAGACGGTGGAGATCCCCGGCTGGCAGGTGAGCGGCGAGGCGGCGCGGCGCTTCGTCTTCGTGGGCGAGCGCGGGTCGTACGGGGCGTGGCTGGGGCAGACCGAGAACCTCGGCGTGATCGAGGCGGTGTTCTTCCGCGAGCGGACGGATTGGGGCAACATCGACCCGCTCATGGAGCGGCGGGCGGCGCCTGGCGAGGGCAAGGGGAGGCCGGCGCCGCAGGCCTCGGCGGCGGGTGAGGCGCTGGACGACGACTACGCCGCCACCGGCATGGGGGAGGGGAAGGAGCACCGCGTCAGGAGCGTGCACCTGCGCCTGGAGCGCGACCCGGCGGCGGTGGTGCGGCTGCGCTACGAGTTCCGCCCCGAGCTGGAGCGCCTGGGCGTGCTGTCGCCGCGGCGCACGCCGCTGGAGCGCCGCGAGCGCGCCCGGGGCTTTGCCGGCTACTGCCCCGAACCGCCGCGCTGGTAGTTGAAGCCCCGGCGGTCGCTGCCACCTCGCGACGAAGGATCGATTCCATCTCTGCGTCATCGGGAGGGGAATGGGGTCTCTTGTGGGCGCGAGAGCGGCGCCGCCCGGATTGGGCCTATCGCAAGGCGCGCGAGCGGCCTGGCGACGAGCAGTACTGGGATGTACGCGAGGAGCCAAGGCTGCGAAGCGCAACGCCGCGAGAGGTCCGAGACTGGCGGCGCAGGGTGGGAGGGGAGTGGTGGGTGGGAAAGGGCGAGCTGCCCGAAGGGCAGCGCGGCGGCCAGCCGGCGGCTGAGCGAAGCGCGGCAAGCGACGATTGGGTCGTGTGCTTCGCGAAGCCGCTGGCGTGGCTGCCGCGCGGCGGTCGAGCCGCGAGCCCTGAGGGGAGCGAAGACCCCATGACGGAAGTCAATTGAGTATCAGAGATTGATGCCGGGAATCTCGGCTGGATTCTCCTGCAAGGGCGGATCGTGTTGCGTTGGCAGGCGTGCTCGGCGTGCACACGCGCTGCAGCAGTGGCGCCAGCCTCCCAAGGCAAGAAGGCCGACCGTCATCATCGGCGCTCGGAGCCCTCTCGCGACGAAGCGAACTGACATCCTCGGGCCGAGTCGCGTCACCGCATCCAGGGGCCGGCCACGCGGCCGGCCCCGCCCATGACGGCGGGCCGGCGCGGGGCTACAATGACCGAGCGATGAAGATGAAGCGGCCGGGTCAGTCCGGGGTCGGGCGGTGAGTCTCACCTACCTGGCGGTGTGGGCGTTGATGCTGGTGTTCGCGGCCAGCGCCATCTACGGCCTGGTGTGGGCGATTCAGCACGGGCAGCTGCGCAGTTTCCGCGCCGGGGCGCGGAGCATCTTCGACGAGGAGGAGCCGGTGGGGGTGCCCACCGACGCCCTGGTGCGGGAGGCGCATCCCCCCGGAGCGGGTCCGGAGGCGGCGCCCGAGGCGCGCCCGCGACGGGGCGCCGGCCACGCTGGTGAGCGCGGTACGGGCGGCGATGGGTGGGGGTTGACGCGGAGGTGACCATGGAGAGGAAGGCGCAGGCGGAGAGCGCGGCGGTGGATCGAGACGAGGTGCTGCGGCGCGCCGAGATCGACGCGTCCTGCCGCCTGCCGGTGATGGCGTTCTTCGCCAGCTCGGTGGTGTGGCTCGTGGTGGGCTCGCTGCTGGCGCTGGTGGCCTCGTGGAAGCTGCACTCGCCGGGGTTTCTCGCCGACTTCTCGTGGCTCACCTTCGGGCGGGTGCGCCCGGCGCACCTGACGGTGGTGGCCTACGGGTGGGCGTCGATGGCGGGGATCGGCGCGCTGCTGTGGCTGGAGGCGCGGCTGTGCCGGGCGGCGCTGCCGCTGCAGGGTCTGCTGCTGGGCGCCTGCGCCCTGTGGAACGTGGCGGTTGCGGGCGGCACCATCGAGATTCTGGCCGGGCGCGGCACCAGCGTGGAATGGCTGGAGATTCCGCCCTTCTGGGCGGGGCTGCTGGCGGTGGTGTTCCTGCTCGTCACCGTGGCCTCGATGATGATGTTCGCGGCCCGGCGGGTGTCCCACATCTACGTGTCGCAGTGGTACCTGTTCGGCGCCGTGCTGTGGTTCCCGTTCCTGTACGTGATGGCCAACTGGCTGATCCACATGAACGTGGTGCGCGGGGTGACGCAGGCGGCGACCAACTGGTGGTTCGCCCACAACGTGCTGGGGCTGTGGCTGACCCCGATTGGCCTCGCGGCGGTGTACTACTTGCTGCCCAAGATCCTGGGCGTGCCGATTTACTCGTACCACCTGTCGCTGCTGGGCTTCTGGACGCTGGCGCTGTTCTACAACTGGGCCGGCACCCATCACCTGATCGGCGGGCCTCTGCCCGCCTGGCTGGTCACCGTCGGGGTGGTGGGGAGCGTGATGATGCTCATCCCGGTGGCCACGGTGGCGATCAACCACCACATGACCACGAAGGGACACTTCGCCCGCCTGAAGGAGAGCCCGACGCTGCGCTTCACCGTGTTCGGCGCCATGAGCTACACCGCCGTGTCGGTGCAGGGCTCGCTGACCGCCCTGCGCAGCGTCAACGAGGTGGTGCACTTCACCCACTACACGGTGGCGCACGCCCACCTGGGGGTGTACGCCTTCTACTCCATGGCCGTCTGGGCGGCGATGTACTACGCCATCCCGCGCCTGACCGGCCGCGAGTGGCCCTCGGCGCGGCTCATCGCCGTGCACTTCTGGTGCGCCGCGGTGGGCATGGCGCTGTACTGGATCGGCCTGACCTGGGCGGGGGTGGAACAGGGCCTGCAGATGAACGACGCCGACGTGGCGTTTCTGGACGTGGTGCGGTACACGGTCCCGTACCTGTGGTCGCGCTCACTGGCGGGGGTGCTGATGACCGCCGGGCACCTGGTGTTCGCCTGGCACCTGCTGCGCGTGCTGCTGCCGGGTGAGCGCCTGGTGCGAGGACCGGCGCTGTTCGGGCGCCGGCGCGCCGCGGAGGTGGCGTCATGAGCCGCGCGCCGCTGCTCTACGTGGGCATTCTCCTGACCGTCATCGCCTCGTCGCTGGGGCTTCTCACCCTGCCCGAGCGGCAGCTCGCCGGCCTCGAACCGGTGATGGACGAGGAGGGGGTGGCGCGGCCGGTGGAGCCGGGCGGGGCGGTGGCGGAGGGGCGGGAGCTGTACCGCTCCCTGGGGTGTCTGTACTGCCACTCCCAGCAGGTGCGGCCGGAGGGGTTCGGCGCCGACCTGGAGCGCGGCTGGGGGGAGCGCCGCACCGTGGCACGGGACCACATCCACGACCGGCCGCCGCTGCTCGGCACCATGCGCACCGGGCCGGATCTCGCCAACATCGGCGCCCGGCAGCCGTCCGACAGCTGGCACTACCTGCACCTGTACGAGCCGACGGTGACTTCGCCCGGGTCGATCATGCCGCCGTACCGGTTCCTCTTCGAGGAGCGCCGGCAGGTGCTGGGACGCCCCGCCGACGCGCTGGAGCTACCGGCGCAGGCGGACGGGACGGTGCGGGTGATCGTGCCGCGCCCGGAGGCCAAGGCGCTGGTGGCGTACCTGGGAAGCCTCGACCACGGCTACGCCGTGCCGGAGGTGCCATGACCACCCTCGACCGGGATGACCGCCACCGCGAACGCCAGCCCGATGTCGATCCGGTGCCGCTGCACGAGCCGATCTGGCGCGAGATGAACGAGCCGCGCGACGGCCACGAGCCGGCGCCGGTGTGGCTGGTGTTCGCCTTCATGATGCTCCTGGGGTGGGGCGGGTACTACCTGGGCACCCTGAGCTACGAGTTTCGCGGCGACGTCTTCGACATGGGCGGTCTTCCCGCGGCGGCGCCGTCCGCGGCGGCGCCGGTGGCGCTGGACCCCATGGTGCTGGGCAAGCGCGTCTACAACAACTGCTCCGCCTGCCACCAGCGCGACGGCGCCGGGCTGGCCGGCGTCTACCCGCCGCTCGCCGGGTCGGCGGTGCTGATCGGTCCGCCGGAAGTCCCCGCGGCGATCGTCCTGCACGGCCTGGAGGGGCCGTGGCAGGCGGGCGGGCGCACCTACAACAACGCCATGCCGGGCTGGGAGGCCAAGCTCTCCGACGAGCAGGTGGCGGCGGTGCTCACCTTTGCCCGCGCCTCGTGGGGGAATGCCGCCCCGCCGGTGGCCGATGCCCTGGTGGCGGCGGTGCGCGAGCGTGTTGCGGGGCAGCGCCAGCCGTGGAAGGCAGCGAGCCTGGCCGACTTTGCCGCCTCCTGGGCCGCCTCGGCACCGGCGACGGAGGCGGCGGCGGCGCGATGAGCGGCTGCCCGGCCGCCGGGGTGACCTGCTGCGGTCCCCCGCGCGATCCGGCCAACCGCGCCGCCTGGGTGCGCCTGGCGGTGGGTGCCTTCATCGCCGCCAACACGATGACCGCGTCGCTGGCGTTCAACCTCTCCGAGGCGGCGCCCGGCGTGCGCCTGGCCGGGCATGGCGCGATCCTGGCGGCCACGCTGGTCACCATGGCGCTGCTCGGCTGGCCGCTGCTGCGCGCCGCCGGGCGGGAGGCGCGCGCCGGTCGGGTGAGCCTGGAGGCGATGTTCCTCGCCGGCATCGCCGGGGCGTTCACCGCCTCGCTGCTGGCCACGGTGCGCGGCGAGGGGGCGGTGTACTACGAGATCGTCTCGATCCTGCTGGTGGTGTACTCGCTCGGTCAGATGGTGGCGGGGGTGGCGCAGCAGCGGGCGCTGGCCGCCGCCGCCGCGTGGGCGCCGGAGGTTCTCACCTGCGAGGTGGAGAGCCCTGGCGGACTGCGGCGCACGGTGGCGGTGGCCGAGGTGATGCCGGGCGACGTGGTGCTCGTCACCCCCGGGGCGGCGATCCCGGTGGACGGCGAGGTGGTGGCCGGCGAGGGGTTCGTGCGCGAGGCGGAGATGACCGGCGAGCTGCTCGCCGTGGTGCGCCGCCCCGGCGATCGGGTGTTTGCCGGCACGCACTGCCTGGACGCCGCCCTCAAGGTGCGGGCCACGGTTGCCGGTACCTCCCGTCGTCTCGACCGGATCGTTGCCGCCGTGGAGCAGGCGCGCGCCGCCCCGACGAGCCTCGAGCGGGCGGCGGACCGCGCTATCCGCTGGCTGCTGCCGGCGGTGGTGACGGTGGCGGCCGGCACGTTCGTGGGGTGGACGCACGCGGCCTCCTGGGCGACGGGGCTGTTCAACGCCATGGCGGTGTTGCTGGTGGCCTGCCCGTGCGCCCTGGGCCTGGCCACCCCGCTGGCCGTGTGGGTGTCTCTGGGGCGGCTGGCGGCGCGCGGGGTGGTGGTGCGCTCGGGGGAAGCGGTGGAGCGCCTGGCCGGCGTCGACACCGCGGTGCTGGACAAGACCGGCACCCTCACCGAGTCCGCCGCCACCCTGGTGGATCTCGTCGTCCTCGAGGCGGGACGGGAGGAGCGCGCCCGCGTCCTGGCGCTCTTCGAGGCCGTGGAGCGGGCGAGCGGCCACCCGCTGGCGGCGGCGTTCGCCGGTACCGGCGGTGCGCGGGCCGCCCTGGTGGCGGTGGAGGCGGTGCGCGTGCTGCCGGCGGTGGGGGGGGAGGCGCGGGTGCGCGACGGCGGGAGCGCGACTGGCACGGTGGTG
>JBBINC010000158.1:0-6316 GCA_037444085.1 Acidobacteriota bacterium | reverse complement strand
CAATATGCGAGTTGTCGAACCTGCCTTGAGGCACAGGCCAAGTGACGAAGTTGGGGTCCCGGCCGCGCACCCCGGCACGTTATGACGGCTGCGGGTTCAGCGACCGCCGGTCCAGGTGGGGCAGGAACGGGATCAGGGCCATGGCCGGGATCGTCGCGGCAAATGTGAATGTGAAGAACCACATGAAGCCGAAGGTCTTGGCCAGGAATCCGGAGAGCACCCCGGCAAGGGTGGCGGAGACGGTGGCGATGCCGGTGGCGATGGCGAAGTGTGCAGCCTTGTGGTCCGGCCGGGTGGTGCGCATGATGAAGACCATGAATGCCGCCGTTCCCAACCCAGCCCCGAAGGCTTCGACGACGATCACGGCGGTCACCAGGCGCAGGTCCGCAACCCCCAGTTCGGGGTGCTGCAGAATGCCCCGGTAGTGCCAGGCCATGAAGACGTATAGGAGGTTGAGCACGTTCTGCGACAGCACGAAGGGCCAGATGCAACGCTTCAGCCCGTGCCTGGCGATCAGCGCCCCGCCGATCAGCCCCCCGGCGATCGACGCCGCGATGCCGAACGTGCCATAGGCTACCCCGTAGGCGGCGCGATCCACTCCCACATCACGCAGGAACGGGTAGGCCATGTTGAGCAGGAACGACTCCCCGGTGCGATACAGCGCCACGAAGGCCAGGATCAGGCCGGCCCGGGGTTGGTCCAGATAGTCGACGAACGCCAGCGCATACGTGGACTGCGACGCGTACAGGCGGCGTTTGAGCGCCGGCGCCCGCACGGCGAGAACCAGCAAGACCGCCAGCAGGGCCACGACGATCCAGCGGGGCAACTGGCGTGCCAGTGCCTCCCGCACCGGCACCGCCTCGGGTCGTTGCAGCCAGGCGATCACACCCACCACGCAGATCACGGCCAACACCGCAATCGCCCTCCGTACCGGCGAAAGCACGGCCGCGACCATCTCTCCCGCTGGCGCACGTGGTTTCTCGATGCGTGGAAGCCGCGCCGCGTGCAGTGCCAGTAACGCCGCCAGCACTACCGCAGCCACCCCGAACGCCAGCGCGAAAGACGTCCTCCCCGACAGATAGATGATCCCGCCGCCTCCGGCCACGAGCGCCAGGCGATAGGCCCCCGCCTGGAACCCTACCCAGCGCGCCTGCTCGGTGCGGTCCAGCGCCTCCAGGTAGTAGCCGTCAATGGCGATGTCGTGGGTGGCCGAGGCCACCGCCACCAGCAGGAACGCCACGGCGACGGCCGGCAGCGCCGCCGGCAGCGTGGCGGCCACCGCCATCAACGCCACCAGCGCCACCAGCACCCCTTCGGCCGACAGCAACCAGCGACGCTTGGTTGCATAGGCGTCCACCAGCGGCGCCCACAGGAACTTCAGGGTCCACGGCAGGCCGTACAGCGACGTCAGGCCAATCGCCTCCAGGCTGGCGCCGGCATCCTTGTAGTACACCGTCGACAACTGCCGCACCAGCGAGTAGGGAAACCCCTCCGCGAAATACGTGGAGGGGATCCACCACTTGCGCATCAGCCGCCGCCCCAGACTCTCATCGCTCATTGGAGGGCATGGTACACAGTCCGGGGCAAGGGGCGGCGGCGCGAAGGGAGCGACGACCGGCGCGAGGCCGACGGATCAGCGGACCTTGCGGGCGTAGTTGTTGTGCCACAGGTAGCGGACGACGGCGCCGCCAGCGTCGGTTTCGAAGATCACCTCCTCGCCGAGATCGTCGCCATTCTCGCGGATGCGACGGAAGGTGTTCCCCTCCACGTGCTTCAGTTTGGTGAAATCGGACATGGGCGTATCGGTGGGGAGGAGGAGCGCACCCAGTCCGCCGCGCCATGGAACGATGGCCGTCTCACCCCAGACGGAGCGGTAGAGCCCGGCGAAGCGCTCGAGCTCGACGGCCGCCGCCGGGGGGGTTGCGTCGCAACTGTCGGCCAGCGCCGGCGCCACGACCTTGAACGCCTGCGCAGCGATCGTCTCAGGACTCTCTCCCATGGCATTGAGCATGACGACGACGGCGAGCCGGCGGGCGGGTTCGAGCCGCAGCGTGGTGCGATAGCCGGGGCAGCTACCGCTGTGGGAGACGAACGTGTTCTCGCCATCCCGCCAGACCGCAAAACCCAGTCCCCAGGTGGTCTTCCAGTCCGGGTCCACCCACTGGGGACGCTGCATCTCGCGCAGGGTGGAGGTCCTCATCACCTCCTCCCGCTCCCCGGCGAGCAGGCGAAACTGCCAGGAGGCGAAGGCCGCGAGATCGCGGGCGGTGGAGGCGAAGCCGGCGGCGGGAGTGATGCCGGCGGCGTCGTAGGGGAGCATGACGGCGCGCTCGCCGGCGCGCGGCATGGCCCCGTACCCGACGGCGAGTCTGCCATCGCTGGCGGCCGGCAGGCGGGTGGTCGTGCTGGCCAGCTTCAGGGGCGTCAAGATGCGTTCGGTGACGTAGCGTTCGTAGGCCAACCCGGACGTCGCCTCGACAATCATGCCCAGCAGCGACACGCCCAGATTGGAGTACTGGAAGTAGCGCTCCGGCTGGTACAGCATGCGCTGCCGGGCAAGACCGGCGATGATCTCCTCGCGGGCCGGGAAGGCAAAATCCGGTTCGGTCCAGTATGGGGCGTCCGCCTCGCGGGGCACACCTCCCGAGTGAGTGAGGAGATCGCGTACGCTAACCCGCTCGGCGCCCGATGCTGCATCCAGCGTGAAGAACGGCAGGTATGTCGCGACGGGGTCGTCGAGACGAAGCCGCCCGGCGTCACGCTCCATCATCACCGCCAGGGCCGTGAAGAGCTTGGAAATGGAGCAGATGCCATAGACCGTGTCGGGGGTCGCGGGCGTCGCGGCAGCGACGTCAGCGAGGCCGTAGCCCTTGGCGAACACCAGCTCCTGGTCCGCCACCACGCCCACCGAGGCGCCTGGAATCCGCTGGAAAGCCACCCGCGCCTCGACCCAGGCGTCGAGGAGGCGCAGTGCCTCGGCCAGAGCGGTCGAGCGGGGCGCCGCGGCATCCTCTGCCGCCCCCGGTAGCGCGACGGCTGCGACCAGCACACTCAGCGCAACGCAGTGAACAAGGCGCATGGGATCCCTCCTCGCTGTGTGCACGAAGGTACCACAGGCCACCCCGCACTACTTCAGCATCTTCCAGAGATACGAGTACTCCAGAGCGGTGATCTGCGCCCGCTGCGGATTGACCGAGCCGGAGCCGTGCCCGCCCTCGATGTTCTCGAAGTACCAAACCGGGTGTCCCAGCGACTGCATCCTGGCCACCATCTTGCGGGCGTGAGCCGGGTGCACGCGGTCGTCGCGCGTGGTGGTCCAGTAGAAAGGCGTTGGGTACTTGGCGTCCTTTCGCAGCAGGTGGTACGGCGACCAGGTCTGGATGTACGCCCAGTCCTCCGGCACATCCGGGTTGCCGTACTCGGCCATCCAGCTGGCCCCGGCCAACAGCTTGTTGTAACGGCGCATGTCGGCCAGCGGCACCTGCGACACCACGGCGTTGAACAGCTCCGGACGAAGTGTGAAGGAACCGCCTACCAGCAGACCGCCCTGGGAGCCGCCCATGATCCCCAGGTGGCGGGGTGAGGTGACCTTCGTCTCGATGAGGTGCTCGGCGACCGCGGTGAAATCCTCGAAATTCCTGATGTGGTTCTCGCGCTGCGCCGCCTGGTGCCACGCCGGGCCAAACTCGCCGCCGCCACGGATGTTGGCGACCACGAACACGCCTCCGCGCTCCAGCCACGCCGCGCCAGCCGTGGCGTTGTAGCGTGGCAGCAGCGGTACTTCGAAGCCACCGTAGCCGTACAGCAGGGTCGGCGCCTTGCCGTCGGCCTTGAACCCCTTGGGGGTGATGAGGAAGTAGGGGATCTTGGTGCCGTCCCTGGAGGTTGCCTCGCGCTGGACCACTTCGACCCCGCTGGCGTCAAAAAACTCGGGCATGGTCTTGATGGCCTCCCCCCTGGTGGCGGTGGCGGCGAAGAGCGTGGCGGGTTTGAGAAAGTCCTGGTAAGTAAAGAAGTAGAGGTCAGCCTCGTCGCTCGTGGTGGTGATCCCGACCGTACCCAGGCCGGGCAGCGCGACCTCCTCCCGCACCCACCCGCCATCCTTGAGAGTGAAAGAAGCCAGCCGGCCGCGCACGTTGTCCAGGGTGGTGACCAGCAGCCGATCGCGGGTGGAGGTCACCTGCCCCAGCGACGTACGGGCCTCCGGCTTGAACAGCACCTCGAAGCGGCGGGATCCGCGCAGGAAGTCAGAGAGAGGCGCCGCCAGCAGGGAGCCGGCCTTGTGGGCGACCCCACCTGCGGTCCAGTCCGAGCGCAGTGCGAACAGGAGGTAATCGGCAAAGACCTCTCGCACATCGACGTCCTCGGGAAGATCCAGCTTCACCAGCCGCCCTCCCAGGAGCAGAAAAGTCTCGGCCCGGAAAAACGCGGGCGTGCGCACCACCACGTCGTATCGATGCTCCCCCTTGAAAGCGGTGTAGCCGCTCACTGTCATGTCGGTGGCTTCACCGGCAAACACCATCTTCGCCTCGGTCAAGGAGGTGTTCCGCGACCACAGCTTGAGGAGGCGGGGGTAGCCGGAGGTGGTGAGGGAACCGGGGCCAAAGTCCGTACCCACCCACAGGGTGTTCTCGTCTTTCCAGGCGACCCGCGATTTGGCCTCGGGCAGAAAGAAGCCGTCCTTGACGAAGCTCTTGAGGGAAGTGTCAAACTCACGATACTCGACGGCGTCACCACCCCCCCGCGACAACGCCACCATGCAACGGCGGTAGACCGGCGGCAGGCACGTCGCCCCCTTGAACACCCACGGTACGTTCTCCGCCGCCATGAGGGCGTCGATGTCCAACACCGTCTCCCAGGCAGGTGCCGGAGAGCGGTACGAATCCAGCGTGGTGCGCCGCCAGACGCCGCGACGGCTGGTCTCATCCTGCCAGAAGTTGTATACCGTCATGCCGTACAGAGACGGAAACGGAATGCGCTCCGAGGAATCGAGAATGGCGAGGGTGCGGTCGTAGAGTTCCTTGTACACCGGCAGCGCCTCGAACGCGGCCGTAGACTTGGCGTTCTGCTGCTTGACCCAGGCCAGTGCCCTCTCACCGTCCACCTCCTCGAGCCACACGAACGGATCCTCGGGCTCGGCGGCGGACGTCATGCCGGCCACCAGCAGGATGGCAAGCGACAAGGTGATGCGTCGATTCATGGGGTGTCCTCCTCGGGCAGAGAGGCGGCCGCCTCCCGACTCACACGAGATGATACGGAATCCGCACGGGCTGGGTAGCGCACCCGCGTCCGCTCGCGACTCACCTCCTCACCTGTTCATTCCAGCGGAAACGTCAACGGTCGCTTCCAGCGTGGCGGCTCCGGCGACCGGTTGATCGCCTCCACCTCAATCACCGCGTGGCGCACCGTCTGGCGCAGCGGCTCCAGTTCCCACGCCGGATCGAACTCGTCCCTGGGGTGTGATACGAACCGGGGAAGAACTCGCCCAGGTGGTTACGCCCGGAGGCGAAGTCCTCACCGGGGGAGATCCACAGCGCCGGGATGCCGGCCCGGGCGAAGGGAAACTGATCGGAGCGGAAGAAGAACCCCTGCTCCGACATGGAGAACTCGCTGTAGCCCACACCGGCGCGCGCCGCCACCCCGTGGAGAAGATCTTCCAGAGTCGAGAAGTGCGCTCCGACGCCCATGACGCTGCCGCTCGGCCCCCACACCGGCGTGGACTCGACGTTGATCGCCGCAACGATGCTGCCGCGGTCGGTCTCGGCGACATAGTGGGTGGAACCCAGCAGCCCTTCCTCCTCGGCGTGGCAGGCCAGCACAGTCACCGAGTAGTCGAGCGACTCTTGATGGAGGCTGAGGATGCGGGCGGTGAGCAACAACGCCGCCACGGCCGACCCATTGTCGATCGCACCATTGAAGATCTGATTACCGGCGAGCCGCTCGTCCCGGCCGAGATGGTCGATATGGGCCACCAGCACCACCCGCTCCCGGCGCTTGCCCGGGATTTCCCCCACCACGTTGCGCGCCGTCAAGGTGCGACAGGCGTGCCGGCCCGCAACGCGCAGAGAAAACCCCAGCGGCACAGGGCGAAAGTCGCGCCGCTGGGAGGCGGCGTGGAGCGCCTCCAGTTCGGTGCCCGATCCGGCCAGGAGCCTTCGCAGCGCCGACTCGGAAATCCACCCGGAGAACTCCAGATCATTGGCGAGATTGGCCGGCTGCCCGCCCCTCGAGCAGGTCGTCTCCCAGGAGGCGGATGACGCTCGAATAGGTACCACGTCCAGCGTTATTGACATTATTTCGCTCGCCGGCGCGCGTT
>JBBINC010000157.1:0-6521 GCA_037444085.1 Acidobacteriota bacterium | reverse complement strand
TGTCCCGGGCCACGGCGCGGGCGCGCCAGGGGGGCGCCGGGGACCTGCCGTTCTCGTCGGCCAGCAGGCGGGCGAACAGCGCCTCGGGGTCGCCGAGGTTGTCGGACAGGGAGCCGCCGCGGGCGTCGAGGAACTCCACCTCCAGGCGCACCTGGCGCAACGCTGCGCCGGTCGGCAAAGCGTGCCCGACGCCGCGGGCGATCACCGTCACCGCGAGCGTGTCGCCGCGCCTTTGCAGCGACACGGTGGCGGCGCGGCCCAGCACCTCGGGCGTCGTGCCGGCGAAGGCGTGGGGCCGGTGGCAGGCGATGCAGGGCGCGCCGGCCTCCCGGGTCGCGGCTTCGGGCCCCGTGGTGCACAGAGGAACGCCGGCATGGCTGATGAGCTGGGCATGACACGGCTGGCACGGAGCGTCCCCAGCCAGGGCGGGCGTAGCGGCGACCTCGTGCGGGGCCGCGGCAGATGGCCGCACCGCCAGGACGGCGCTGTCCGGGTCGATGACCAGCTCGCCGGAGGAATCATTGCCGTGGCGGGCGAGGTGGCAGGCGCCGCACGTCACCGCCTCTGAACGCCCGCCGCTCGCCAGCGGCACGGTGTGGCAGGTGGCGCAGCTCGCCGCGGCGGCCTCGCCGGCATCGGCGCGCGCCCACTCGCGCATCGCCAGGTAGAGCGGACTGGCCGCCGAGCGGGCGTGGGCCGAGGCGATCCACGCCCGCTGTTGCTCGCCGTGGCAGTCGGCGCACGGCTGGGCGGCGAGGGCGAGCCGGAGAGCCAGAACGAGGGCTGTCATGGCCATGTCGTCGAGGGTACGACTGTCAATGGCACTTGGCAAGTGCGGTCCGACTCTGGCACGATGCCGCGCCGTGCAGGGTCTCTTCCATGCCCCCCGCGGGCGAGCCGAGGTGGTCTTCGACTACGCCCAGGTGATCCTCGGCTCGGTGCTCGTCGGCCTTGGCACCAACTGGTTCTTCGTCCCCAACAAGGTGGTCTCCGGCGGCGTCACCGGCCTCGCCATCATCTCTCACTACGTGCTGGGCACGCCGGTGGGCGTGGTGGTGTTCGCCCTCAACCTGCCGCTGCTCTGGCTGGGGTGGCGCTACATCGGTGGCATGCGCTTCTTCCTCCGCACCCTCGTTTCCGTGATCGTCCTCTCCGCCACCATCGACCTGACCGCCGCGCTGCTCACCCCACCCACCGACGACCGGCTGCTGGTGATCTGCTACGGCGGGCTGCTGGACGGCCTGGGCATGGGGCTGGTGTTCCGCGGCCGTGGCACCACCGGCGGCACCGATGTGCTGGCGCGCATCGCCCAGCGCCACCTGGGGGTGGGCATCGGGCAGGCGCTGCTGGCCATCAACGTGGTGATCTTCGGCGGGGCGGCGTTCATCTTCGGGGCCGAGGCGGTGATGGTGGCGCTGGCGCTGGCGTTCGTGTCGGCGCGGGTGCTGGACCTGGTGCAGTCGGGGTTCTCGGTGGCGCGCACGGCGCTGATCATCGCCGCCGAACCGCGCGTCGTCATGGATGCGGTGTTCGCCCGGCTGGGGCGCGGCGTCACCGTGCTGGACGGGCTTGGCGGCTACTCCGGGGAGGCCCGGCCGGTGCTCATGGTGGTGGTGGCGGCGCACGAGGTGGGGCGGCTGAAGCGACTGGTGGCGGAGGTCGACCCGAAGGCGTTCGTCGCCATCATGCCGGCGCAGGAGGTGCTGGGCGAGGGGTTTGCTCCGCACGCCAGAGAGGAGAAGAGGTGAGACGAAACTGGGCGCTGTGGGTGCTCGCCGTCCTCGTCACGCTGTCGTCGGCGGCATGGCAACGGCTTTCCGGGCCGACCTATCCGGTGCGCGGCGAGGTGGAGCTGGGCGGCGCGCAGGTGGCGCTGCGCCTGACGCGCTCCCACGGCGGCGAGGGGGGGCAGCCGGTGCGCGTGCTGGCGCCGGATTCGGCCCTGGCCGGGGAGGTGGCGTGGCGCCGGTACCCCACCGGCGATCCGTGGACCGTCGTTCCCCTGGCGCGCGCGGGTGAGTGGCTCGAGGCCGAACTGCCGCACCAACCGCCGGCGGGCAAGCTGGAGTACCAGGTGCACCTGTGGCGGGGAAGCGACGAGGCGGTGTTTCCCCCCCGCCCGGCGATCACCCGCTTCAAGGGTGACGTGCCGGCGTGGCTGCTGATCCCCCACGTGCTCGCCATGTTCGTCGGCATGGCGTACTCCAACCGCGCCGGCCTCGAGGCGCTGGCGCGCGGCCCGCGGCTTGCGCGCCACGTGCGCTGGGCGGTGGGGCTGATCGGCCTCGGCGGCTTTCTGCTCGGCCCGGCGGTGCAGCAGGCGGCGTTCGGCGCGTGGTGGACCGGCGTGCCGTTCGGCTGGGACCTCACCGACAACAAGACGCTGCTCGCCGGGGTGGCGTGGGCCTGGGCGGTGTTCAGGATGCGCGGCGGGCGGGAGGCGCGTGGTGAGGTGCTGGCAGCGTCGCTGGTGACCTTGGCGGTCTACCTCATCCCGCACAGCACCTGGGGGTCGCAGCTTGACTGGGCCTCGCTGGACGCGGCGGCGCAGTGACGACGACCTGCGGACGCCCGGCGGCGGCGCAGCGTTCGTCGGTCCCGGGTTGCGTGCCGGTGGCGGCCTATGGCAAGGGGGTGAGGGTCTCGGGGTCGAGGGGGATGAGCGGGCCGAGCTCCAGGCCGGCCAGGTCCGCCTCGAGCGCGGCGCGGTCGCCAGCCACGGCGATGGCCGCCGAGGCCGGGCGGATCACCGTCCGGGCCAGCTCGGCGAGCTGGGCCGCGGTGGCCGCCATGACCTCCCGGGGGAAGCGTTCCAGCGCCTCGTCGGGCAGGTCGTGCACGGCGGCCTCGGCGAGCGCCCGCGCCACCTGCGCCGGGGTTTCGAAGGCGCGGGCGTACCCGTTGGCCAACGAGCCGGCGGCGTAGGCCACCTCCTCGGCGGTGAGCGGCCGGGCGCCGGCCAGGGCGTCCAGCTCGGCGGCGATCTCGCGCAGCGCGGCAGCGGTGACGGAGGTCTCGACCGGGGCGGTGACGACGAACTCGCCGGCGCCGCGCAGATACTCGAAACGGGAACGGGCGCCGTAGGTGTACCCCTTGTCCTCGCGCAGGTTGAGGTTCAGGCGCGAGACGAACAGGCCGCCGAAGGCGGTGTTGAGCACCTCCAGGGCGGCGTGGTGAGGGGTTGAACGGGGCGGGGCGGGCAGGGAGGCCGTGATGACGCTTTGCGCCGCGGCGGGGCGGTCGAGCAGGTAAATCGTGCGGCGCGGGGGCGCCGGCGCCTCCGGGGGCGGCGGCGGGGGCGGGCTTGCCGTACGCCAGCCGGCGAACGTCTCCTCGAGGGCGCGCTCCAGCTCGGCCGCAGCAACGCCGCCCACCACCACCAGGGTGGAGTTGCCCGGCGCGAGGGTCGCAGCCCAGGCGGCGCGCAGGTCGACCAGTCCGGCGCGGGTGACGCTGGCCGGGGTGCCGAAGGAGGGACGGCCGTAGGGGTGGTCGCCGAACAGCGCCCGCCGCGCAGCGGCACGCGCCAGGTACTCCGGGGTGTCCAGCAACTGGCGGAGTTGCACCAGCCGGCGGGTGCGCTGCCGCTCCAGCTCCGCCTCGGCCAGGGCGGGCTGGGTGGCCAGGTCGGCGAGCAGCGACAGCACCCCGGCGGCGCCGGCGGAGAGGGCGTGCACCGCGAGGGAAAGGGCATCTGGGGAGGCGGCCACCTCGAGGTGGGCGCCGAGGCGCTCCAGCGCCAGCGCCAGTTCGCCGGCGTCCCGACCTCCGGCCCCCTCGGGCAGCACCGCGGCGGTGAGGGCGGCGAGCCCTGAGAGTTCGGCCGGGTCGCTGGCTGCTCCCCCGCGGGCCACCAGTACAGCGGCGAAGGTGGGCGTCTCGCGGCGCTCCACGTGCACCACCTGCAGGCCGTTGGCAAGAGTCAACCGGCGGCGGGGCGGGAGAACCAGGGCGCGCGGGCGGCCCGGGCCGGGCATCACCGAGCGATCCAGCGCGGCGGCGGCGGAGGAGGACGAAACGGCCAGGGGACGGCGCGGCGTCACGCGCACCGCGGCGCGGTGCGGGCCGAGGTGGCGGCGCGCGGCGTCGCGCACGCATTCGGGGGTGAGGTCGAGGGTGCGCTGCAGGTCCCAGCGGAAGCGGTCGGGCTCCCCCAGGTAATGAACGTAGTGGTTGACGGCGTCGCAGAGGCCGTCGAATCCGCCGACGCTCTGCATCGCGCGAGTGACGCGCGCCGTCGCCATGGCCGCCACCCGTTGCAGCTCGTCCGGGGTCGGGCCCTTCTCCAGCGCCTGCTGCAGCACCGCGTTCGCCTCACCCTCCACCGCTTCGAGGGAGTACCCGGGTCGCGGCGTCAGCACCACGGTGAAGGTCCCCGCCAGCTGCTGGCCGGAGTGGACGGCGGTGGCCTCCTGCGCGATGCCCAGCTCGTACACCAGCCGGCGGTACAGGCGGGAAGTGCTGCCCTGCCCGAGAAGGCGGGCGAAGGCATCGAGCGCGGCATCGTCAGCGTCGTACAGCGGCACGGTATGCCACGCCAGGTAGGCGCGGGGGAGCTGCACCCGGTCCTCCATGCTGAGGCTCACCTCGCCGCCGCCGGCCGGGGGCACGCGGCGGGCCATGGCGGCGACCGGGGGTCCTGGAGGAAGGGTTGCAAAGTACTTCTCCACCAGCTCCTTGACCTCGGCACTGGGGAAATCGCCGGCGATGCACAGCGCGGCGTTGGAGGGAGCGTAGTAGGAGGTGAAGAACTCGCGCACGTCGTCCAGGGTGGCGGCGGCGATGTCGGCCATGGACCCGATGGTGGGCCAGTGGTAGGGGTGGTCGGGGGGATAGAGGAGGGCCAGCATGCGCTCCCAGACAAGCCCGTAGGGTCGGTTCTCGTAGTTCTGCCGCCGTTCGTTCTGCACCACCGAGCGCTGGTTGTCGAGGCGCTCCTGGGTCATGGCGTCGAGCAGGAAGCCCATGCGGTCGGCCTCCAGCCACAGGGCGCGCTCCAGGTAGGCGGCGGGCAGCAGCTCCCAGTAGCGCGTGCGGTCGGGGTTGGTGGCGCCGTTGACCGCGCCGCCGACGTCCTGCAACGCCTTGAAGATGTCGTCGTTGAAGTGCTTGGAGCCCTGGAACATCATGTGTTCGAAGAGGTGGGCGAAGCCGGTCCGGCCCGGCCGCTCGTTCTTCGAGCCGACCCTGTAGTTGACGTTGACGCCGACCAGCGGCGCGCGGTGCTCCTCCACCAGGATCACCGCCAGCCCGTTGGCCAGACGGTACGACTCGTACGGCACGCTGGGAATTACTCTGGCGAGTATGGACACGGGTCACGCTCCCACTGCGCCGGCCAACGCACGGCGGCGCCCGCCAATTCTGGCACTGCCGTACCGGGCTATACCGTGCCGCCGGGCGCGCCGCCGCTCGGAGCAACTTGTGTTCAAGGGGAACGAGAAGTATCCTGATGATCGAGAATCGCCGTGTCCCTAGACACTCTCGTCCGCTCGCCGCGCCGCCGGCACCGCACCCTCCGGGATCCCAAGGTGCTCGCCGACTTCGTGCGCAACCTCCGGGAGGGAATCTCGTGACCACCGCGGATGGGCGGATCCGCGACGCCAACCCGGCGTTTCTGCGCATGTTCGGCGTGTCCTCCCTGCGGCAGCTGCGGCGCTTCACCGCCGAGCAACTGCTTGTCGACCCGGCGCGCCGGGCCGAGGAGCTTGCCATCCTGGCGCGCGACGGGGCGGTGCGCGAGTTCGAGCTGGAGATCCGGCGGCCGGACGGCGAGGCGCGCACCGTTCTCGACACCGCCTACCAGCGGGTCGACGAGGCCACCGGCGAGACCTGGTAGCACGGCATCCTCATCGACATCAGCGAGCGCAAGGAGCTGGAGCGCAAGCTGCGCGAGGCCGCCATCCGCGACGCCCTCACCGGCTGCTTCAACCGCCACTACCTGCTCGAGCAGGAGCGCCGCCTGGAGGCCGACGACCCGCTGTGGGGGGCGATCGTCATCGATGTGGACCGCTTCAAGGAGTACAACGACCGCTACGGCCACCACACCGGCGACCGCGTGCTGCAACTGGTGGCGCGCTTCCTCATGGTCACCGTGCGCACCGAGGACGCCGTGATTCGCATCGGCGGCGACGAGTTCCCAATCCTCCTGCACGGGCCCGCGGCACTGGCCACCGAGGAGGTGGCGCAGCGCCTGCGCGAGCTGGGCCCCGGCGCGGCGCCGGTGTCGTTCTCCCTGGGCTGGGCGGTGAAGGATGGCGCCGAGCGGCTGGAGCAGACGATTCGCCGCGCCGACCGCCAGCTCATCCTGGTGCGGGTGCGCGATCGCCGCCACGATCCCCCACGCGCCGCCGCTGACCCCAAGATGTGAGACGACAGACGCGAGACGGGAGACGGTCCCCCGCCCGGAAATGCAAGAGTGCCTTTCCTGCCCCGGCGCCTGCGCCGGTGCCCGTGCCCGTGCCAGTGCCCGTGTCTTCCTTTTCGGGGGGTTTCGCCGGCCCCCCAAGCTCTCTTGAGCGGGG
>JBBINC010000156.1:4709-6578 GCA_037444085.1 Acidobacteriota bacterium | reverse complement strand
CGCCGGGCGCCGGCTGGTGCTGGAGCTGGGGTGGCTGGGGTGGCTGCGGCTGCTGCTGCTCAAGGACGCCGACGTGCCGGTGTACGTGGAGCAGGGGGTGGCCGACGTTGGAGTGGCCGGGCTTGACCAGGTGCGCGAACGCCGCGCCGATGTGCTGCGCCTGTGCCGCCTGCCGTTCGGGCACTGCCGCCTCTGTCTCATCACCCGCAAGGACGCCCGCCTGCGCGACGACGGCGCGCCGCTGGTGCTCGCCTCCAAGGACCCGCGGCTGGCGGCGGAGCTGGCGCTGGCGCGCGGTCTGGCGGTGGAGGTGCTCCCGCTGGCCGGCTCGGTGGAACTGGCGGCGCGACTGCAACTGGCGGACGCAGTGGTGGACCTGGTGGAAACCGGGCGCACGCTGCGCGAGAATGGGCTGCACCCGGTGGAGGAGTGGCTGCGCGTGGCGCCCTACCTTCTGGCCAACCGCGCCGCATTCCACCTGCACGGGGAAGCGATCCGCGCCCTGGCGCGCACTCTGGGAGGGACGTGAGGCATGAAGATCTGGCGCTCAACCGACGACAAGGCGATCACCTACCTGGCCAGGCTCGACCGGCGGATGTTCTCCGTGCTGTCGCCGGCGGTGGAGAGCAAGGTGCGCGACATCGTGCAGGCGATCTGCGCCCGGGGTGACCGGGCGCTCCTCGCCATGGTCCAGAAGCACGACCTCAAAGGGCTGAAGGTCAGCGACTTCCGCCTGCGGGGTCGGATCGAGGGGCAGGAGGAGGTGGGTGAGGAGTTCGTCCAGGCGGTGGAGCTGGTGCTCGCCAACCTCAAGGAGTTTCACTCCCACCAGGCGATGAAGGGGTACACGGTGGAGGGCGACGGCGGCGATCTGGGGGTGCGCGTACGGCCGCTGGAGTCGGTGGGGGTGTACGTGCCCGGCGGCGCGGCGGTGTACCTGTCGTCCCTGATGATGGCGGTGGTGCCGGCGCGGGTGGCGGGGGTGGAGCGCGTCGCCGTGGCGACCCCGCCGCGCGCCTTCCTGGCTTCACCGCACCTGCGCTACTTGCTGGAGCGACTCGATATTCACGAGGTCTACCTGATGGGCGGGGCGCATGCCGTGGCGGCGCTGGCGTGCGGCACGGAGTCGGTGGCGCCGGTGGACAAGATCGTCGGCCCCGGCGGCCGCTGGGTGTCGGCGGCCAAGCGGGCGGTGTTCGGCATCGTCGGGGTGGACATGATCGCCGGCCCGTCCGAGCTGGTGGTGGTGGCCGACGGCTCCGCCGAGCCGGAGCTGGTGGCCGCCGATCTGCTCGCCCAGGCCGAGCACGACCCCGACGCCCTGGCGCTGCTGGTCACGCCGTCGCGGGCGGTGGCGGAGAAGGTGGAGCGGCGGGTGGTGGCGCGGCTGAAGCGGCTTCCCCGCGAGGCGGCGGCGCGCGCGGCGCTGCGCCGCTGGGGCGGGATCATCGTCACCGGCGATATCGACGAGGCGGTGGCGATCTGCGATCGCGTGGCGCCCGAGCACGTGGAGCTGCACGTCAAGGATCCCCTGCGCCTGGTGGATCGCGTCGAACGCGCCGGGGCGGTGTACGTCGGGCCGTGGTCGCCGGCCGTGCTGGGCGACTACAGCGTCGGCACCAACCACGTGCTGCCCACCGCCGGGGCGGCGCGCTTCGCCTCGCCGCTGGGGGTGTGGGACTTCGTGCGCCGCACCACGGTGGTGCAGGTGGCGCCGCACCGCTACGGCGTGCTGGCGGAGGCGGCGGGGCACCTCGCTGAGCTGGAGGCGCTGCCGCTGCACCGCGAGGCGCTGCAGGCGGGCAGCCGAGGGCGGGTGTGAGCACCGTCGGCGGCTACCAGCGCGCGGCGGTGGCGGCGGGGGCGCTG
>JBBINC010000156.1:0-4609 GCA_037444085.1 Acidobacteriota bacterium | reverse complement strand
GGCGCTGTTCGGCTGGGAGGCCGAGTCGACGCTGGTCGGCAACGGCTCCAACGAGCTGCTGGCGGCCGCCGCGCGAGCGCTGCTGCCGGTGGGCGGGCGGGTGCTGGTGATGTTCCCGTCGTTCTCCATGTACCCGGCGCTGGCCCGCCGCCAGCACGCCCGCCTGCTCAAGGTGCCGCTGGCGCCGCCCGGCTTTGCCGGAAGCCGCGAGGAGCTGCTCGCCCTCGCTCCCCAGGCGGACCTGGTGGTGCTCGCCTCACCCAATAACCCCACCGGTACGTCGCTTCCCCCGGACACGCTGGCGGAGGTGGCGGATGGGTGAGCGGGCCGGGGCGGTCGAACGGGTGACGGGCGAGACCTCGGTGCGGGCGCGGCTCGTGCTGGCCCCCGGCGAGAGCACCGTCTCCACCGGCGTGGGTTTTCTGGACGACATGCTGCAGGCGCTCGCCCGGCACGCCGGTGTGACCCTGCAGGTGGAGGGCTGGGGCGACGTTCACGTGGACTCCCATCACACCGTCGAGGACGTGGGGTTGACGCTGGGCGCCTGCCTCAACGATGCCCTCGGCGAGCGCGCCGGCATCGCCCGCTACGGTTTCGCCTACGCCCCCCTGGACGAGGCGCTGGCGCGGGCGGTGGTGGGCCCGGCGATGCTGCGCCGGCCCGAACTGGTGCAGCGCTGGCTGGCCGAGGATCCCGACGGGGTGGTGGTCGGGTCGCTGCTGGTGGACGGGCGCGCCACCGTCGGCGAGCGCAACGACGTGGCGCGGGAGGGGTGATGCCGGCGTTCCGCATCGTGCCGTGCCTGGACGTGCGTGCCGGCCGCGTCGTCAAGGGTGTCAACTTCGTCAACCTGCGCGATCTCGGCGACCCCGTGGAGCACGGGCGCTGCTACCGCGACGAGGGCGCCGACGAGCTGGTCTTCTTGGACATCACCGCCACCGTGGAGGGGCGCGACACCCTGCGCCGCGTTGTCTCAGGGGTGGCCGAGGTGCTGGACATCCCGTTCACCGTGGGCGGCGGGGTGCGCCGGGTGGAGGACGCCGACGCGCTGCTGGGCGCCGGGGCCGACAAGGTGGCGGTGAACACCGCGGCGGTGGCCGAGCTGGCGCTGCTGGCCCGACTGGCGGAGTGCTGCGGCTCGCAGTGCGTGGTGCTGGCGGTGGACGCCCGCCGGCGGGTGGGCGGGGGCGGGAGGTGGTCACCCACGGCGGCCGGGGCGGACGCCGGCCTCGCCGCGACCATCTTCCACGAGCGGCGGGTGGCCATCGGCGCCTTGAAACGGCAACTGGCGGCGCTGGGGGTGTCGGTGCGGCCGGAGGAGGCGTGACGTCCATCGCGATGCACGATCTGGCGTTCGATGCCCATGGGTTGCTGCCCGCGGTGGTGCAGCAGGCGCGCACCGGCGAGGCGCTGATGCTCGGTTACGTGGACCGGGAGGCCATTGAGGCCACCCTGGCCAGCGGCGAGGTGCACTTCCACTCGCGCTCCCGGGGGGTGCTGTGGCGCAAGGGCGAGACCTCGGGCAACGTGCTGCGCGTCGTTGGCGTCAGCGCCGACTGTGACGGCGACGCGCTGCTGGTGACCGCCGAGCCCGCCGGACCCACCTGTCACACGGGCGAGACGAGCTGTTTCTTCACGCCGATTGCCGGCCGGCCGTACGCGCCGGGGGTGGCGCTGGGAGAGCTGCTGGCGGTGGCGCGGCAACGTCTGGTCGAACGGCCCGAGCGCTGGCCCAAGACCCCGACCGGTTGCTGCGCAAGGTGCTTGAGGAGGCCACCGAGGTGCTGCTGGCGGTGAAGAACGGCGAGGGGACCAACCTCGGGTGGGAGCTGGCGGACCTCTTCTCCCATCTCGCGGCGGTGATGGCGGTGCACGGGATCAGCGCCGGCGAGGTGAACGACGAGCTGGCGCGCCGCTCCGGCGGGGGGGGGCGATGATCCGCCCCGGCCGGGAGGAGTTCCTGCGCCTGGCGGAGCGCTGGCCCAGGGTGCCGGTGGTGCTGGAGCTCACCGCCGACACCGTCACCCCGACGGGGATGCTGCTGCGCCTGGCGCGCTCCGGAGAGCACCCGTTCCTGCTCGAGAGCGTCGAGGGCGGGGAGCGGGTGGCGCGCTGGTCGTTCGCCGGCCACCGCCCGCAGCGCGTGGTGGCGCTGCGCGACGGCGTGGTCACTGTCGACGGCGCGGCGGCGCCCGGGTCGCCCCTGGAGGTGCTGCGGCGCGGACTGGTGGGCGGCGGGCGCGCGCCGCTGCCCGATCTGCCGCCCTTTGCCGGCGGCGCCGTGGGGTGGGTGGGGTACGACGTGGTGCGCCTGCTCGAAGTCCTGCCGGACCGCCTGCCGGATCCCCTCGGCTTGCCGCAGGCGTGGTTTGCGGTGTTCCCGGCGGTAGCGGCGCTGGATCGGGTGCGGCAGCGACTGCTGCTGGTGGCCACGGCCGCCGTCAACGGCGATCCGGCGGCCGCCTGGGACGCGGCTGTGGCGCGGCTCGAGGACCTGCACGGTGCGCTCGCCCAGCCGCTCGAGGGTCTCGGGCCGGCGGCGGTGCCCGAGCCGCCGGCCGAGCCCCAGCCCGACGCGGCGTGGCGGGTGTCGCAGCCGGACGGGGCGTTCCTCGACGCGGTGGCCTCGGCACGCGAGGCGATCCGCGCCGGAGAGGCGTTCCAGATCGTGCTGTCGCGCCGCTGGAGCCGCCCCTTCGCTGCCTCGCCGCTGGCCCTCTACCGCGCCCTGCGCCTGACCAACCCGTCGCCGTACATGTTCTTCCTGGATGCGGGCGACGCGCACCTGCTGGGGGCCTCCCCCGAGACGCTGGCCTCGCTGCGGGGCCGCCAGGCGGCCACCTGTCCGATCGCCGGCACCCGCCGGCGCGGCGCCTCCCCCGAGGAGGACGCACGCCTGGAGGCGGAGCTGCGCGCCGACCTGAAGGAGAACGCCGAGCACCTCATGCTGGTGGATCTGGGGCGCAATGACATCGGCCGCATCGCCGCCCCGGGCAGCGTGGAGGTGGTTCGCTACTGCGACGTGGAGCGCTACTCCCACGTCATGCACCTGGTCAGCGAGGTGCGCGGCGTGGCGGAGGCGGGGCGAGACGCCCTGGACGTGCTGCTGTCGTGCTTCCCCGCCGGCACCTTGACCGGCGCGCCCAAGGTCCGGGCGATGGAGTTGATCGAGGAGCTCGAGCCGCTGCGGCGCGGGGTGTACGGCGGCGCCGTGGGGTACTTCGACGCCGGCGGCGACATGGACGCCTGCATCGCCATCCGCGCCGCGGTGATGGTGCGGGGGGAGGTGCACGTGCAGGCGGGGGCCGGGGTGGTGTTCGACTCCGAGCCGGCGGCCGAGATGGCGGAGTGCACCTCGAAGGCGCGCGCCGTGTGCCTGGCGGCGCGGCTCGCGGAGGGCATCGAGCCGTGATCCTGATGATCGACAACTACGACTCCTTCACCTTCAACCTGGTGCAGGCGCTGCGCGCTCTGACCCGCGGGAGGGAGACGGTGGAGGTGCTTCGCAACGACGCCGCCAGCGCCGCCGAGGTGCTGGCGCACAGGCCGCGGGCGGTGGTGGTTTCGCCGGGGCCGGGCACGCCGGAGCGGGCGGGGGTGTGCGTGGAGCTGATCCGTGCCGGGGCCGGGCTGCCACTGCTGGGGGTTTGCCTGGGTCATCAGGCGTTGGCCGTGGCGTACGGCGGCGAGGTGGTACGGGCGGGCGAGCCGCGCCACGGCAAGGTCTCGCTGGTGCACCACGATGCGAAAGGGCTGTTCGCGGGGCTTTCCAACCCGTTTTCGGCGACGCGCTACCACTCGCTGGTGGCGCGCCGGGAGACGCTCCCGGCCGCGCTGGAGGTGGGCGCCTGGACCGAGGACGGGATCATCATGGGCATGTCCCACCGCAGGGAGCCCCACTTCGGCGTGCAGTTCCACCCCGAGTCCTACCTGACGCCGGAGGGTCCGCGTCTTCTCGCCAACTTCCTGCGCCTGGCGGGGGTGGAGGTGGTGTCGTGAGAGAGGTGCTGGAGCGGCTGCTGGCGGGCCAGGGGCTGGACGGCGAGACCATGGAGCGCTGTGTCGAGGCGCTCATGGGCGGGGAGTGGGGCGAGGGGCAGCAGGCGGCGTTCCTGGTGGCGCTGCGCGCCAAGGGCGAGACGCCCGCCGAGGTGGCGGCGGCGGCGCGTGTGCTGCGCCGCGCCGCGCTGGCCGTGGAGACCACGCGGACGCCGGTCATCGACACCTGCGGCACCGGCGGAGACGGCGCCCATACCATCAATATTTCCACCGCCGCCGCTCTCACCGCGGCCGGGTGCGGGGTGGCGGTGGCCAAACACGGTAACCGCTCGGTATCCTCCCGCTGCGGCTCGGCGGACGTACTGGAGGCGTTGGGGGTGCCCCTGGAGCTGGAGCCGGAGGCGCTCGGGAAGCTCCTGGACGAGTGCGGTTTTGCTTTTCTCTTCGCCCCCCGCCTGCACCCGGCGATGCGGGCGGTGATGCCGGTGCGGCGCTCCCTGGCCATCCGCACGGTGTTCAACCTGCTGGGGCCGCTTGCCAATCCGGCGGGGGTGCGCCGCCAGGTGGTGGGCGTATACGCCCCCGGGGTGCAGGCGCTGCTGGCCGGCGC
>JBBINC010000155.1:0-6678 GCA_037444085.1 Acidobacteriota bacterium | reverse complement strand
GCGCACGGCGCCCAGCCCCGAGAGGCGCCCCACCGTGGCGCCATCCGCTGCGCCCGAGGCGGAGACCGCCGGCTCAGGGGACGACTTGGCCGGCGACTCCCGGCCGGTCCCCGTGGGCTCCCCTGCCGGCGCCCTCACCCTCGGCGGCGGTTCCCGCGGTGCCGGCACCGACGAGGCTTTCCCATACGAGTACTACCTCCAGCGTCTGCTAGGGCTGATCGAGAGCAACTGGTTTCGACCCCTGGCACCGGAGGCCACGCGCTGCCGCGTGCGGGCGCGCGTCGATCGCAGCGGCCGTTTGCTGGAAGCCGGCATCTCTGAGGAAAGCGGCATGCCGGCCTTCGATCGCGCCGCGCTGCGGGCGGTGTTCGCTGCTGCCCCCTTTCCGCCGCTGCCCCAGGGGTTTGGCGGCACCACCTTGACCATACACCTGGAGTTCGGACAGTGAGAAGATCAGCCATCGTCACGGCCCTGACGGCCTTTGCCATCTCCGTTGCCCCGGTATGGAGCCAGGAGGAGGTGTACCTCCAGGTCACCAACCCCGGCCTGACCAGCGTCGTCATGGCTTTCCCCTCCCCCCAGGCGCGCCCCGGCGGCGCATCCGCCGCGGCAAGCACCTTCGCCAATACCTTGCGAGCGGACCTCGACCAGACCGCGGTGATTCGCCTGCTCGATCGCGAGCGTGAGCGCCTGGTGGAGGTTGACCCGGCACAGCCCGCTCTCACCCGCCAGCGCTGGCGCTCGGTAGGGGCCCAGTTCCTGCTGGACTCCACGGTGGCCACCGCTGGATCACAGCTCGTGGCCGACGTCCGCCTGTGGGATCTGGCCTCCGGCGAGATCGCCTACTCGCGGCGGCTGCAGGCTCCGACCAGCCTCGCCGCCACCATGGCGCACACCCTCGCCAACGAACTGATGCGTCTGTTCACCGGCCGGTCGGGGCCGTTTCTCTCACGCCTCGCCTTCATTTCCGATCGCAGCGGTGCCAAGGAGGTGTGGGTGATGCGCTGGGACGGGAGCGAGGCGCAGCAGCTCACCTCCTACCGCTCCATCGCTGTGGGACCGGCCTGGTCGCCGGAGGGCCAGTGGCTCGCCTTCACCTCGTTCCTTCGCGGCCAGCCGCAGCTCTTCCTTCTCCGCCCCACCGAGGGGTATCTCAAGCCGCTGTCCACCCTCCCCGGAGTGAACTCCTCGCCGTCTTTCTCGCCCGACGGGCGGCGTGTCGCCTTCGCCGCCGGCAACGACGGCAACACCGATATCTACGTCGTCGACGTGGACACAGCCACTCCGGTGCGCCTTACCTCGTCCCGCGCCATCGAGACCCAGCCAGCGTGGTCGCCCAACGGCCGGCAGATCGCCTTCACCTCGACCGCGTCCGGTCGCCCGCAGATCCACCTGATGGACGCCGAGGGCACCAACGTGCGCCAGCTCACCCAAGCCGACACCTTCGCCGATGAGGCGGCCTGGGCCCCCGATGGCGTGCGTCTGGCCTACGCCACCATGGTGGAAGAGCGCTTCCAGATTGCCGTACAGGACATGCGCACCGGCATGCGCACGGTGGTCTTTGGTCCGGGCTCCAACGAGTCGCCATGCTGGTCCCCGGACGGTACGATGCTGGCGTTCGTTTCCAACCGTACGGGGAGCAAGCAGATCTTCATCACCGATGCGGCCGGCCAGCCGCGCCAGCTCACCCGCGACGGCAACAACACCGCTCCCGCCTGGGTGACGCAGCTGCAATAGCTTGTGAACCAGCATCGACATGGTGTAGAGTAAGCGGCTTGATGGGAGGCCTGATGGACCACACCTTGAAGAAGATCAGCATCCTCGCCTGCGCGGTCGCCACGATGGCGATGACCGCGGCGTGTTCGAAGCCCAAGCCGGTGGTGGCCCCTCAGGTCGGACGTGCCTCGCAGCCGGCGGCGACTCCTGCTGTGCCAATCGGCGCCGAGCAGCCCGCCGACGTGGTCGCCGAACCCGATCTCACCGCCGCACCCCTGCCCACCGACGGCATCCAGACCGGAGAGTTGCCCCAGGACCTGGCCGAGCTCAACCGCGCCGGCTACCTCACGGACGTGTTCTTCGACACCGACAAGTCGGATCTCACTCCGGAGACGCGCGACCTGCTGGCTGCCAACGCCGAGTGGTTGCGCCAGCACCCCACCGTCCGTGTGCTCGTCGAAGGGCACTGCGACGAGCGCCACACCGCCGAATACAACCTGGCGCTGGGCTGGCGCCGGGCCAACGCGGTCAAGAGCTACCTGGTGTCGCTGGGAGTAGGTGGCGGGCGCCTCGACACCATCTCCTACGGCGAGGAGCGTCCCTTCGCCCTTGGCCGTGACGAGAGCGCATGGCGACTCAACCGCCGTGCCCACTTTGTGATCGTCGCGAGGTAGGAGGGTTGCCAAGAATGCACCGCCTCATCGTCCCCGTCATCGCCTTGGCCCTCGCCGGCTGCGTGTCCACGGACGATATCTCCCTGTTGCACCGCGAGATCACCGAGGTCGGCCGGCGCGTCGACGAGCTCGGCCGCCAGTCCTCAGGCAAGCAGGACCTGGACGTCATGAGCCGTCGCCTCGCCGAGCAGAACGCCCAGGTGTTGCGCTCCAACGCCGACATCCAGCAGGAGATCGCCCGGCTTCGCGACGCTCTCGAAACCCTGCAGGCGAGCCTGGACGCGACCAACCAGCGGCTGGAGTCCCTCACCCACGAGCTGGCTGCGGCACGCGAGCGCATCGCCGCGCCGCCGGTGGCGCTGCAGCCCGCAGGCACGTCGGGCGCCCCGCTGGCGGGACCGACCGGAGTGCTGTCCGAACCGGCCGCACTCTACCGCTCCGCCTACGAGGACTACCTGCGCGGCAATTTCGACCTCGCCATCCAGGGCTTCACCGAGTACAACGCCCGCTACCCCAACACCGAACTGGCCGACGACGCCCTCTACTGGATCGGCGAGTGTCGCTACGCCAAGCGCGACTTCCAGGCCGCTGTGGACAGCTTCACAGCGCTGCTCAACGCCCACAAGACATCCGACAAGGCGGCGGCGGCGCTGCTCAAGAAAGGGCTCGCGTTCCTCGAAATGGGCGACCGCGCCCAGGCGGTCATCAACCTTCAGTACGTGTTGTACGAGCACCCCGGCAGCAAGGAGGCCAGCCTGGCACGCGAGCGGCTCGCCGCCCTGGGGGTCAACGTCCGCTAAAGCGCGCCAGGTGCCCCGTCGCAGTAACGCGACAAGGGCATCGGGCCGAACTCTCGCGAGCTGATAAGGAGTTGAAATGGCGAAGAGAATCAAGTCAGGTCTCAAGCGGAGGCGGCAGAACGAGGTCCGCCGGCTGCGCAACCGTTCCGTACGCACCCGCGTCCGCAACACAGTCAAGCAGCTGCGCACCGCCATCCAGACGGGCGACGCGACCCGCGTCAAGGAACTGCTGCCCCACGTCGTCTCGGTCATTGACGTGAGCGCCCGCAAGGGCGTCCTGCACGCCAACACCGCCAGCCGCACCAAATCCCGGCTGGCCAGCCAGGCCTCCAACCTGCCGCGCAGCGGGGAGCGCTGACGCTTCCCAGCGACCCATACCCCGCGGACGGGTTGACGGTGGGAGAGCGCGTCAAACGAGGCAAGGTTCGCGACGTCTACGGCGCTGGTGAGGGTCGCCTGCTGATCGTCGCCACCGATCGCATCAGCGCCTTCGACGTGGTGCTCTCCCCCGGAATCCCGGGCAAGGGCCTCATCCTCAACCAGCTGTCCAACTTCTGGTTTTCGCGGTTGTGCCACCTGGTGCCGCACCACGTCCTGGCCACGGAGCTGGCGTCGTTCCCGCCACCGTACTCGCAGAACCCGCTGCTGGCCGGCCGCGCCACGCTGGTGAGATCGCTGCGCATCGTGCCCGTCGAGTGCATCGTGCGCGGTTACCTGGTGGGTTCCGGCTGGAAGGAGTATCAGCGCAGCGGGTCGGTGTGCGACATCCCCGTCCCTGCGGGCCTCGCCCTCGCCGAACGCCTGCCCCAGCCTCTCTTCACCCCCTCCACCAAGGCCGAGGTGGGCCACGACGAGAACATCTCCTTCGACGAGGTTGTGGGTTTGGTGGGCGGCGCCGTCGCTGAGCGGCTGCGCCAGGTCTCGTTGGAAATCTACCAGAGCGCCGCGGCGTACGCCCTTGAGCGAGGGATCATCATCGCCGACACCAAGTTCGAGTTTGGCCTCGACGAGAGGGGCGAGCTGGTGTGGGCCGACGAGGCGCTGACTCCTGATTCCTCCCGCTTCTGGCCCGCCGCCGCCTACCGGCCAGGCACCAACCCGCCGTCCTTCGACAAGCAGTTTGTGCGCGACTGGCTGGAGGCCTCGGGCTGGAACAAGGAGCCGCCCGCCCCGCAGCTCCCCGACGACGTCGTGGCGGGCACCCAGGAACGCTACCTGGAGGCGTTCCGCCGCCTCACCGGGCGCGACCTGGCGCTGTGACCATCGCCGTGGGCGGATCGCGCCGCGCTGACCGCGGCGCGATGATATACTTCGCGGACTTTGGGCGACCGGAGGGCGCCAGCGCATGTCAGCCAAGCTCTTCTCCAGCGACAAGATCCGCAACGTTGCTGTGATCGGGCACTCCTCGACCGGGAAGACCAGCCTGATCTCCGCCATGCTGTTCGACGCCCGCGCCGTGTCCAAGCTGGGCAAGGTCGACAAGGGCAGCGCCGTCACCGACTTCGACGACGAGTCCATCGAGCGCAAGATCACCATCGCCACCGCCGTCGCCCATGGCGTCTACAAGGACCACAAGGTCAACCTCATCGATACGCCGGGGTACTCGATCTTCACCACCGAGGCGATGCAAGGGATCCGCGCCGCTGAAGCAGCTCTGCTGGCGGTTTCCGCCATCGCCGGACCCGAGGTGCAGACCGAGAAGCTGTGGAAGGTCGCGGCCGCCATGGAGAAGCCGGTTCTGCTCGCCATCAACCTTATGGACCGCGAGCGCGCCTCGGGCTCCCGCACCGTCCAGCAGCTGGAGAAGAAGTTCGGGCGATCGGTCATCCCGGTCCAGCTCCCCATCGGCCAGGAGCAAGGGTTTGCCGGGGTGGTCGACCTGGTCACCGAGAAGGCGTACTCCTTCGCGGGCGACGAGAGCGGTACATGCACCGAGGTTCCCATCCCAGCCGAGTTCGCCGCGGAGGTCGACACCGCCCGGGGCGCCCTCATCGAGATGGTTGCCGAGCAGGACGAGGCACTGCTGGAGAAGTTCTTCGCCGAAGGTTCCCTCGGCAGTGAGGAGCTTCGCCAGGGTCTGATCGCCGCCGTCAAGACACGACACATCTTTCCGGTGTTCTTCTGCTCGGCCAGCCGCAACCAGGCCGTCCAGCCGCTGCTGGACGCCATCATCGACCTCGTTCCGTCGCCGCTGCAGTCGCCGTTTGCCGCCGTTGG
This sequence comes from Acidobacteriota bacterium, assembly GCA_037444085.1. Lineage (GTDB taxonomy): Bacteria > Acidobacteriota > Thermoanaerobaculia > Thermoanaerobaculales > Thermoanaerobaculaceae > CALEVZ01. The sequence continues at coordinate 1,271 of JBBINC010000155.1, read as the reverse complement.
CGTCGACGGCCAGGCCCTCTCCGTTACTCCCAACGAAAGCGACGCGAGGCCCATGGCCTACGTCTTCAAGACCTTCTCCGACCCCTATGCGGGCCGCATTTCCCTCCTCCGCGTCTTCACCGGCGCGCTGCAGCCCGATGCCACCTACTTCAACCCGCAGCGCGACAGCCAGGAGCGCTTCAGCGGCCTGCAACTCATGCAGGGGAAGGATCTCTTGCCGGTCGAGCGGCTGGTGACCGGCGACATCGGCGCGGTCACCAAGCTCAAGGAGACCCGGACCGGCGACACCCTCACCGCCAAGGACCACCACGCCACCGTGCTCGGCGTCCCCATTCCCGAAGCGGCGATTTCCTTCGCGGTCACCCCCAAGGCCAAGGGCGACGAGGACAAGATCGCCGCCGCCCTGGCCAAGATCCAGGACGAGGATCCCACCCTGAAGGTCGGACGCCACCCCCAGACCAAGGAGCAGGTGGTCGGGGGCGCCGGCCAGCTCCACGTGGAGATTGCCCTTTCCAGGTTGAAGCGGCGCTTCAAGGTGGATGTCGTCTTGCAGCCGCCCAAGGTGCCCTACCAGGAAACGATCACCAAGGCGGTGGAGCTGACCTCACGGCACAAGAAGCAGACCGGAGGCCACGGTCAGTTCGCCGAGGCCAAGGTGCGCATCGAGCCGCTGCCACGCGGCGGCGGCTATGAGTTCGTCGACAAGATCTTCGGCGGCTCGATCTCGCAAGGGTATCGCCCCTCCGTGGACAAGGGCATCCAGAGCGCGGCGGCGGCCGGACCCCTCTCCGGCCACCCGGTGGTGGACTTCCGCGTCACCCTGCTCGACGGCAAGGAACACGCCGTCGACTCCTCCGACATGGCGTTCCAGATCTGCGGCCGCAAGGCCTTCCGCGAGGCCGTCAAGCAGGCGGCGCCCACCATCCTGGAACCGATCATGCAGGTCGAGATCGCGGCCCCGGACGAGTTTCTCGGTGACATCATGGGCGATCTCAACTCCCGGCGCGGTCGGGTACAGGGGATGGAGCCGGGGGACGGCCAGACCGTCGTCAAGGCCCTGGTGCCCCTGGCCGAGATGCTCACCTACTCGCAAACGCTGCGCGCCATCACCAGCGGACGGGGCGATTTTCACATGGAGTACTCTCACTACGACGAGGTGCCCCGGCAGCTGCAGGAGAAGATTATCCAGGCCGCCGGCGGCGCTCGCGCCGACGAAGACGAGGACGCGTAGGGAGGCACGCACGCCGTACCCGTGCTGATCCACGTGCCCT
>JBBINC010000154.1:0-6692 GCA_037444085.1 Acidobacteriota bacterium | reverse complement strand
CCGTCACCCCGAGCGCAGCGCACCCCGTCACCCCGAGCGCAGCGAGGGGTCTCGTCGCGCACGACGGCGATCAAGCGCGACGGGGTCCCTCGGCCGCGGGGCGGCCTCGGGAGACGGCGTTAGCGTGGACGGAACCTGCGCAATCGCAGAGAGTTGGTCACCACGAACAGGGACGAGAAGGCCATCGCCGCGGCGGCCAGTTCGGGGCTCAGGAGAATCCCGGCGGCGGGGTAGAGCACGCCGGCCGCCACGGGGATGCCGAGGACGTTGTAGCCGAACGCCCACACCAGGTTCCAGCGGATGGTTCGCACGGTGGCGCGGGCGAGGTCGAAGGCGGCGGGGAGCAGTGTGAGGTCGGGGCGCGCCAGCACCACCTGGGACGCCTCCGCTGCCACGTCGGTGCCGGTGGACAGGGTCACGCCGACGCCGGCGGCGGCCAGCGCCGGGGCGTCGTTGAGGCCGTCGCCGACGAACGCCACGGCGCCGTGCGCCATGCTCTCGATGTCGCGCACCGCCGCGACCTTGTCGGCCGGCAGTGCCTGGGAGCGCACTTGGGCGGCGGGGATGCCCACCGCGTCGGCCACCGCGACGGCGGTGGCCGCGCCGTCGCCGGTCACCAGCCAGGTCTCGAAGCCGCGCGCTCGCAGGAGGCGGGTGGCCGGGGCCGCCGACGGGCGCAGCGGATCGGCGAGGGCCAGTACCGCCACCGCCCGGCCGTCGATCGCCACCGCCACGGGGGTTGCCGGGCGTGCGGCCACCTCTTCCACCCGCGCGCGGTACAGCTCATCGCCGGCTGCCCCCTCCTCGGCGAGGAACGCCGGGCTGCCCACCAGCAACCCGGCCCTCGGACCGGGCGCGCAGCCCGCGGCCCGGAACGGCGTGGACGTCGGACACCGCAGCAGAGGCGACGCCGCGGGCCGCAAGTCCCTCCACCACGGCGCGTGCCAGGGGGTGCTCGGAGTGGGTCTCGGCCCCGGCCACCAGCGGCAAAACGCCGCCGTCGTCGCCGACCAGCTCGATACCGACGAGCTCGGGCCGGCCGGCGGTGAGGGTGCCGGTCTTGTCGAGCACGACGGTGCGCACCTGGGCGGCGCGCTCGAGGGCGGCGGCGGAGGTGATGAGGATGCCCAGCTCGGCGCCGCGCCCGGTGCCCACCGCCAGCGCCGTGGGGGTGGCGAGGCCCAGGGCGCAGGGGCAGGCGATGACCAGCACCGAGACGGCGGCGGTGAAGGCGTACAGCCCGCGCTGCTCGGGGCCAAAGATCAGCCACGCGACCAGCGTGGCGGCGGCGAGCAGCAGCACGGCCGGCACGAACACCGCCGCCACGCGGTCGGCCAGGCGCTGCACCGGCGCCTTGCTCGCCTGCGCCTGGCGCACCAGGCGCACGATCTGGGCGAGCACCGTGTCGTTGCCGGTCCGCTCGACGAGCATGAGCAGCGACCCCTGGCCGTTGACGGTGGCGCCGACCACCCGGTCGCCCGGACCCTTGTGGGCCGGCACAGGTTCGCCGGTGAGCATCGCCTCGTCCACCGCCGAGGTGCCCTGCAGGACGACGCCGTCGGCGGGGACGCGGCCGCCGGGGAGGATCCGCACGCGGTCGCCTGGAGCCAGCGAATGCACCGGCACCTCCTCCTCGACCCCGGCGTCGCCGATGCGCCGCGCCACCGGGGGTGCCAGGCGCAGGAGCCGGCGAACCGCCTCGGAGGTGCGGCCCTTCGCCCCGGACTCCAGCAGGCGGCCCAGCAGGATCAGGGTGACGATCATCAGGGCGGCTTCGTAGTAGAGGTGGGCGGTGAGTCCCGCCGTCTGAAACACGCCGGGAGCGAGCGTGCCGGCGAGGGAGGCGAGCACGGCGGCGCCGGTGCCCAGGGCGATCAGGGTGTTCATGTCGGGGGCGCGGTGGCGGATGGCCCGCACCGTGCCGTCCCGCAGGATCGGCCAGGCGGTCCACACCCACGCCGGCAGGGCGACGGCGGTGAGGCCCCAGCGCAGCGCGGCCAGGGGCAGGGTCCACAGCCACGGCGCCAGCAGCCGGGCCATCCCCTCCATGGGAGCGTTGAGCCAGGCGACCAGCGACAGCCCCGCCGTGTGGCCGTGGTGGGGCTGGCGCGCCATGAGGGCGGCGGAAGCCACCATCACCGCCGCCGTGACCGCGGCCGCCACCAGCAGGCGCCGGCGCAGCTCGCCCTGTTCCTCGCCGCGCAGTCGCTCCTCCACCGCCACCTCGTCCTCGCCCGCCGCCGGAGTGACGACCTCAAAGCCCGCCCCGGACACCGCCGCGCCTAGCCCAGCCCGGTCAAGACCGGCGACGTGCTCCACTCGGGCCTCGCCGGCTGGGAGATTGACGGCGGCGGCGAGCACGCCCGGCACGGCGAGCAGCGCCGCCTCGAGGCGGCCCACACAGGCGGCACAGTGCATGCCGCCGACGGCGAGGGTGGTGGTCGCCCGCGGCACGGCAAACCCCGCCCCCGCCACCGCCTCGACGAGCTGTGTCACCGGCGGGCGATGGCCCGGTTCCATGACCACCGTGGCACGGCCGGCGGCCAGGTTGACGGCGACGCTCCGCACGCCGGGCACGGCGCCCAGCGCCTTCTCCACGCCGGCGACGCAGCCGGCGCAGCGCATCCCCGCGATGGGAAGGTGAAGGGCGTCGGGTGTGGCCGCGGGACGCACCGGCAGGCTGGGCAAGGACAGGTCCGGCGCCGTCACCGCGCCCGCCCTGCCCGCCCGCCGGGGGCCAAGACCTCTCACGGTGCGATTCTAGAACTGTTCGCCGGGCAGCTTGCCCAGGTACTTCTCCGGTTCCTTGGCGAACGGCTTCTCGCAGGCGGCGCAGCAGAACTTCACCGTGCGGCCCTTGTAGGACACCGAGGTGGACTCACCGTGGCCGAGAAGCTTCTCGCCGCTCACCGGGCAGGTGGTCTGGATGTTCTCCAGCTCGATCCCGTCCTTCTCGAACTGGGCGTAGTACTTCTCCGGGTCGGCCTTGAAGGCGGCCGGGCACCCCTGGCAGCAGAAGTAGACGCGCTGCCCCTGGTGATCCACGGACACGGCCTTGTTGATCGCCTTCCCCGACACCGGGCAACTGGTCTGGGCCTTGCCGGCCGCGGCCAGCGTGACGCCGCCGGCCACGACGAGCAACAGCGATGCGATGACGAACAGGTGGTTGCGCTTCATGATGTCTCCCCTTTCAACGCCTCCTGTGCCGCGCGCTTGCCCCGGGTTACACGGCGGCTCTGCTGCGCCTCGGGTCGGCCTCGCCGGCGCAGCCGTTGCGGTCTGACACCGGGGAGTCGCTCGATCTCTCCCAGCACCTCCAGGTGCAGCTTGACGGTCACCACGTGCCAGGTGACCGAACCGAGCTGCGGTGCCACGCCTTCGTCGAGTTCCCGGGCGACCAGGGCGGGGAGGTCGGAGAACGGCACGCTGTCAGGCGCCGGCGGCGTGACCCGCAGCAGCGCCGCGCGCACCGCCTCGTACTTCCAGCGCGGGATGCGGGTCGGCTGCTTGCCGGGGGAGGGCGTCTGGCAGGTGATGCGTTCGTGATCCGCGATGCTGGCATCGGGCCGCATGGGCGATCCCCTCTCGTGGGTAGCTGCAAGCTCACCAACCACGTGAGCCGCCACGGGATTCCCGAAGGGGATGGCGGGCGACCAGCCGGGGCTACCGCGGGCCGGGGCTAAGCCGCTGCTCCAGCCGCTGGCGAAGGGAGTCGTTTCTGGCCTGCGCGTCGAGGTAAGCCTAAAGATTCTGATTCGACAGTGTGAGGTATCTCACCACCAGGTTGCGGAACGCTTGATCGCGGGCCACGTCGGGTCGATGCAGGGTCATGGTAAGGATGTCCATGTGCTGGTACGCAAATGGGATGCCGTATGTCTTGAGGTACTCATCGACGATCGCCTCCTTGGCCTGGAGGTCGCGGAATCCGATGTAGTACTCGACGTTGGCCTCCTTCAGCGCATGCCCGGCGATCACCCCCATCGAGCCGGTGTTGGTCAGGGAGTCGTAGGTGATCCTCTTGGGATTGAACCGACGGTTGGCCATGACCTCGGCCAGTGCCGTCAGCGCCTCGTCGGCCCTCGGTTCGCCGTCGCGGAGGGATTCGATGAAGGCGGCCAGGCGGGTTGTCTTGCTCCCCTTGGCAGCGACGATGTCGGCCAGGCTGTCGGCGTCGAGGGTGACGTCCAGGAGGAGGCGGCGAAGGTACAGGTGTTCGGCGCGGCGCTCGCTGCGCTCCTCGCGCCAGGTGTTGAGCAGGAAGGCGGCGGTGAACCCGGCGAAGACAGCTGCCAGCTCGACCAGGTGATTCCTCCAGTCGATGCGGGGTCGCGTTCTCGGCTCCGCGCCCGCAACCGGCGACGCGGCCTGCGGGACCGGGTCATGAGGAAGGGGAATGCACCGGCAGCGGGGGATCGGTCGTGCGGGTCGTCGCCTCGTCCATGACGAGGGGAGAATACCGGGGCCGACAGGCGCGTCAAGGTGGGAGGACAGCGCCCTTCTCGCCCCGCCGGCGAACCCCTCGACCGGGTTTGGGCGCGGGCGAGCGGCGCGCGCAGCAACCGCCGCATCGCCGGCCACGCCGCGCTGCCGCACCGGCGCATGGCGCGCCTGGTTCGGTTGGCGGTGGGGAGATCAGAGCTTGTGAGAGAACCACAAGCTCTGACATCTCGCGAGGGGAAAGCGTTCGCCCTCCCCTCCTCCGCGGAGTGAATCGGCAGACTTCACCCCTCCCCGCGCCTCGCCCGCCGGCGAGCCGCGCTTCGAGCGTGTGATCCCCTCACGCGCCCTCAGCTCTTGCGGCTGGTCTTGGCGAAGAACGCCGAGAGCACGCGCTCGACCTTGTCGCTGCCGCACGAGGGGCAGCTCACCGCAACGCTCTCCCGCTCGGCGACGGTCATGCTCTGCTCAAACGAATGGGAGCAGGCGCTGCACTTGAACGAGTAGATCGGCATCTCATCACCTCCTGCGGACTGCGAGGACCTCGACGGGTCCTCCCGGCCATGCCGGTCTGCTGTGCCCATTATCACCCATGCGCGCCCGATGAGGCCCGGCCCGCGCCGTGTGTGCTGCGCCGCCCGCGTCGCGAACGACTATCATGCCCGCCACGGCGCGCCGCCACCCGGCGGCGCGGAAGGAGAGCGGGGATGACGGTGCGAATCGGCGACGCGCGGCTGGCGATCGAGGACGTGGTGCGGGTGGCGCGGCACGGCGAGCAGGTGGAGTTGAGCGAGGCTGCACTCGCCCGCATCCGCGCCTGCCGCGCCATGCTGGAGCGCAAGATCGCCGCCCGCGAGATCATGTACGGCGTCAACACCGGCATCGGCGAGCTGGCCAGCGTGGTGCTCGACGACGAGCAGGTGCAGCAGTTCCAGCGCTACCTCATCTACAACCACGCCGCCGGCATCGGCGAGCCGGCGCCGGTGGAACACGTGCGCGCCGCCATGCTCTCCCGTGTCGCCGTGCACGCCCGCGGCCACTCCGGCTGCCGCCCGGAGATTCCCCTCACCTACGTGGCCATGCTCAACCGCGGCGTCACCCCCGTCGCCTGCGCCAAGGGCAGCGTCGGGGCGTGCGGCGACCTCGCCCCCATGAGCCAGATCGCCCTGTCGCTGATGGGCGAGGGCGAATCGTTGTACGAGGGGGAGCGCCTGCCCACCGCCGCCGCCCTGGCGCGCGCCGGCATCCCGGTGCCGGGCTTGCAGGCGCGCGACGGCCTGGCCGCCATCAACGGCTCCAACCTGATCACCGGCATCGCCTCGCTGCTGCTCCACGACGCCGAGCACTGGGTGGCGCAGGCGGAGATCGCCGCCGCCATGAGCCTGGAGGCGCTGCTCGCCAACATGCGTCCGTACCAGGCCAAGCTGCACGAACTGCGCGGTTTTCCCGGCGCGCAGGCGAGCGCCGCCAACCTCCGCCGGGTGATGGACGGCTCCGACCTGGTCACCGGCAAGCTCAAGGTCAAGGTGCAGGACGCCTACTCCATGCGCTCCACCCCCCAGGTCATCGGCGCCTTGCGCGACGCCCTGGCGTGGGCGCGGCGGCAGGTGGAGATCGAACTCAACGGCGTCGCCGACAACCCCATCTTCCTCCCCGACGACGACATCGTACTCACCGGCGCCAACTTCCAGGGCACGCCGGTGTCCATGCCGCTCGACCTCGTCGCCGCCGGTCTGACCATGGTCAGCGTGCTCTCCGAGCGGCGGCTCAACCGGTTGCTCAACCCCGCCCTGTCGGTCGGGCTGCCCGCCTTTCTCACCACCGGCGCCGGGATGTTCTCCGGGCACATGCTCTCCCAGTACACCGCCGACATGCTCATCGTCGAGCAGCGCCTGCTCTCGGCGCCGGCCTGCGTGCAGTCGATCCCGGCCGCGGCCGACCAGGAGGACTTCGTCTCCATGGGCATGAACAGCGCCTTGAAGGGCGTGCAGGTGCTGGACAACGCCCGCGCCGTGCTCGGCATCGAGTTCATCGCCGCGGCGCAGGCGCTCGATTTCCGCGACTTCGCCTTCGGCGCCGGTACCCAGGCCGCCCGCACCGCCGTGCGCCGCGTCGTCGCGCACCTCGGCGAGGACCGCCCGCTCTACCCCGACCACAACGCCATGGCCGCCGCCGTCGCCCGCTGCGACGTGCTCGACGCCGTCGAGCACGCCGTCGGCCCCCTCGCCCGCTCGTGGGCGTGAGCGCCCGGCCGC
>JBBINC010000153.1:0-6716 GCA_037444085.1 Acidobacteriota bacterium | reverse complement strand
CAGCAGCAGGGCCGACGCCGCCAGCCACGCCGCCGCCGACCACCACACCGCCGCCGGGTTGAGCGCCCGTCCGGCGACGTCCATCTGCTCGCCGGAGGCGAGGGCGAGGTCGCTGGCCAGCGATCGCAACGCGACGAGCGCCCCGGAGGGCGGCAGAACGAGTTGCAGCCCACCGATTCCTGCCACCCCGGCGAGCGCCGCGGCGGGGAGCAGCGCGTGAGCGCCCAGGCCTTGGCTGCGCCGCGCCGCCAGCGCGGCCACCGCCACTGCGCCGAACGCTCCCAGCAACAACAACAACTGGTGCTTTTCGCGGATGCTGGCAAACGGTACCGGCGCCCACACCAGGAGAGCGACGAGAATCCAGGCGAGAGGGTGTATACTGCTCCGCGGTTGATCGAGGCTGCGGCGCTGGGCCATCGGGGAAGATTATATGCGTGCCAAGCTGTTACTTGCCGGCGTGATCGCCGTCGTGACCACCGCACCCGCGGCGCGGGCGCAATTCACCCAGTACGCCGCGCCGGGCAGCCTCGCCACGGGAGAGAAGTCCACCAAGGAGCGACTCGAGGAGGCGATGGAGCAGGCGCGCTGGCATCTCGGGCCGCTGCGCCTGGAACCGTGGGTGGGATTGGGCCAGTTGTCATACTACGATGACTTGGAGCCCTGGAGCTCTGGGAAGCAGTCGGACTATACCCTTTCGGCGGGTGCCGGGCTGAGCGCCTTCTTGCCGCTGGGTTATCGGGGATTAGTGGCGGCCTACGCATTACCCGAGTACAAGTGGTGGCGCCAGTACACCAATCGCAACCGGCTCAACGGGCGGTACGGCATCGGCATGTTCGCCGATTTTGGCCGAGTTACCGTCGATCTGCGGGGGTTCCGTTCCTCGGAGCCGTGGTTTGTCGGATATGTCGACGAGGTGCCCATCGACGTGCAACGTGAAGGTGCCGATCTCGGAGTGGAAATGCGCGTGCTTGGTCGGTTAGCGGTCTTCGGCACGGCAAGCAAGACAAGCTGGCGGTACGACGACGACGATCTTCGCGATACCTCGCTTCCGAGGCTGCGGACTCTCGACCGCGATGAGCGGCGCGAAGGAGTCGGACTTCGCTACCGCTTCCAGGAGCGGCTCACGATCAGCCTGGGATATGAGCGGTCACAGAATGACTTCTTGTTTTCGGAGTTCGACCGTTCGAATTCAGGAAGCGCACCCAGCCTCGCCCTCGACTACCGTGGTGGTCGCCTTTCCGTGAACCTCAAGGTGGCAGAATATCAGCTTGACCCGCGTGCCGGTTCCTTGTTCACGCCGTTTTCCGGGAGAACTGGGCAGGGGCGCGTGCGATGGGATTTCGGCTCGCGTTCCGGGCTCACTCTCTACGCCAGCCGGGGACTGTCGTTCGCCTTCGGCGGCGTGGAATACTACGAAGTCGAGACCTTGGGCGGAGCGCTGCAGTTTCCCCTCGGCTGGCGAGCCAGTGCGTCTGCCTTCGGCGAACGCTCTACCAACGCCTTTTCCGTCGGAATTAGGCCGCGGGAAGATCTGAGTTCGCTCGGGGTCTCAGCCACATTTCAGGTTTGGCAGCGAGCTCGCCTGAACGCGAGGTGGGAGCGGGTAACCTACGATCTGACCGCCCTTCGACCGAAGGTCACGTTCAACCGTTGGACGGCCGGACTTGACATGGGCTTCGGATCGGCGACGACGTGGTAAGAGGAAGCGAAATGATCATCTGTATTGATTTTCGGGCCGCGAAGAGGCGGGCGGTGACCCGCGCGGTAGCTGGATTTTCGGCGATCTGTTTGTCGGCGCTTGTCGGAGCATCGGCTTTCGCGCAAGTCACGCCGATAGCTGGATATCGGATAGGACCGAAGGACCTTCTCGAAGTCAAGGTGTTCGAGGTCCCGGAACTCAACATCGAGCGCCGAGTGTCCGACGAGGGGGCGATCAACCTGCCGCTGATCGGCGATGTGCCGGTGACCGGCCTCACCGAAGGCGAACTGGCGGACCGCCTCAAGGCGCTGCTGGAGTCGCGTTACGTCCAGCGCGCCTCGGTAAGCGTGTTTGTGAAGGAATTCCGTTCCCGCCCGATCACCGTCATGGGCGCGGTGCGCAACCCCGGCAACCTGGCGTTTTCCGGGCGCTGGACGCTGCTGGAAGCGATTTCCGCCGCCGGTGGCCTGGCCGAGAACCGCGGCGACATGATCTACGTGCTGCGTCGGGCGGGGAACGGCCTGTCGGACCAGATCGCCATCAGCGTCGACGACCTCATTGTCAGGGCTGACCCCGACGCCAACATTCCCATCTTCTCCAACGACCTCATCAACATCCCTCCGCGCGTCGAAGTCACGGTCTTCTGCCTCGGAGAAGTGCGCAGCCCCGGGGCGGTGAGCTTTCAGAGTACCCAGCGGATCACTGTCTTGTCCGCCATTGCCCGCGCCGGGGGGTTGACCGAGCGGGCCTCCAAGAAGCTCACCATCAAGCGTCGCGACCGCTCCGGCCGGGACGTGGAGCTGGAGGCTGACTACCGCCGCATCCTGGCTGGTAAGGAGCAGGACCTCGAGCTGCAGGCCGGCGACATCATCGTCGTCAAGGAGTCGTTCTTCTGATGGCACGCGCACCCCTTTCCGACTTGCAAGAACCGCTGTTTGCGCCGGCCGAGCCGGAGAGCGAGTTCGATGTCCAACAACTCTTGGAACCGCTCAAGCGGCACCGGCGGCTGATTGCGGTGGTGGCAGCCGTGGTGGTGGCGGCCTCACTGGTGATCCACGCCACCACCCCCAAGTCGTATCGCGCTGCTACGGTGCTGCAGGTCGAGCGGCGCGTGGCCGGTCCGGTGCGGGTGGAGGACATCATCGGCGTCGAGTCGTACTGGGACGCGCAGTCGTTCTACCCCACGCAGTTCGAGTTGATTCGCAGCCGCGGCATGGCCGAGCGGGTGGTGCAACGCTGGCGCCTGGCCGAGGACCCGGTGTTCAACCCGGCGCGGGCAGGAGCCCTTGCTTCCGAGTCTGCGGGCGGTGCCACGACCCTCGACGCTCGGGAGCTGGCCAGGCTGGCCGGCCGCATCCAGAGCGGGCTGACCGTGAAACCGGTGAAGGACACGCGGCTGGTCGAGATCTCCTACGTCTCGCCATCGCCCGAGCTGTCCGCCCGCGTCGCCAACGGCGTGGCGGAGGGCTACATCGACTGGGGTATCGAGATGCGCGGCATCTCGGTGGAGAAGGCTTCGTCGTTTCTGACCTCACAAATCGAATCGATCAAGCGGGAGATCGCCGACAAGGAGGCGGAACTGCAGGCGTACAGCCGCAGTGCCAGCGACATCGTGGCGCTGGACCCGGCCTCCAACGTGGCGCTGCAGCGCTTGGAGGCGCTCAACAAGGATTACATCGGGGCCGTTTCCGAGCGCATCAACAAGGAAGCTCGGTACCAGCAACTGGTGAACTCGCCCAGAGATGCGGTTCCGGAATCGGTGGCCGGAGGGTTGGTCGCCAGTTTGCGCTCTGAGGTCCTGCGGTTGGAGCGCGAATACGCCTCGAAACTGGCGACGTACAAACCCGAGTGGCCGGCCATGCAGAGCCTGAAAGAGCAGATCGAGAAGGCCCGGCAGAACCTCAACGCCGCCTACGACGAGACCCTGCGGGGGGCACGCACCGAGTACGAGACGGCGCTGCGCCGCGAGCAGTCGCTGGCGGACGAACTCACCCGCCAGAAGGCGCAGGCCTTGGAGCTCAATTCCGCGGCGGTGGCGTACAACAACCTCAAGGTGGAGGTGCAGACCCGGCGCACCTTGCTCGATGAGTTGCTGCGCAAGCAGTCGCAGACCGAGGTGGCGTCGCGCATGCAGGGTTCGCGGGAATCGAACGTCGTCGTGGTGGACCGCGCACTGCCGCCGGCGAGCCCGTTCCGGCCGTCGCTGCCGCGACACCTGGGAATCGGCGTGACGCTCGGCCTGCTCGCCGGGGTGGGGCTGGCGTTCGGATTGCATTTTCTGGATCGCACCTTCAAGAGCCCCGACGACGTCGAGCGCATCCTCAGGCTGCCGGTGCTGGGGGTCATCCCGGACATCTCGGCGGCGGGGAGAGGCTACGGCTACTACGGCTACGGGTATGGCTACGGCTACGGGTATGGCTACGGCTCCGGGCGACGGCTGCGCGGCAGCAAGCAACAACCCGCGGTGGAGCAGGTCAGGATCGAGCTGGTGTGCCTGACCCACCCGCGCATGCAAGTCTCGGAGGCGTTCCGGGGGCTGCGCACCTCGCTGCTCTTGTCGACGGCCGAGGGGTTGAAATTGGTGCTGGTCACCTCGACGACGGTCGGCGAGGGAAAGACCTCCACGTCGGGCAACCTCGCCGTGGTGCTGGCGCAGCTCGGCAAGCACGTGCTGCTCGTCGACGGCGACCTGCGGCGCCCGCGCCAGCACGAGATCTTCAAGCTCTCCAACCGCTCAGGGCTGGTCAGCTTCATCACCGGTCAGGCGGAGCCCGCCGAGGTGTTTCTGCGCAGCTCGGCGCCCAACCTGTACGTGACGCCGTCGGGGCCGGTGCCGCCCAACCCCTCAGAGCTTCTGGCTTCGACGCGGGCGCAGGAGTTTTTCACCCTGGCCCGCCAGCGATTCGACTTCGTCGTCATCGACTCGCCGCCGGTGCTCCCGGTGACCGACGCGACGGTGCTGAGCCGGGTTGCCGACGGGGTCGTGCTGTGTGTTGGCGCCGGCATCGTCAATCGCGGCGACGCCAAGGAGTGCCTCGGGAAACTGTCCCTGGTGGAAGCGCGCGTCCTGGGGGTGGCCCTCAACCGCGAGCGGGCGGCGGAAGGCCGCTACGGCCAGGCCTACCACCGGGGGTACAAGGCCTACATCGAGGATGCCGCCGGTCATCCTGAGGGGCCGGCCGCCAAGGCGGGATGATCGATCTGCACGCTCACCTCCTGCCCGGCGTCGACGACGGTGCCGAGACGGAGCAGGAGGCGCTGGAAATGCACTCGGCGGCTGGCGAGGGTGGTACAAGGGCGATGGTCATCACCCCCCACCAGCGCCACCCGCGCTGGCCGAACGAGGATGCTTCCGAGTTGCGCGAGCGTTTTGCGAGGTTCAAGGCCACCGCGGGGAACGCGCTCCAACTGGAGCTCGGCGCCGAGCTGTACGTCGACTCGACCCTGCTGGACGACGTCGAGGCTGGCGCGGTGCTTTCTCTCGCTGGCTCCAAGTACCTGTTGCTGGAGTTCCCGCCGCACGCCGTGGGGGGCGCCCGGGAGATCGTGCACGAGCTGGTGATCGGTGGCTGGAGGCCGGTGCTGGCGCACCCGGAGCGCGTCGCGCCATGGGCGGAGGATCCCACCCTCATTCTCAAACTCGCGGACGCTGGCGCCCTCGTCCAGCTCACCGCCATGAGCATCACCGGCGACTTCGGTGCTCGTGCTCAGCGCTGCTCCCGCTTTCTGCTCGATCACGGGTGCGTCCATTTCGTGGCCAGCGATGCCCACGATTCTCGCCGTCGCCCTCCCTTGCTGGAGCGAGCACGGGCGGAGATCGCCCAACGCTGGGGAGAGGAGATCGCCACGTTGCTGCTGGCCGAAAACCCGTCCGCGGTGCTCGCCGACCGGCCGCTGGGGTGACGCGTCCCACTTGGCGGCCAACCGGCCGTGTGTCATGATGCGATCTCATGAAGCCTCACCGAGCCGCTTGCCGATGCGTTGTCCCCTCACTCCTCTTTGTTCATGTCGTCGCCGGCCTGGTGCTGGCAGGGCCGTGGGCGCTTGGCGCCGACCCGTTCTACGAGAACCTGCTCGCCAAGGGCACTGACCAGTACAACCGGCGCGACGTCGCCGCCGCAGCGCGGACGCTGCGCCTGGCCTGCTTCGGTCTGCTGGAGGAGCCGGAGCGCCTGGCCGACGGTCTGGTGCGGTTGGGCCTGGCGCAGGGAGCGGCGGGTGAGCGCGAGGCGTTCGCCGAGACCTTTCGCCGTCTCGTCGAGGTGGAGGAGAGGTTTGGAGGCTACGGTCAGGCGCCGATTCCCGATGCGGTTCGCGCCGAGTTCGAGCGTCTGGCCCGAACCTTTCTGCCGCCTTCGACGCTTTCCACCTCGGCAGGATTCGGGCACCTGGCTGCGCCCAAACCTGGAGGCCCGTCTTCCACGCCCACACCCACGGTGCAGCCAGGCGGGGCGGCGCACCCCGTTCCCACCCCGACCGCCGAGCAGACCCGAGAGCTGCAGCAGGCACAGGCCCTGCTCGTCGAGGGGCGAGTCGTCGAGTCCTACGAGCGCGCGCGAACCCTCGCCGATGCCAGTCCGGCGTGGCGCGAGGCCCAGCTTGTCGCGGCCGAGGCGGCCTATCGGCTGGCCCGCTGGCAGGAGGCGGCGGCGTACTTCGGCAGCGCCGGAGATCCGGGCGAAGAACAGCCTCTGCTGCTGTTCTACTGGGCCGTTTCGCTCTTCGAGGCCGGCGACAAGGCGCGGGCCGCCACGGTGCTGCGCCGCGCCCTGCCGCGCATCAAGCACACCGAGTACGTCGACGCCTACGAGGCCAAGATCCTCGGCGCGCCGTAGGGCGCGAGACCTGGGACGCGAGACGTCTAGGGCGGGCGCCCTCGCCCGCCTCCCGAGCCCGCTGCGCGCGCGAGGACCTCGTGGCATGGCGTGAGCCCAAGTAGTGCGGCGAGATCCTTCGCCGACCTTCGGTCGGCTCTGGATGACGGGGGGGATTATCGGTCGGCTCTGGATGACGGGGT
>JBBINC010000152.1:0-6738 GCA_037444085.1 Acidobacteriota bacterium | reverse complement strand
TGTAGGGTGGGGTGGGAGGAAAGCGGCGGTCACCTGCCGCCGCCCCCTATCCCGAGCATTCTGGCCGCCGGCGTCAGCGCTCCAGTTCGGCGAGCGCCTTGGGGATCGCTGCGGTAAGTACCTGCGGAGCGCCGCCGGTGACCAGCACGTCGTCCTCGATGCGCAGGCCGCCGAAGTCGCGCAGGCCATCCACTCGCTCCCAGTTCACCCGCTGGCGATGCTGAGCGCGCAGCTCGCCGTCGTCGAGCAGCGCCGGGATGAAGTAGATCCCCGGCTCGATGGTGGTGACGAAGCGCGGCTCAAGCGGCAAGTCGCAGCGCAGGTAGCGCAGGGTGGGGTGGTCCGAGCGCTGCCGCCCGGGCAGGTAGCCGGAGGCATCCCGCACCCCCAAGCCCACCAGGTGCCCGAGCCCGTGTGGGAAGAAGATCGCCGCGGCGCCCGACTCCACCAGCTCGTCGGCGCTGCCCCGCAGGTAGCCCAGGTGCGCGAGCCCCTCGGCGATGGCGCGGGCGGTGGCCAGGTGCAGCTCGCGAAACTCCACCCCGGCGCGGCAGCCGTCCACCGCCGCCACCTGCGCTTGCAGCAGGACGGCGTAGAGGTCGCGCTGCTCGGGGGTGAAGCGGGCCCCCGCCGGGTAGGTGCGCGTCACGTCGCCGCAGTACCCGTCCACCTCGGCGCCGGCGTCGATGAGCACCAGCTCGCCCGCGGCCAGGCGCCGGCCGGAGGGCTCGAAGTGCAGCACCGCCGAGTGCGGGCCGCTGCCGACGATGGTGCCGAAGGCGGTGCGCTGCGCGCCGGCGCGGAAGAACGCCGCCTCCAGCTCGATCTGGATCTCCCGCTCGCTGCGCCCCGGCTGGAGTAGCGCCCGCGCCGTGGCGTGGCCGGCGGCGGTGGCGGCGCAGGCGCGCCGGATGCGGGCCAGCTCCTCGTCGTCCTTGGCCCGCCGCACGGCAAAAAGCGCCTGGCGCAGCTCCTCGCGCAGGGTGGGGTCGTCCTCCACCCCCGGCAGGGGGCACCCCAGCACCGCCAGGGGCCGCCCCCGGCGCGCCGCCAGCCACGCCGGGAAGGTGGACGCCGGCACTCCTTCCGACTCGCCGCCCCCCTCCCACACCCGCTCGGCTTGGGTGACTTCAGGCACGAAGTCCGTCCACCCCTCCTGGGGGTCGAAGGCGAGGATGCACCTCGGGCGCACCCGGTCGGCCAGCCAGAAGTACTCGGTGTGGGGGCGGAACGGGTAGGTCTGGTCGGCGCCCCCCGGGATGCCGATGGGCTCGCCGGCGGCAATGAGCACGACCTGCTGGGAAAGGTTGAAGGCGTGCGCCGCCTTGCGCCGGCGCTCCTCAAGGTAGGGTTTGGCGTTGGTCATGGTAGAAAGTGTAGCAAGGCACAACCCTGGCCGAGGCGTGAGGATGAGGGTCGTGGGCGGTTGGGCCCTATGACTGCGGCGCTGGGAGCACCACCGGCGAGGGGCTCGGGATCCCCACCACGCCGAGAGGCACAAGGCCCGCGGCGCCCAGCAGCACGGCGTGATACGTCCCCGGCGGGAGGCTTGCCACCGCCAGCTCTCCCCGTTCGTCGGTGGTCGGCCGCGTGCGCGCCAGGCGCGCCGCCACCGCCAGCTCCGAGAGGGGCATCAGCAAGCCCTCGCCGGTCTGGAAGCTCACCCGCGCCCCGGCGACGGGTTCGCCTCCCCGGGTGCGCAGCACCAGCACGGTGGGTAGTGGCGGCGGCTGCAGGGAGAGCGTCACCTCGCCCTCCGCGGCTCGTGCCCAGGCGAGGGTGAATCCCGGCGCGGTGGCGACCAGGACGCTGCCGGGGGCCACGGTGAGTTCGAAGGCACCGTGGGCATCGGTGGTGGTCACGGCCGCGGGCGGGGCGGCGGGGTGCGGCCCGGGAACCACCACGCGCGCCCCGGGCACCGGGGCGCCCCCCGCCAGGACCCGGCCGCGCGCCCTCACCCCCTGCTCCAGGGCGATCACCACCGCTGCCGGCGGGTTTTTTCCCAGCTGCTGGGTGGTGGGCAGATACCCTGGGTGCTGGGCGGTGAGTTCGACCTCGCTGTCCTCCTTGAGGAAAACCGTGAAGCCCCCCTGCTCGTCGCTCTGTCGTTGGGTAAGAAACCGCTCGCGGCCGCCGGCGGACTGGGTGCGGACAACGACGGTCGCCTCGGGCAACGGTCGGCGCGAGTCGGCGGCGACCACCGTCCCCCGCAGCACCCGGTCCGAAAGAACGAGATCGCGATGCAGGACGCTGCCGCCTTCCGCCTCGCGGGTGTCGACGAACAGGGGTTCCACCGCGCCGTCGGGATCCTCCACCTCCACCAGGTGGCGGTCCCTCCTCCACAGGGTGAACTCGTAGCCGCCCAAGGGGTCGGTGACCAATTCCCGTGCTTCGCCGTCGGCGGACAGGCGCAGGCGAGCCCCGGCCATGCTGCGCTCTCCGCGCAGCACCTTGCCTCGCACGGTGACGGGTTCGGGCTCGAGGATGAGCTGTTGCTCGCCCGGCATCACCCGGAAGTCTTCGAGGAAGACGTTTGGGTCGCCGATCTTTGCCAGCCGGGCGCGGTACTCGCCGGGGGGCAGCTCGATCGTCACTTCGTCGTCCCCTGGCAGGGACAGCTCACTGACGGTGACGTACTCTCGCCGTCCGGTGAGGGGCTGACTTTGCGGACGCAGCACCGTGACCGTGTAGGGCGGCGCCAGGTGGCGACTTGAGGCGCGAACCGAGACGGTTCCCTTTTCCTCAAGCGTGAACGGATCAAGCGTCAGCTCGCCCTGGTGAGAGCGAATGGAAATGGTGCGCTGCTGGCCGAAGTGGTCCTTGGCGTGCGCCGTCAGCCGCCACGTCCCTGGCGGCAGCGGCCCCAGTTGATACTCCCCGCGACGGCTGACCGGTGCCGCCAGCCACCCCAGGGCGGCCAACCCCTCGCGGCAGAGCGGTGGCAGCGCCGGCTCCTGCGCTTCCACGGTGACGCCGGCAGGAGTTGCCGCGGCATCGCGAACGATCACGCTACCCCTGACCAGCGTTCCGGTGATGGCTGGGGGCAGGTGCTGGCGAAGCAGGGAGGGTTCGTGCAGGGAGAGGGTGCGCCAGGCCGGCGCGTGGCCAGAGGTGACCGCGACCAGACACCCCTCGCCCGCCTCCAGCCTTGCCTCCGGGCCCGCCAGAGGCTGGGGTTCAAAGCCGCTCCGGCTCCACACCGCCAGCACGCTGGTGGCGGTCGATGGGTCACTGTTGGGGGAAGCCGCCGCCGTGCCGACGGCGATGGCAACGAGGACATGCCATCCAGTACCCATGCCTCACCTCCGGTCTTCAGGGGCTCCACCGCGGGTCGAGCAGGAACGTCGATCCCGTGGCTTTCCTGCCCTCCTCGAGCCGTGTGCGCCAGCCGTCGTCGCCGCGGCGCCACGCGTGCGCAGCAGCCAGCAGCCAGCCAGCCGGGTCGTAGGGTCGCTGCGCCAGCACCTGGTCCAACTCTGCACGCGCCTCCTGCCCTTCCAATACGGAGGAAAGGGCCGCGAGCGTTGAGCGGTAGAAGAGCGGAACCGTCTCGGGAGGGATCTTTGCTACCGTTGCCTGGGCTGCGCCCCACTCGCCGCACCATACCTGCACGAGAGCCTTGAAGAGTCGAAACTCGGCGCGCCCCTGCGCGCTCAACGCGCGCCGCAGATGGCTCAGCGCTGCCGCGGCGTTTCCCAGGTGCATTTCGAGGCGCGCGTGCTCGGCGGCGATCGTGGCAGCGACGGCGTCGTCGGCGCCTTCCATCGGCAGGGTGGCGAGGAGGCGTCGTGCCTCTACGATGTCCTCCGCTTGGGTAGCGCACCGGGCGCTGTACACCACCGCAAGGCTGCGCACGGCCGGGGCAGTGCTATTCGTTTGGACCAACGCGAAGTGCTCGCTCGCCTGGGGAAGCTGTCGCAAGAACAACAGGGCCACACCCTCTCCGATGGCGCAGCGGTCCCGCCAGCCAGCCGCTTCCTCGGTCGCATGTGCGCGACATCGACGAAAGACTCGCAGGGCCTCCTCGAAACGGCCGTGAAACATGAGGTTGTCACCCCAGGCGTGGGCGAGCGGCAGGTGGTCGGGAAAACGTGCGAATCCTTCGTGCAGGATATCCGCAGCAGCTTCGGGGGAGAGCCCGCGCACGCGCTCGATGTACTGCCGCGGCTGAACGTAGCCGCGTCGCTGGTCGCCAGCGTTCGCGACGGTCACACCCCCAGCCAGCAAAACTGCGCTCACAACGAACGTACCCGCCCGAAGCGCGATTGTTGTGTGGCCCGAAGGACGGCTTCGGGGCGGGAAGCAACGACACGTCGCTGGGGCTACTACCAGCACCAATACACCCTCCATACTTCGCAGGTGTCGTTCAGAAAGTCCTGCTCGCAGAGTGGTTCCCAGTTGGCGCACGAGGAGCCGGCGACGCTGCAATTGCGGTAGCCCAGCTCTGCGTCCACACAGCTGGGGCCCGCATCGCAAATCCGACACGTCGTCTCTTGCGCGATGCCTGACGTCGACGGGAACCACCCCAGGAGGGCGATGCCTGCGACGAGCGCAATGACCTTGTTCATTCCTCACCTCCCGTTGCGAGTTGTCGCTATTGTCTCTCTCTCTCTCTCTCTTCTGTCAAGCCCGCCGGCATGGCGGGCCAGCTAGCGCGGGTTGCTCCACCGGCCGCGGCCAGGGCAAGCCAGGCGCGGCGGTGCGCGACATCTCATCTTTTTTCCGGGGGGCGGCCCGGGATGTCTGGAGGGTGGTGGCAACGCTACACTCTCCACCATGCCAGCGGGGAGGGACGTGCGCGCTGTTCTGGCGTGGGCCGCAGCCACAGCGATGGCAGCGACGGGGGTGGGGGCGGGCCAGCCACCGGCCAGCGAGCCGGTTCTGACGCCGGTGCGCATTCTGCTCAACGTCAAGAAGACCTACGCCGGCTGCCGCAGCTACCGAGACCGCGGCGAGGTGCGCGTCACGGGTAGTGTCGAGGGGGGCAGCTTCGCCAGCACCGTGCCGTTCTCCACGGCGTTCGTGCGCGGCGGGGCGTTTTGCTTTGAGCTCACCGACCGCGGGCTGGGCGAACGAGAGTCCAGGCTGGTGCTGTGGAGTTCCGGGGGGCAGGTGCGCGCCTGGTGGGAGGCCGGAGGGGGTGAGAGGGCGGTGGAGTCGCTCTCGGCCGGCCTGGCGACGGCGGCCGGGATTTCCGCTGGCGCCTCCACGCGCGTTCCCGGCCTGCTCATGCCCGGCGATGTCTCCGACGGACTGTTCGTCGCCGAGGCGGAACGGCTGGCCGACGAGGAGGAGCGCGGCGTGGCGTGCCACCGCGTGCGGGGACGCGGGAGGGCCACGCCGTACGTGCTGACCACCGGCAGCGGCGCGGTCACCGTCGAGGATGAGCAGATCACCCTGTGGGTGGACCGCGCCAGCTTTCTGCTCCGCAAGGTGGAGGAGCGCCGTACCCTGTCCACGTATCGCACCGTCACCGTGACGCTGTACGAGCCGGAGGTCAACGTCCCCATCCCCGAGGAGGAGCTGGCCTCCTGCACTGGAGGCGACTGAGGGCGACCTCTGGGCTGCCAGCGCCCCCGCGGGGCCGGCCGGTGTCCATGGCGGGGGGGGCGGGCGGGTCGCCTCAGTTCCCCTTCAGGCGCGGCAGGTCCCGCCAGCTGGCCCACTTGCCGAACTCGGCTTCGAAGTCGGGGTCGAGGGGTTTGGCCCGGTCTGGCTCGTCGTTGGCGATGCTGTGCCGCACCGGTTCGACGGTGCACTTCGCACATCCTCCCACCTCGGGTAGCTGCAGGTAATCGGCGAACATGTCCGGGATACTGCGAGTGATGCTGGGGTCGCCCCACTGCGGCACCGACGTGCGGATCCTCTGGACGAGCTCGGCGAGCTTGCGCTCGGCGGTGCGGAACACCTCGCCGGTGTTGCCCTTGTCGAGGGCCTGCTCGTACTCGGGGGTGATGCGCAGACGCCGGGTTTCGAAGCCTGCCAGCGCCTGATGATCCTCATCCTCGATGACGGCTTTCGCCGCGCCGTACCCTTGTGTGCCACGGGGAGTCTTCCCCTTGATGGTCAGCAGCACCCACTCGCGCTCCTCCACATCCACCACCAACGCCCGAATGAGGTAGACATCCTCGCGGGAGTAGTCGCCGGTGGAGTACATGGCCACCCGGGCGCCGTCGGCAAAGCGCACCAGGACGCGGTGAAAGTCCAGCGGTGCCCGGGCCCGCGCCTGCTTGTCGGCGATGATGAGGCTCGAGTGCAAGATTTTGGCCTGTTCGCTGTCTCCCTGGCGCAGGACGAACAGCCGCTCCATGCGCGCCGGCAGGGTCTTGTCGATCTTGGGCTTGGGCCGGTCGGCGGCCGCCTGCAAGGCCAGCAACGGCAGCAAGGTGAACACCCAGACCCCCACGGTCACCCTCCTTCCTTTCGGCACACCAGTCGGTCAGGCAGTGAGCATTGTACGCACCGTACTCGCTAGCGGCGATATGGCGATGCTTGCCACGGAACGTGTTGCAGTCGAAAATGATGGTGCAGCAGCTCCCGTACGAACCGCATGTGCTCGCCTGGGAGGTGCATTCTTGGTTGGGGTTCCACCCGGCATAGCAGTCCCACCCAGCCACCGGTGGAGCTGCGGCGATCGTTGCCGCGGCGGCCACCAGCACGCAGCGCAAAACACAACCCAGCCTATCCCGTCTTCCACAGGAGCGGTCACGCGCGACCGGGCGACAAGGCGCACCAGCA
>JBBINC010000151.1:0-6821 GCA_037444085.1 Acidobacteriota bacterium | reverse complement strand
GGTTCGACATAGGCCTCCTTGCCCGCCTTGGTCGAGAGCATGAAGGTCGAGGCCAGCGGCACGTCCACCTGGGCGAAGGCCGGGTTGGGGCTTTTCACCGTGCGCGCCCACAGCCAGGCGATCACCGTGAGCTGCTGGCCCACATAGGGCTTGAGGTCGGGCCGCTCCTTCGCCATCTCGCCGGTGACTTCGATCTTGGGGTAAAGATGGCCGATGCGCTTCTCGGCCTCGTCGCGCATCCACTGGCCGTAGTAGCGCACGTCCTCGGCGAGGCCCTGGGCACCTTTCCAATCGCGTTCCAAGAGTGCGGGCCGGAGGCCCGCGCACCCAGGGTTCACGGGGGCGCGCCCGGCGAAGCGCGGCGGGATCTCGATCATCGCCTTGTTGATCAGCACCGCCACGGGGTTCAGGTCGCTGGCGAAAGCTTCGAGCCCGAGCCGCTGCGCTTCGAGCGGCAGCGCGCCGCCGCCGGCGAAGGGGTCGTGAAAGGCGGGCAGCTTGTCCGGATCGAACAGCTCCTTGGCGCGCGGGTGGCCGGCGTGCTCGGCGCAGGCGCGCCGCCAGCTCGCCCAGATCTCGTCGCGCGCCGCCTGCAGGACCTTTTCGTTGGTGGTGTTCTCCCACTGCACCAGCTCCTCGATGATCATGAAATCCTCGGGGAATCGCGAGAGGTTGCGCTTGACTGCCTGGACGAGCGCCTTCGTTTCGACGCCGTAGAGCACGGCGAGGTCGGCATCGAGCGTCACCTTGTGCCCGCCGATGAGCAGGATGGCCCGCTCGATCCTCTCGACGGGGACGAGGCCAGCCTTCATCGCGGAGCCTCCGCTCGGGCGAGCAGCTCGGCGAAGTCGTAGCTCACGCTCGTCACGCCGAAGTCGGGCTCGCGCCGGAAGGGCCGGCGCACGTAGTGGGCGCGATGGGTGTCGTCGGTGCGGAACTCGACGATGGCGGGGATGAAGTCGTCGGGCTTATTCAGCGAGTAGGGGATCTCGTTCCTGGTGACGGTGACGGTGTCAGCGCGCTCGTCGCGGCCCTTGACCTCGAGGAACCGCAGCTTGCCCGTGCGCCCGTCCTTGCTCTCGATGTCGTAGCCGAGCTTCTCGAGCTCGCGGTCGACCGGGTCGAACCCGAGCCGGCGCTCGATCTCCATCACGATGGCGCGCGCGCGGGCCGCGACGGCCTGCGTGTCCACGACCGCCGCCTGCGCCGACGGCGCGCGGCCCGTCATCGCTGCAACGAGCCCGATCGGAATCACGATCAGGCCACCGAGCGCGACGGGTGGTAGCGCGGAGACCTGAGCCTCGAGGTCGAGCTGCTCCATCCGCTTCTGGAGACGAGCCTGGAGGTCGTCGGCGCGTCGACGCGCCTCCTGGGAGTTCAGCTTGGCGTTCGGCCGTCCAGCCTGCTCCTGGAGGCGGAGCTCTTCGGAGCGGTGATCCCAGTAGCCGATCTCCTTGGTGAGCCGCTCCTTGACCGCGGCCCGCGTCTTGGCGATCCACTCGAGGCGCCGGCCGCGCACCTCCTCGAGGTGCTCAGGCACGACGTGCGCGATGGCGTGGGCGAGCGCCTTCTGCTCCAGCTCCGGAGCAATCCAGGCGCACTCGGACCGGTCCAGGATCGCCTGCACGGAGGGCTCGCCTTCGTGGAGCGGGCGATAGTCGAGGTACGGCGCGTAGGAGAAGTGAGAAAAGAGAAATGAAAAGTGAGGGGCTACGTTTGCCTGCTCTTGCGGCGCATCGTCGTCAGAATGCGGCTCGTCTCGTCGAGCAACCCGCGGAGTCGCGTGGTCTCCGCCTGGGGAAACCAGCCCAGGTCCTCGCACAGAGTGAGCAGGGTCTCGGCCTCCGCCAGAGAGCACTGGGCGACCGCGAGAAACTGCGCTTTCTCGCGCACCGACTCCCTGGTCCATCCCTCCGCGATGTTCGCCGGCACCGACACCGCGGCCCGCGTGATCTGCGAACGCATCCCGTACGTCTCCTCCTTCTTCGGGAGCCGCGGCACGATCCGATAGACCTCCCGAGCCGCCTCCATGGCCCTCTGCAAGACCATCAGCTCTCGATAGTGCATCCGTCCCTCTCTCGTTTCTCTCTCCTCGTTTCTCTCTCCTCACCTCCACGTACAGCACTCGCTTCGAGATCGTCCGGTGCTCGCCGGCCCGCACGGGCATCGCGTCCTGGATGGCGTGCTCCAGGTAGAAAAGCACGCGAGGCGTCGCGCCAGGGTCGCGCTCATCGACGAGGACGGTGCCTCGGCGGAGCAGATCGCGGTGGCGCTCGAGCGTGAGGTCGAGCGCGGCATCCAGCAGCGGATGGCCCGGACAAACGAAGGCGGCGAGAAGCTGGCCGGGCGGCGCGATGAGCGACTTCTCGAAGGTGATGCGCTCATACCTCTGGAGCACCGGATCGCCCACGCCGATCAGTCGGTCCCGGCTGCGCACCGGCGCAGGGACGTGGGTCAGTTCGTAGCGGCGCGGCTCGCGCTGTCGCACCGTGCCGCCGAGCTGCGTGAAGGCCTCGAGGAAAAAGGACTCGATGTGGTGGGGCTGGAGGCGCCGCGCCTCGGCGCGCTCCATGTCCTCACGCCCGCGCTGGAGGCGTGTCGTGTCCATGGCGTCGTGCACGAGCGCCCGTTCTTCGATGAGCTCCTGAAGCCTGCCGCGGTCCACGGCGTTGGATACGACACGGGTGAGTCGGGCGCGCACCTCCGGCTGCTCGCCGTAGCGGATGGCTTCGATGAGAAGCTCCCGCAAGGGCCTTCCCTCGAACTGGAGCTTCCCGAGAACGTCCAACACCTGGCCTGCGAGCGCCCTGCGTGCTTCCTCCAGCTTCTCAAGGAGAGTGTGGTAGACGTCGCCCTCGCGCGTCTCCAGGGCGACCAGGTTCCGCAGATGGCACACCTCGGTCTGGCCGATGCGGTGGATGCGGCCGAAGCGCTGCTCGGTCCGATTCGGGTTCCAGGGGAGGTCGTAGTTCACCATCAGGTGGGCGCGCTGGAGATTGATCCCCTCGCCGGCCGCGTCGGTGGCCAGGAGCAGCTTGACCTCGGGGTCGTGCAGGAAGGCCTCCTGCGCCTTGCGGCGCTCTTCGCGCCCGAGGCCGCCGTGGATGATGACGACCGCCTCCTTCCGGCCGAGCAGCGTCGCAACGCGGTCCTCGAGGTAGTTCAGGGTGTCGCGGTGCTCGGTGAAGACGACGAGCTTCTGCCAAGGGGAGGAGGCGGGCTTCGGGATGA
Source organism: Acidobacteriota bacterium (assembly GCA_037444085.1). Lineage (GTDB taxonomy): Bacteria > Acidobacteriota > Thermoanaerobaculia > Thermoanaerobaculales > Thermoanaerobaculaceae > CALEVZ01. Next base: position 3,590 of record JBBINC010000151.1, on the reverse strand, counting down.
CGTGGTCGTATGGCACGATCGGCTCGGCAACGCGCAGGATGGGCCCGCCTGGCGTGAAGATCTCGGAGAGCAGGTTCGCGAGCTCGCGCCACTTGCGATCCTCGCCGCTCTTGCGCACGCCCGCGGCCAGCGCCTCGAGCCGGCCGAGCGTTGCGATCTCCGCCTTGAGCTCCTCGATGCTGCGCGCAGCCGTGGCCTGGTCGAGAACTTCTTCCTCCGCCGCCTGGACCTCATTGTCGGGGGCGTCATCGAGGTCCTCGAAGTCGTCAGCGTCGAGCGTGGGGGCCGCGGTGGCAAGCGCCAGGGCAACCGCACCACGCTGCAAGATCTGAAGCTCGCGCAGCCGCTTCTCTAGCCGCTCGCGACGCCGTCGAAGGGACTGGTCGATCGCTTCAGGCGATGAGGCGAGCCGCCGCTGGAGGATGGTGAGCGCGAAGCCCACCGTGCCCGCGCGCTTGTCGTTCTCGAGCGCCTCGGCACGGTTGAACTCCTCGCGCACGTAGTCGGTGACCTCCTTGTAGAGGCGCGCCTCCGGATCGGACAGCTTGTACGGGACCGCGTAGGCGATGCGCTCGGGGAAGAGCGGCGTGCCGTCGAACTTGAGTAGCCCCTCCTTGACCATGCGGCGCATGAGGTCGGAGGCGTCTGTCGCGTGCACGCCATCGCGGAACCGGCCCTCGAAGCGGTCGCCGTCGAGCAGCGCGAGGAAGAGCTGGAAGTCCTCCTCCTCCCCGTTGTGCGGCGTCGCCGTCATGAGCAGGAAGTGGCGTGTAGTGCCCGAGAGGAGCTGGCCCAACCTGTAGCGCTTCGTGTACTTGATCTCGCCCCCGAAGAACGTGGCCGACAGCTTGTGCGCCTCGTCGCAGACGACCAGGTCCCAGCGGCCATCGCGCGCGGTGAGCTTGTCCTGGACGTCCTCGTTGCGGGACAGCTTGTCGAGGCGGGCGATGACCAGATTGGTCTGGAGGAACCAGTTGCCCGTGCGCGCCGCTTCGAGCTTGTCGTTGGTGAGGATTTCGAAGGGCAGCTGGAAGCGCCGGTACAGCTCGTCCCGCCACTGCTCCGCGAGGCTCCCCGGGCAGACGACCAGGCAGCGCTGCAGGTCGCCGCGTGCGATGAGCTCCTTGATGAAGAGCCCGGCCATGATGGTCTTGCCGGCGCCAGGGTCGTCCGCGAGCAAGAAGCGAAGCGGCTGGCGCGGTAGCATCGACTCGTAGACGGCCGTGATCTGGTGGGGCAGCGGGCCGACGAGAGAGGTGTGAACCGCGAGGACGGGATCGAACAGGTGTGCGAGGCGGATCCGGTGCGCCTCGCAGACGAGGCGGAAGAGCGCGCCGTCACCGTCGAAGCTCCACGGGCGGCCCGGTTCGACGACCTCGAGCCGCGCCTCGTCGTGACGATACAGGAGCTGGTTGGCGACGCGACCCGCGGAGTCCTTGTACGTGAGCTCGAGCGCCTCGGAGCCGAACCACTGGACGTTCACCACCGTGATCAGCGAGTCGGGCAAGATGCCCCGGACGGCGGCGCCCGGTCGGAGGGCCTCGCGCGTCATCACTGCGCGCCTCCGGCCACGTCCGGTCCCATGGTCTTGCTCACGCGTCCTTTCCTTCGTCCTCGCCGTGGGCCTGGCCCGAGCGAACCCAGCCGTCCACCTCGTCCTTCTTGAACTTCCAGAGCTTCCCGACCTTGTGGGCTGGTAGCCCCAGCTTCTCGATCCAGCGGTAGACGGAGTCCCTCGTCACGCCGAGGTGCTCTGCGATCTCCTCGACGGAAAGCCATCGGTCGTCCGTCCTGCGTGTCTCCATGGTGGCCCGGTGACTCCAGCCGAACAAAGTCGGCAACCTCCTATCAGAGTCGGACAGGGTCTGTCAATGGGAACCGCGCGAACGCGCTCGGCGACGTGCTCGTCGGCGGCGCACAGGGCCTCTTCGATGCGGCGCCGCGCCGCCTGCTCGTCGCTGTCCGGGCCCGGCGCGAGTAACCGCTCGACCAAGGCCTGTCGTCAGCTGACCTGATCTCCCGCCAAGATGCCGTCCGGAGGAGATGAGCATGGACGGCAAGGACGGCACGAGACAAGGTGAGAAGAGGTCCCCGGCGTGGTCGCGGGCACGGGCGAAGCGGGAGTTGACCGCCCGGGCGAGAAGCCTCGAGAGCATGGCGCAATACGCCCGGTCCCTGGGACTGCCGGTGAAGCGGTTGTGGTCCTGGAACCAGCGGCCGCGGAGCTGGGCGAGTGCACCTGCATGGCGTTTTTCGACCGGCTGACCGGGCGCGAGTCGCCGGCGCACGGCTCGGAGTGCCACGGGACCTGCGAGGTGCCGGGGTACGAGGAGTACGCGGTGAACCGCGGCGCCACCTTGAAGGTGGTGGTCAACCGGGGCGACTGCATCTTCATTTACCGCTCGCTGGGTGAGTTCGCCGGGTTGTGAGGCTCGCTGCGGCGCGCCGCGGTCAACGCCGCTGCCGCCGGGCGCCCGTGGAGTTCGGGGTGAAGCAAGGTGCCCCTCTCACCGGCGGGCTTGGCCGGCTCGGCGGTGAACGGGTGCGCCGCCGCCCAGGCATCGCGCCGCGAACCGGTGATCTGCCATGAGACCTTCTGGCCGGGTACGCCGCCAGCCACGGTGAAGCTGTCGTCGCGCAGTTCCCTCGCCACGTGCAGTGCCGGCGCTGGCGCGCCAATGGCGGTGAGCTGGTAGCGATGGCCCCCGGTCACCTGGGCGAACCAGGCGGGCAGGCGGACCTCTGCGGCGCCGGCCTCGTCGAGGCGGGCGGTGCCGTCGAGCACCACGGTGCGCTCGCCGGCGGCGGCGAAGGGCAATTCCAGGTAACGCTCCTCGGGGTCCTCAGGATGGTCGAGACGCAGCGCGGCGGCGGCCATGGTGACCGGTCCGTTTTGCCCGACCGCACCGTCCCAGAAGGCGGCGTAGCCGTTGGCCGAGGAACCGTAGACCGCCACGCCGTACGCGCTCTGCCCCCAAACGCCGGTCGTCTGGGTATTGTTGGCGTTGGACTGGCCGTACACCCCGGTGCCGGTGGGGTGGTCGGAGATGCCGGCGACACCGGTCTGGCGCGTGATCGGCGAGAGGTCGGCGACGGTACGGCTGGTCCCCGCCACGCCGATTCCCGGCGCCGAGGTGGCGGTACCCGCCGAACCGCGAACCCCGGCGGCGCCAACGGTGTTGAGGCCCCACAGCACGGCGCCGGTGGTGCCGCCAGAACCGGCCACCGCTTCCTGGAGGTGGAATGGCACCGCCACCGCCAGGGTGATGTCGCCGGAGGTGCCGCCGCCCGCCAGGCCAGTCCCGGCGTTGACCGCGGTGATGTCGCCGGATCCGCCCGCGGCGGCGATGGTCAGGGTGTTGCCCGCCGGGGTGATGGAGACGTTGCTGCCGGCGGCGAGGGTGACGGCGTCGGTGAGGGCGTTGAGGCTGCGCACCACCTCGCCCGAGGCGAGCTTGGGGCTGGTGACGGCGCCGTCGGCGAGCAGGGCGGTGGAGATGCCGCCGGAGGCCACCGACAGGGTCACGTCGCCACTGGTGCCGCCGCCCGCCAGGCCAGTCCCGGCGTTGACCGCGGTGATGTCGCCGGAT
>JBBINC010000150.1:0-6831 GCA_037444085.1 Acidobacteriota bacterium | reverse complement strand
CCGGGGACGCGGCGGCGGCGCGGGGCTGCGCCGCTTGTGGAGCTGCTCCCGCGGCCGGCGCTGGCATTGGCAAGGCCGCGAGGCGGACCTGCACGCTAGGGAGGGTGGTGGTTCGCCGGGGCGAGGCGCCGGCGAGGAGCAGGCCGACGCCGACGGCGGCGTGCAGCACCAGGGAGAGCGAGAGGGCCAGCCGCCACGGCCACCGCTGAGCGGCGCGGGTCTCCAGCTCGCGGGTCACCGGATCGATCACCTGCCGCTCTCCGGAGGCACGGTCACCATGCCGATCTCCTCCACGCCGACCCGGTTCAAGGCGGCGAGCACTTGCACGATGAACCCGTACGGCAATTCCCTGTCAGCTTTCAGGTAGACCGGCCTGGGGCCGCCGGCGAGCATACGGCCCAGCCGCTCTGGCAGCAGGGTGGGGTGGACGGGCTGATCGTCGACGATCACCAGGCGGTCGCGGGTGAGCGTGAGCACGATGGGCTCCTTGTCCTTCTGCCGGATCGGACTGGCCGCTTCGCGCGGCAACTCGACGTTGAGACCCTGCACCAGCATCGGCGCGGTGATGATGAAGATGATGAGCAGGACCAGCATGACGTCGACCAGCGGCGCGATGTTGATCTCGGCGATGTTGTCGGGCTCGTTGCCGGTACGAAACGCCATCTCCTGCCCTCTCAAGTGAAGGTACGTTCGGTGAGGTTGAGAAACTCGAGCAGGAAGTCCTCCATCACCGTGCGCTGGTGACGCAGCGCCCCCAGGAATGCGTTGTAGGCGATCACCGCAGGGATGGCGGCGGCGAGCCCGGCGGCGGTGTTGATGAGTGCCTCGGCGATCCCCGGCGCCACGGTGACGATCGAAGTCGAACCCTGGGTGGCGATCGCCTGGAAGGAATTCATGATCCCCCAGACAGTTCCGAACAGGCCGATAAACGGGGTGGCCGAGGCGGTGGTGGCGAGAAAGGGGAGAAAACGCTGCAGGCGTGCCGACTCGACGCCGATGGCACGCTGCAGGGCGCGCTCCACCGCCACCAGACTCTTGATCGCTCCGGTGGCGGCCGGCGCCTGCGTCGCCTTCATGACCCGCACCTGCGCCTCCAGTTCCAGAAATCCCGCGCGGAACATGCCGGCCAGCGGGGAGCCCGGGATGCGCGAGGAGGCCGCCTGCACGTCAGCGAGCAGCTTAGCCCGGCGAAACTCGGCGAGAAAGGCGCGGTTGAACCGGTTGACCCGCCGCAACTGCCCCACCTTGAGCATCATGACCGTCCAGGAAACAAGGGAGAAGAGGCCGAGGACGAGGAGCACCCCCTTGGCCACCGCTCCCGTGCTGGCAAACGCGTGCCACAACTCGCTCATGCCTGGGGATTGTAGCCTCCCCGGCGGCCGGCCGCCCCTTGCTCGAATCGCCGAGCCGCCGGGTTGCCCGCAGCTGGCAGGCAAGCGGAGCGGTTCTGCCTGGCACTGCCGGTCTACCTCGCGCGCCCGGGCGTCTCCTTGAGGGCCTCGGCAACCGGTGGCCTGATTCGCGCGACCACGGTGCCGGCGAGCAAGTCGTGCAGCGCCCGCCGGTCGCGGCGAAGCAGTGGCAGCAGGAAGCCGACGCCGAGAGTGAGGATCGTGACCACCACGCCGGCGGCGCGCAGCCAGGCCCGGCTGTACCCGATGGGGATGCGCCAGCGCCAGTCGAAGAGGCGCACGCCCCAGGCGCGCATCGCCGGAGAGCCGCCTCGCCTGGCCCACCCGTGGATGAAGTAGTACCAGCTGTAGACGAGCCAGAGGGCGGCGCACGCCGCGGTGATGATGACCTTGGCCTGCAACGTGGAGGGGAGTCGGTCGGCGGGGAGCAGATAGCGTTCCAGCACCAGCACGGCGATGATGGGGACGAACGGCACGATGCTGCCGAGCGAAAACAGCAGCACCTCCGAGAGTGCGATGGCGCAGCGCAGGAGGAAGCCAGCCGGGGCGCCGCTGGGCAGGGCAGTGGTCGGCCGGCGAGCCAGGTCGGAGACCGAGATGAGGTCCCGAGGTTCGACCTGCGACTCGCTGTCCTCGATGGTGCCGCGCACAGCGCCGAAGCGGACCACGTCGCCCACGGCCAGGCGCGCCGTTCCCACCACCGGCTCGCCGTTGACAAAGGTGCCGTTCGAAGAGCCCAGGTCCTCCAGCATGACTCCCTGCTCGGCGTTGGTGAAGGCAGCGTGCAGCCGTGAGACGGTGTCCTCCTGCAGGCGGATATCACAGAAGCGGCTGCGGCCGACCATGACGCGCTCGCGATCGAGGGGGTGAAGGTCCGTGCCGAGGCGCAGGTGCAGCGGCGGCATGGTCTAGAAGGGCGAGATTCCGCCCCGCTCGTTGTGGATCAACCAGACGCCGGAGTACGCGCGCAGCAGCCGGAATCGCGAGCGGTAGAGTTTTTCGAGGTGTTCGGTGTCGCCCCGGTAAAGGGCGTCCTCGATGAACCACTGGAAGCGTCGGTCGAGGTCGGCCGCCCGCTGGAGCGACTGGGTGGCACCGTCAAGAATGTCATGGAGCTTCTCCGAACCGCGGCGGTCCAGCCGGATCACCTCGCGCGCCTCCTCGTCCATGCGAATGCGGAGCGCCGCGGCCTGGAAGAAGAGCTGGTGCCGCTGGTCGTCCAGGGAGTTGGCGGCGTCCCGGCGGCGAGAGACGTGGAGGCACGAGTCGACTTCCCACGGTTCCAGGTGGAGCGTCGCCAGTTCGCGGGCGTGCACCAGCTCGGCGGCCGGGCGATCCGCGCCGACCAGCTCAAGGGCGTAGATGATCTTGCTGAAGTACTCGGCGAGCAGAGGATCAGCGGGGACGTGCGGCGCACTGCTCTCTTCGATCTGCGGCACCGGCTCGGCGGCCCGAGCGACGGGGGTTCCCTGGACGATCACCTTGGTGTCCTCGGCCCGCTCCCGAGCGGCGTGGGCGGCGCGCCGCTGTGCCGCGTCGTGGTGCTCCAGGATGGTGGTGAGCGAGCGGCGCAGCTCGAGGATGTCTTCTCTCCTCAGGTTGTCGTCCTTGCGCGCCTGATCGAAGCGCTTGTGCAGGGAGGAGAACCCATCCAGCGCGTCGCGCAGCTCGGCGGTGAGGATCTCCGGGTGAGCTAGGAAATGCCGGCGCAGCTCCATGACCCGGTTGGTGTCGTCAAGCAATTGCGGCTCCTCGTCCTCCCAGAGCTCCCTGAACCGGTTCTTGATCGTCACGGTTGTGTCGACGATGGCCGGCAGGATCCTCGGGTCGAGCAGCGAGTCCTTCAGGCGCCGCTTGAGCGCGCGGAATCGGTCGAGCGCGTCGCTGGCCAGCAGCGCGGAGAGTTCGGGCAGCCCAAGCACCTCGGAGCGCAGTTCGCCGAGGGTGTGGCCTAGCTCGTGAAGCTCCGCGTCGGTGGTTGCTGGGATGGGCCGGGCCGCCAGCAGCGGCTGCACGAGACGCTCAATCTCGTGACGCTCGCGCACGCGGCTGCCACCATCCTCACGGGGGATTTCAGCCAGTCGCGTGAGCAAGATGTCGAGCTTGTCGAGAATGTCCTCGCTGGGATCGGGCGCCTGCAGGTAGAACTTGATGACCGCCTGCAGGACTCTCTCATCCTGGCGGCGCAGCCGGTCGAAGAAGCGCCGCAGCAAGGATGGCGACACCTCCCGGTCAGCCACGAAAAGCTCCCGCGCCAGGTGGTCGAGCGTCTTCTCGATCTCCCCCAGGGCGCGCGTGGCACGGCTTGCGTCGGCATGACCGAGCTGTTCGGCAACCTCTCGGAGGCGAGCGAATAGCGTCTGGAAGTCGAGCTCGGCCGGGCACTCGGTGTCCGCCAGATGCTTGAACACGGCCTGCAGGAACTGGTAGAAGGTCCACAGCGAGCGGGCGCGGTCGGACGCCCTCACATGGAGCTGGTTCAACTCGTGCAGTGCGATTGCGGCCATGCTGGAGAGCGCCTCAGTGGATTTATAGCAGTGGACAGAAGAAAGATCAAACGGTGGGGACATGCTCAAGGAGAAGGTGGTCGACGCAGTGACACTCGAACGGGTCGTCAGTGACCTGGCGCGGCGCGTGGGAGCGGACCTGGAGGGCAAGGACCCGGTGTTTCTCTGCGTCCTCAAGGGCGCATCGTACTTCTTCACTTACTTGACGTTGCAGCTCTCGGCGCCGATCGTCGTGGACTTCATCCAGGTCTCCTCGTACGGGGCCAGCACCTCCAGTTCGGGGACGGTAGCGCTGGTGAAGGACCTGACGGTCAACATCGCGGGAAAGGATGTCTATATCGTGGAGGACATCGTCGACACCGGGCTCACCCTCGCCGACGTCATCGCCCTGGTGTGGGCGCGCCACCCGCGGTCGGTGAAGGTGGTGGGGCTCCTCTCCAAGCCGTCGCGGCGACAGGTGGACGTCCAGGTCGACTTCATTGGCATGGAGATCCCCGACCGCTTCGTGGTGGGTTTCGGCCTTGACTTTGGGGAGCGCTTCCGTAACCTTCCGGAGATTTGGGAGTACGTTCCGGAGAGGGAGGCTTGATGAGCGGAGAGTTTACCACGGTGGCTACCGACCGGGCCCCCGCCGCGGTGGGCCCCTACAGCCAGGGCATTGTTGCCGGAGACTTGGTGTTCGTCTCGGGGCAGATCCCGCTTCACCCCGCCACCGGCCAGCTCGTCGAAGGTGGGTTCGAAGCGCAGGTGGAGCAAGTACTGCGCAACCTTGACGCGGTTCTCGCCGCCGCCGGGTGTGACCGGACGCGAGTCGCCAAGGTCACCGTGTTCCTCACCGATCTGAGTCGGTTCGGCGAGATGAATGCGGTGTACGAGCGATACTTCGGCCAACACCGTCCTGCTCGTGCGGCGGTCGAGGTGAAAGCGCTCCCGCGCGGTGCTGCGGTGGAGATGGAGGCGGTGGCGGTACGGTGAACGACGGCCTTCGAGAGGCCCGCATTCTCGTTCGCGGGGCTGGCGAACTGGGCAGCGCGGTGGCGGTCCACCTCGCCTGCCAGGGTCTGGGCCGGATTCTTCTGGTGGAGCGCCCGTTCCCGAAGGCGGTGCGGCGGCGGGTGTGCTTTGCCGAGGCGGTGTTCGAGCACGCCAAGACCGTGGACGGGGTCACGGCTCGATACGTCATGTTGCTTTCCGAGGTCGACTCTCACCACGAAATGGGCGATATCGCGCTGACCACTCAGCCTCTCGATCAGGTGCTGGCCCAGTGGCCCCCGGACGTGTACGTCGAGGCCGCCATGCTGCGCGCCAATAGGGTGCTCACCAAGGAGATGGCGCCACTGGTCATCGCCCTGGGTCCCGGCTATCACGCCGGGAAGGACTGCCACGCCCTGGTGGAGACGGTGCGAGGCGCCCGCCTGGGGCGTGTGCTCCAGGGCGGACAGCCGCTAGAACCGGCGCCGCCGGCCGAAATCCTTGGGTTTGCCCGGGAGCGAGTCATCAAGGCTCCGCGCACTGGCATCTTTCGCACCGGCTATGACATCGGGCATCGGGTGGAGCAGGGGGAGAAGATCGGGCTGGTGGTGTTCGTGTTCGCCCGCGACGACCTGTACAAGGGTGTCCCGGTGGACTCCGAGGCTCCGGTGGTGGCGCGCATCGCCGGCGTCATTCGCGGTCTACTGCGCGACGGCGTGCCTGTCGAGGCCGGCGACAAGATCGGCGACATCGATCCCCGCGGCATCACGGACGACCTCGCGCACGTTTCCGACAAGGCGCAGCGGGTCGCGGAGGGGGTCCTGGAAGCGATCGTTCTCAACGCCAATCGGCTTCGTAACCGCGGCTTTGTGCGGCAATGACCCGCGCTGCGGGCATGCCCGCGCCTGCGGCGGTGCTGGCGCTCGGGGGCGGCGGGGTGCGCGGCGTGGCCCACCTGGGGGTGCTGGCCGAGCTTGAGGTTTCGGGGGTTCGCCTGGGGGGAATGGCCGGTACCTCCTCGGGGGCGTTGATGGCAGCGCTGTGGTTGACTCGGGGGAGCGCCGGCGCAATCACCCGCGTGCACGAGTTCGTGCGCTCGGGACTGGCCATGTCGATGCCTGATCTGGCGGCGCCTCGCGTCGCAGGCGGGTGGCGAGCCAGGCTCGATCGCGTACGCTTCCTGGCTGTCCTGGCGCGCCTGCTGCTGCGCAGGAACTTGTTGAGCTCCGATGAGATGCTCCGTCGCATCGGGTTCCTCGTACCGGATGCCCGAATCGAGGAGTTGTCGCTGCCGTTCGTCGCAGTGGCAACCGACAACGCCAGCGGACGCGAGGTGCGACTGTGTCACGGGCCCGTGCGGCTAGCAGTTGCTGCCTCGTCGGCGATGCCCGGGCTGGTGGCACCGCTGCACTGGGACGGCCGGCGCCTGCAAGACGGCGGTGCGGTGGCCGAGATCCCGGTAGCGGCTGCAAAGGAGCTGGGAGGTCCGGTGATTGCCGTCGAGGTGTCGGAGGGGTTACCGGTCGCTGATCCCGACCGCGACCGCCTTCCGCGCGCCATGTTCCGCGCCGCGGCCATGGGGTGGCAAGCGCTGCGGGAACGCCTGCTGGCCGAGGCAGACGCGGTGATCGCCCCGGCAGTCAACGATTTGCACTGGGCCGACTATGGTTCAGTGGATCAAGCCGTTGAGGCGGGCCGGGACGCTGCCAGAGCATTTCTGGCGAGCGAGCTGGGTGGGCGCTTGGCCCGATAGCTTCAGCCTGGTTTGTCGCGAGAAGACCGAGACGCCGCTGGCTCTGGAAACTCGTAGGGGTGAGTGGAAGGGCGGCCCAGACGCGGTGTCATGGACACCGGCACGGACACGGGCACTGGCACGGACACTGGCACGGGCACCGGCACGGACACGGACACCGATCCAGGCACGATCCGCCCTGCCATCA
>JBBINC010000149.1:0-6872 GCA_037444085.1 Acidobacteriota bacterium | reverse complement strand
CATCACGCGGGGGCTGGGTGGGGGCGTGGTCGGGGTGGTTGGAGGCGAGAGAAGCGAGCGTCCGGCTTTGCCGGCGCGAGCGGTGGGGGCACGGGGGGCAGAGCGCGCGGAGGAAAGGGAGGGGGGCGCGCGGCCCCCCGAGAAAAGAAGGAAGCGAGCGCCGTCGGGCTTGGCCCGCGGCGCGAGCGGTGGGGGTTCGAGGGGGCAAAGGCGGCGGAGGCGAGGGCGACGGGCGAACGACGTCGCCCCGACAGGCGGTATGGGCCCTCGCGGCTCCGAGCAGGGCCGCCCCGGGGTATACTCCGGCGGTGATGCCCATCACCTCCCCGCGGCCGCTACTCTCCTGGGACGGTCTTGCCGTGCGATTGGATTTGCAGCAGCTTCACGCCTGGGCCAACCGCGAGCTGCCGGCGAGAGTTCCAGCGCTGCGCCGCATCGGGTTGCACGGACGGCCGGACGGCGATCTGGTGCTGGAGGTCGCCTTCGCCTGGAAGGGGCTGCCGGGCGCGGTGTCGCTGCGCATGCGGGAGGTGAAGATCGTGCACCGTTTCTTCGGCTGCCAGGTTGGGTCGATTCGGGGTCCGCTGGGGGTACCGCTGCCGGCGTCTGCCGTGGCTGCAATTGTACAGCGACTACTGCCCGGAAAGGTGCAATACGATGCCGGGGATGGAGTCTTCCTTCTGGATCTTCGCGAGTGGATGCCGGAGGGGTTCGAGGTGTCGGTGCGCCGGGTGTACTGTGGGACGCAATCGGTGGAGTTGGTGCTCGGGCCAGGCTCGCTACGGCCGCGCGCGGCGGCGCTGGACGCCGGCTCCGGCGGCGTCGAGACGTGAAGGTCGCGATGAATCGCGAATCAGGGGAGGACGAACGCCTGCCCCCTGAAGCGATGTCGGTGCTCGCGGCTCCATGACCAGCTCTTAGCCGCTGGCCGCGATCGCGGGCATAACCTCGGTCCCTCAACGTTGTCTGTCGGGAAGGAGGAAAGGGCGTGCCGGGACGGTGGAGAAGCTTAGGTGGACTCGCGCCAACCGTGTCGTGCTCGGTTCTTGTCGCAGCAGCGATCACCGGCGCGCTGGCGATCCGGGGCGAGGCGGCACCCAGCGCCGGCGAGGTGTGGCGAGCCATGGAGAAGCTGCGGGTGCTGGGCAGCGTGCTGTATGTCGCCGCCCATCCCGATGACGAGAACACGTCCCTGCTCGCCTACTTCGCCCGCGGGCGGCAACTGCGCACCGCGTACCTCTCCCTCACCCGTGGTGCCGGCGGACAGAATCTCATCGGTCCGGAACAGGCGCCGCTTTTGGGGGTTATTCGCACCCAGGAGCTGCTGGCGGCGCGCGCGATCGACGGGGCAGAGCAGTTCTTCACTCGGGCCGTGGACTTCGGCTATTCAAAGTCGGCGGAGGAAACGCTGTCGTTGTGGGGGCGCGAGGAGGTGCTGGCGGACGTCGTCCGGGTGCTGCGCACCTTCAAGCCAGACGTGGTGATTACCCGTTTCCCGGCGACCGGCGACGCTGGGCACGGCCACCACACGGCGTCGGCGATCCTGGCGGCGGAGGCGTTTGCGGCGGCCGGGGATCCGGCGAGGTTCCCGGAGCAGGTGAGGGCGCTCGGCACCTGGGGGCCGCGCCGTCTGTTTTGGAACGCCTGGCGTCCTCAGATCGAAGGGCGGAGCGCGGAGATGCCGCGGCTGCTCACCCTCGATCTCGGGATATTCGATCCGGTGCGGGGTGAGTCGTACGCGGAACTGGCAGCCCGCGCCCGGTCGATGCACAAGAGCCAGGGCTTCGGCGCTGCACCGAGGCGGGGGGCGTTGCCCAACTATCTGGAGCAGCTTGCCGGTGAGCCGGCGCAGGGGGATCCGCTGGAGTGGATCGACACCACCTGGGGACGCGTGCCTGGCGGCGAGGCGGTGGATGCCGCTCTGGTGGAGGCGCAGAGGGCGTTCGACGTGCGCAACCCGGCGGCGGTGGTGCCGGGGCTGCTGGCGGCGCGCCGGGCGATGGCCTCCTTGCCGCCCGGTCACTGGGTGGAGGTGAAGCGACGGGAGCTCGACGAGTTGGTTTTGGCCGCCAGCGGCGTGTGGGTCGAGGCGGTGGCCGAGGAGCGGTCGGTGGCGCCCGGGGATACCTTGAGCATCACGGCCATGGTGGTCAACCGGGGTACGCTGCCGGTGGTGCTGCGCAGGGTGGCGGTGGCGGGGGGTGAGCCCGTATCCCGCAACGAGATGCTGCCAGCCAACCAGCCGGTAAGCATCCCGGTGACCGTCGGGGTCCCGGAGACGGCGCCGGTGTCAGGCCCGGAATGGCTGCGGGAGCCGCCGTCGGCAGGGCTGTACAGGGTTGAGTCGGCGGCCGGCATCGATGGAGCGTCGCGGCCTCCCCTCGCGGCTCGGTTCCTTCTTGACCTCGACGGCGAGCAGCTGGAGGTCTCGGTGCCGGTGGTGCACCGCACGGTGGACCCGGTGCGCGGGGAGCGGATACGGCTGGCCGGCGTGCTTCCGCCGGTGACGGCGGCGATGGAAAACGGGGTCGTCATGTTCCCGAGTGGCGAGCCGCGTACGGTGCGGGTCCGCTTGACTGCCATGCGGGCGGCACGTGGTGTGGTTCGACTGAATGTACCGGCTCCCTGGCGCAGCGAGCCTGCAGCGCTGGCGTTTTCACTCGGCTCGCGTGGCGACGAGACGGTGCTGGACGTGACCATCACTCCTCCACCGCTGCCGAGCACGGAGGTGGTCCGCCTGGAGGTGGAAGTGGATGGGCGCCGCAGCGCCTGGCGCAGCTTCGAGGTTGACTACGACCACATTCCGCCGATCACCGTGCTGCTTCCCGCGCAGGTGACGCTGGTGCATGAGCCGGTGCGAATCGCCGGCCGGCGGGTGGGGTACGTGATGGGTCCGGGCGATGAGGTGCCCGCGGTCCTTCGGCAGCTGGGGTACGAGGTGTCGCTAATATCGGACGCGGACATCGAGGGTGGCGACCTCCAGGGATTCGACGCCGTCATTACCGGAGTGCGCGCCTTCAATACCCGGGAGCGCCTGGCGGCGGCGCAGCGCCGCCTGCTTGCCTACGTCGAGGCCGGGGGCACGCTGGTGGTGCAGTACAACACGTCTCGCGGCCTGCTCACCGATGCGCTGGGTCCGTTCCCATTGGCTCTGGGTCGGGACCGCGTCACGGTTGAGGGCGCGCCGGTCACCATTCTCGTTCCCGATCACCCGTTGCTTAGCTACCCCAACCGCATCACGCGGGCAGACTTCGACGGCTGGGTGCAGGAGCGGGGCCTGTACTTTCCCGCCTCCTGGGATGCTCGCTACGACGCTCCCCTCGCCATGCAGGATCCGGGTGAGAAGGCGCTCGCCGGCGGGCTGCTGGTGGTGCGTTACGGCCGGGGCAGCTACGTCCATACGTCGCTGGCGTTCTTCCGCCAGCTACCCGCCGGGGTCCCCGGGGCTCTGCGCCTTTTTGCCAACCTGCTTGCCGGTGGCCGGCAGTGAGCCGGCAACCGGCGCTGCCTGGACAAGGGGAAGAGAACCCGCCGGCGGGCGGCTCCTGGCCGCGGCTGTACGCGGTGGTGCTTGGCACCTTGCTGGCGCTGGTGGTGCTCTTCTACCTGTTCAGCCGGGGCTTTGCATGAGCCCAGCCGGCGAGCGGCGCAGGCTGCGCAAGGCGGCTCGGCCCGAGGTGGGCAGGTCGTGACGGGCCTGGACTGGCTGGTGCTGGCGGGGTCGCTGGCCTTCATCGTCGTTTATGGCGTTTGGAAGAGCCGCCGGGTGAAGACCATAAAGGAGTATCTGCAGGCGGGGCACGAGATGCGATGGCTGCCCATCGCCCTGTCGATCATGGCCACTCAGGCCTCGGCGATTACCTTCCTCTCGACTCCCGGGCAGGCGTACACCGATGGCATGCGCTTCGTCCAGTTCTACTTCGGCCTACCCGTGGCGATGGTTGTGCTGTCGATCACTGCCGTACCTCTCTATCATCGGCTGAAGGTTTTCACTGCCTATGAGTTCCTCGAATCGCGCTTCGACGGCAAGACGCGCGCGCTGGCGGCGTTGCTGTTTCTCCTGCAGCGCAGCATGGCGGCCGGGCTGACCATCTTCGCCCCGGCGATCATCCTCTCGGTCATTCTCGGCTGGGATCTGAACCTGACCATCGTGATCATCGGTGTGCTGGTGGTGATCTACACCACGGCCGGCGGCACACGGGCGGTGGGGTGGACGCACACGCACCAGATGGCGATCATCTTCGTCGGCATGGGGGCGGCGTTCGTGGCGCTGGTGCTCTCCCTCCCTGCGGAAGTGCAGCTCGTCGACGCGCTGCGGGTGGCGGGGAAGCTCGGACGGCTGGAAGCCGTGGACTTCTCCTTCGATCTCGGGAGTCGCTACACGTTCTGGTCGGGGCTGATCGGCGGCGGTTTCCTCGCCCTCTCGTACTTCGGTACCGATCAGTCCCAGGTTCAGCGCTACCTTACAGGACGATCGGTGGCCCAGTCGAGGCTCGGGTTACTGGCTAACGGTTTGCTCAAGGTGCCGATGCAGTTCGCCATCCTGCTCCTGGGCGCGGTGATGTTCGCCTTCTACCAGTTTGTCGAGCCGCCGGTTTTCTTCAACCCGGTGGCCGTGGCGAAGGTACGCGCCTCCGCCGGAGCAGGCGAGTGGGAGGCGGCGACGGCGGCGCACTCGCAGGCGTTTGCGGCCAAGCGGGAGCGGGCACTCGGCCTCGTGGAGGCAATGCGGCAGGGGGAGGAGGGGTCGATCGAGGACGCCGCGGCCGCACTCCGAGCCGCGGCGGGCGAAACTGAGCTCCGCCGCCGTGAGGCGATCGCTGTGATCCAGCGCCACGATCCGAAGGCCGACCCGTCCGATGTCAACTTCGTCTTCCTCACCTTCGTGGTGACATTTCTGCCCGCCGGGCTGGTGGGTCTGGTGCTGGCCGCGGTGTTCGCGGCGTCCATGTCTTCCACTGCCGCGGAACTCAACGCGCTGGCCTCGACCACCGTGGTCGACGTGGTGCGACGATTGTTCGGGTGGCAGGGAAGCGAGCAGGCGGCGGTGGCCGTGGCCCGCGCCGCAACCGCGGCCTGGGGCGCCTTCGCGATCGCGTTTGCCCTCTCGGCGAGCCGGCTCGGGTCGCTGGTCGAGGCGGTCAATATCCTGGGCTCGCTGTTCTACGGGACGATCCTGGGGGTCTTTTTGCTCGCCTTCTATTTCTGGAAGACAGTGACGGCCAATGCGGTTTTTGTGGCGGCCCTCGCCGGGGAAGCGCTGGTGCTGGCCTGTTTCGCATTCACCAACATCCCTTTCCTGTGGTTCAACGTGCTGGGGTGTGTGGCGGTCGTGGCCATCGCCCGCCTGCTCACTCCGCTGCTCCCCGCCTCGCCGCGCTGCGCAGCGGCCGGCGGCCCCTGATCCGCGGTGAGGTGGGCATCGTCCTCACCGGGGCGGGGGCGTCGCCGCCGGGGACGCGCGGGAGGGTGTTTGCGCGGGAACGACACGGGCCACGAGCCCTCGCCCGAGGCCCGCGTCGCACGGCCGTTGTAGCGCGCTACTTCGAGCCCTGCCACTGGGCGATGAGGTTCTCCAGGCTCGAGGTGTTGGCGTTGGGGTTGGCAGCCCTGGCCAGTTCGATGGCGCGCCGTGCCAGGGCAATGGCCTGCGCGGTGTTGCCGGCTGCGCCGAGAGCGCGCGCCTTCGCGCCGAGATTCTGCGGGGTCTCCTGGACCTTGATCGAGCGGTCCAGCCATTCCATGGCTTCGACTGCGTGGGGCTTCTTGTCGAGGAAGTAGTTGGCAGCCACGTACGGGGTACGCCAGTCATTGGCGGGGGCGGTGGCCACGGCGGCGCGCGCCCTGGCGAGGGTGCTGGTCACCACGTCCACCTTGACGGTGAAGGCGATGGCTATCTTCTCCCAGCGCATGACGACGGTGGCCGAGTCCTCGCCGATGGTGGCGAAGGAGAACTCCAGGCTCTCGGTGAAGGGAACTTCCATGGGCTTCACGCTCACGCGCAACGCGTCGTTCTCTGGCTTGTACTGGTACATGCCCCAGAGTTCCCGGTCCTTGTTGAAGATGACGGTCCAGTCCGCCTTCCCGGGGATGGTGGCGAGGGAGTAGGTTCCGGCCGGGAGGGGTGAGCCGTTGATCGCGACATCGTCGGCTGTGGTGAACGTCGTGGCCTCGTTGGCACCGGTTCGCCAAATCTGCTCGTAGGGCACCAGAGCACCCCAGATGGCGCGGTCTCTCACCGATGGGCGGCTGTAGGCGATGGTGAGCTGCGTAGTGCCGATGGTCTGGCTGACCGACGCCTGCGGGCTGACCCGCGGTGGTACGAAGTCGGCGCCCACCGGCGTCACTGCGGCCAACGCGACGGCAATGATCGAGACAATTGCGGGGATCGTGGTTCGGAGCATCGTTGTCCTCCCTGGTCGATGTCTCGTCGTGGAGACAGCATAGGTGTGAACACACCCCGGAAGCGATTCCTTCCCGGCTCTGGCTTCGGCGGTCGAAGGCGCCGATAATACGACGATGTCGCCATCGACAACGCGGGCCATGGTGTTCCTCGCTCTGCTGGCCGGGTTGATCGCCCCGGCCAAGGGCTACGCTGACGACAGCTCGCCGTGGCGGTTGTTCGGCGGCGGCGCGCACTTTCGCTGGCAGACGCAGGGCCGGCACGGACACTTCGAGATGTGCAGGGACCCTGCCTGCGACGACGCAGACTGGCGGCGGGGGAATCTCGACAATTCCCTGGGCCTTCGGCTGGGCATCGAGCGCGTGTGGAGGCGCTCGCCACCGCTTTCGTTTACCACGGGTGGGGAACTCGACGTGCTCGCCAGCGAGTACAACTTGAGCCAGCGGGACATCCTCATCGGCGGCGCTTT
>JBBINC010000148.1:0-6908 GCA_037444085.1 Acidobacteriota bacterium | reverse complement strand
CGTCCAAGCCGAGCCCGTGCTCGGCCGACACGGCGACCACCGGAAAGCCCAGCGCCGCGAACTCTCCCGCCCCCAGCGAGGCATCGCGGCGGTCCGCCTTGTTGACCGCCAGCACGACCGGCGCACCGAGGCGCCGCAACACCCCCGCCACCTCCAGATCCTGCGGCAGCGGGCCGGCGCCGCCGTCCACCACCAGCAACACCACGTTCGCCTCACCGATCGCCTTCAGCGCCTGGCGGCGCACCAGCGACGGGAAGAGTTCCTCACTTTCCGGTTCGAACCCGCCGGTGTCCACCACCACCACGAAGCCCCCGGCCGGGCGCGCCGCCTCGCCGGCCACCCGATCCCGGGTGACCCCGGGGAGATCGTGCGTGAGCGCCTTGCGCGAGGCGGTGAGGCGATTGAACAGCGTCGACTTGCCCACGTTCGGACGGCCGACGATGGCGACGGTCGGGAACGGCGTCACGGGACTCCGGGCGTTCGCACCACGAAGCGCGGCCCGGTGGCCGTCTCCTCCACCTCGCGGTACAGCACCAACCACTGCCGGTCGATGTGCTGAAGCTGGATGTGGGTGTGCAACACCGATTCGGGATCGTGCCCGACCAGCTCGCCGCTGTAGGCGTCAAACCGTCTCGTGTCCCACGTCTCCCGCGCCGCCACGTAGGCGTTGGTATGGCGAAGCACCTTCAGACTGGTGATCTCCAGGCTCTTCAGGCGGGGCTCGAGGCGATCGCCGCCGGCGCGCAGCAGATCGATGTCGTGGCGTGCCCGCTCCATGAAACGCGGCGTTGCCAACCCCTCGAGCGGCGCCGGATCCATGCCGCCGTAGGCCTCGGCGAGACGCTCCACGAAGGCTCGCACTACCCTGGAGATTTCCTGCCGCTCCGCCTCGTTGGGCTCGCCGGTCTCGCACGCCAGGAAGCGCAGCGACGCGAGCACGACTGCGATCAGCAACACGGTTCGCCTCATGGGTCACAGCTTAGCGCGTCGGGGCGGCGGCGTCACCCGCCACCGCGGCAGGCGGCACGGAAGCGACGGAAGAGCTCGAGGTGCGGATTGAACAGGAGGTTCTCCGGATGCCACTGCACACCCACCACAAAGCGGTTAGCACCGGGATCCTCCACGGCCTCGATGACCCCGTCGGGCGCCCGGGCGGCAACGCGCAGGCGCCCCGGGTCGGCGATGGCCTGGTGGTGCCGCGAGTTGACCTCGAAGCGGCGCGGCATCCACGCCAGCACTGAGCTATCGAGCACCGTCACGGCGTGGGCCAGCCGATGAAGCGGCCGGTGCACCGCGTGCCCCGCCACACCGGCGGACGGCAGGTCCTGGATCAACGAACCTCCCCGCGCCACCGCCAGCGCCTGGCAGCCGTAGCACACGGCCAGCACCGGCCAGCCGGCGTCGTCGGCGCGAGCCAACAGATCGAGGTCGAGGGCGTCCCGAGCCCCGTCCGGGTGCAATTTCACCCCGGCCAGAGGCGCCTGGCCGTAGCGCCACGGCTCGACGTCCGGCCCGCCGGTGAGCAGCACCCCGGCCGGCCTCACCCCGCCCTCGATCCAGCCGCCGGCGGTCGCGGGCGTGACCGGCACCAACTCGCCGGCGGCGCCGCCCGCCACCTCCCACGCGGCGCCGAAACGCTCGACCTCGAAGGAGCGATCATCGGAGTGCACCAGCAGGACGCGCACCGCGACATTCTATGATGTTCTCCTTTGATTCCTGCACTTGGAAGGGCGTTGCGACGTCGTCTACAATCGACCCGTGTCGGAAACCCGGATCTCGGTGGTGGTGCCGGTGCGCGACGAACACGACAACCTGGCCCCGCTGCTCGCCGAGCTGCTGGAGGTGCGCAGCGGCCTCCAGCGAGCCTGCGAGGTCATCCTTGTGGCCGACGGCTGCCGCGACGGCTCCCCGGAGGTGATGGACGAGCTGGCGGCGTTTGACCCGCGCATCCGCGCCTTCCACTTCGACCGCCACTACGGGCAGTCGGCGACGCTGCTGTGCGGCCTGCGCCACGCGCCCGGCGTGCGCTGGCTGTAGGACCGCCACGTTCGGTGGCAACTCCAGAGGAAACCATGACCCTTCCCTCCAATGCTCTCATGGCGCTGGGCTTTGTCGGACAGGCGCTGTTCTCGGCGCGGTTTCTCGTGCAGTGGGCGGTCTCCGAGGCGCGGCGGGAGAGCGTCATTCCCAGGGCGTTCTGGTACTTCTCCATCGCCGGCGGCCTCGTCCTCCTGACCTACGCGATCCTGCGCCACGACCCGGTCTTCATCGTCGGCCAGGTGAGCGGGTTGATCGTGTACACCCGCAACCTGATTCTCATCTCCCGCCGGCGGCCGGCGCGGAACTTGTGAGAATGTGTTGAGTTGCGCTAGTCTTTCCGGCATGCACCGCGGCGTGGAGGCGGCATGACGATTCCTTCCCGGGTGGGGCGCTACACGATCACCGGCGAGCTCGGTCGTGGCGCCATGGGCGTGGTGCTGCGTGGCCTCGACCCCACCCTCGATCGGCCGGTGGCGGTCAAGGTCATCGGCCTGCCCGGCACCGGTGCCGGACCGACGGAAGAGCTGACAGCGCGCTTCTTGCGCGAGTCCAAGCTGGCGGCGCGCATCAACCACCCCGGCGTGGTGACCATCTACGATTCCGGGCGGGACGAGGGCCTGCTCTACCTGGTCATGGAGCTGGTCGAAGGCGAATCGCTATCGCACAAGATCAAGCGCGGCGACTACCCCACCCGCGCCGAGGCGTTGAAAATGGTCGCGGCGGTCGCCGACGCCCTGTCCGCCGCCCACTCGCTGGGGGTCGTGCACCGTGACGTGAAGCCGGCCAACATCCTCATCACCACCGACGGTCGCGTCAAGGTGTCCGACTTCGGCGTCGCCAAGGCCATCGGCGACTCCACCGAGCTCACCCGCACCGGTATGACCGTCGGCTCACCCGCCTACATGGCCCCGGAACAGGTGCGGGGAGAGAGGGCGGACCCTCGCGCCGACCTCTTCTCCCTCGGCGTCATCCTCTACGAGCTGCTGCTGCACCGCAAGCCGTTCCCCGCGGATACGGTCACCACCCTGGTGTACCAGATCCTCAATCACGACCCGTTCGGCAATCCCGAGATCCTCGATGCCCTCGGCGATGAGGTGGCCGCCCTCCTGCGCCGCTGTCTCGCCAAGGCGGTCGGCGAGCGCATCACCACCGCCACCGAGTTCGCCACCGAGGCGCGCCGGCTCTCCCAGCTTACCCCTCCCGAGCTGGAAGACACCATGGCCACGATGAGCATCGAGGCAACGCGAGACCTGGGCGAGCGGCGGTCACGCTTCCCCTGGATCCTGGCGGGTGTTGCCGTGGGCGTGCTGGCGGTCGTCGTGCTGGCGGTCGCCCTGATCCGTCCCTCGCCCCCGCCGGAGTTGCCCGTGGGTCCGGCCGGGGAGGGTACCGGCCTGGCGACCCTCCCTCCGGGCGACGCCGAGGCGCCCGCCACCCCGACGCCCATTCTGATCACCATGGTTCCTCCCACGCCGACACCCGTCGCGCAGCCGATCGCCACGCCCACGGCACCACCCCCGACTTTGACCCCGCGCCCACCGGCGCCGACGCCCCAGCCCACCCCGACACCCCCCATCGTGTCCATCTTCGAGTGCCGCGAGGGAGTTGAATTTCACGTCTCTCCCGATGACGCCAAGGTCGAGGTCAACGGTAGCATCATCGGCATCGCCGATGACTGGGACGACATGGGCGGAGGGCAGAAATACCTCATCCGGGTACCCGGCGAGTACTATTCCCGCTTCATCCTCGCCGAGTACGAGCCGGCCTGGGTCAAGATTGTCATCTCCCCGAACGCGAAAGAGCAGTTCTGCGACGTCGACACCAAGCTGAAAAAGGCCCCCAAGGTCAAGAAGAGCGGCGAAGAAGATAAAGAGAAGGACAAGAAGAAGAAGAAGGACGACGAAGCGGACAAGCAGCAGAAGGACAAGAAAAAAAAGCAGGACAAGGACGAGGACAAGAAGAAGAAGAAGGACGGCGGCGACAAGTCCTAGCGCGCCCCCTCCTGCCGATGGGCAGCGCCACGGGGCAGCGGAAACGACTGGACGCGTCGAAACGGCGGGCGAGGGCGCCCGACTTTCCGCTTCTCCGTCATCCAGAGCCGACCGGAGGTCGGCGAAGGATCTCGTGGCGATGCCAGCACCATGTCATGCCACGAGGCCCCTGGGGCGCGAGAGGCGAGATGCGACCCCCGTGATGTCGGCGAGAGTGACGGGCAGCGCCACGGGGCAGCGGAAACGACTGGACGCGTCGAAACGGCGGGCGAGGGCGCCCGCGCCACTCCAGACCTCTCACCTCCCCACCTTCGCTAACAGATCCTCGGCAACTCGGCCCCGGCCAGCACGTCGAGTGGCCTGAGCGTGCCGTACGCGGTGCGCAGCGCCAGCGGGGCGGCGTGGGGATCGCCCTCCTCGACCGAGCCGATGCGCGCTGCGCCCTCCCCCAGCGGATGGCCGCGCAGCGCCTCCACAGCCTGTCCAGCGGCGTCGCGCGCCACCCACGCCACCAGCCGCCCTTCACACGCGACGTAGAGCGGGTCCAGCCCGAGCAACTCGCACACCGACGCCACCCCGCCGCTCACCGGTAGCGCGCTCTCCTCGAGCACCATGCGCAGGCCGCTACGCCGGGCGACCTCGTTGCAGGTGGTGGCGACGCCGCCGCGGGTCGGATCGTGCAGGGCGCGCACCGCCGCGCCGCACCCCAGGAGGGCCTCCACGAGTCCGGCGAGCGGCGCCACGTCGGAGGCCAGTGCCGGTCCACCCAGGCTGTGGCGCGCCGCCATGATCGCCGCACCGTGCTCGCCCAGCGAGCCGGACATGAGAACCGCATCGCCCGGTCGAATCAGGTGGTCGCCCAGCTCGCGGCCGGGGGGCACCACGCCCACACCGGACGTGACAGCGTACGCGCGGTCGCCCTTGCCACGCGGCACCACCTTGGTGTCGCCGGCAACGATGGCCACGCCGGCCTCCGCCGCAGCGCGACGCGCGCCCGCCACGAAGGTCTCCAGCAACGCCATCTCCAGACCTTCCTCGAGGATCATGGCAAGCGACAACCACAGCGGGCGGGCGCCGGCCATGGCCAGGTCGTTGACCGTGCCGCACACCGCCAGGTATCCCAGGTCTCCGCCCGGGAAGACCGGCGGGTCGACGACGAAGGCGTCGGTGGTGAACGCCGGGCGGCCGGGGGGCAGCTCCGGCAGCAGGGCGGAGTCGGACAGCGTGGCCAGCACCGGATTGGCGAAAGCCGGGAGGAACAGGTCGCCGACCAGTTCGTGGGTGAGCCGGCCACCGCCACCGTGGCCCAGCAGAATCCGCGCCGGCTTACGCACCCCCACCCTCCCCGCGCGCCGGCGACACCGCCAACCGCTCGTGCCGATACCAGGCGGCGCACGTCCCCTCGCTCGACACCATGCACGCCCCAACCGGGGTGCCGGGATCGCACGCCGTGGCGAAGAGCGGACAGGCGGGCGGGTCGATCACCCCTTTCAGGACCTCGCCGCACCGGCACCCCGCCGGCTCCACCGCGTCCCCCACCTCGACACCGAGGCGTGACGCATCCCGTGCCCGCCACTGCGGTCGCAGGGCCAGGCCTGACCCCGCGATCTCGCCGAGTCCCCGCCAGACGGCGCCGGCCGGCTCGAAGAACCGTTCCACCAACGCCCACGCGGTGCGATTGCCGTCATCGGACACCACCCGGCCGTACAAGTTGGCGACCGCCGGCCGCCCGGCCACCGCCTGCTCCACCAGCGCGAGCACGCCGCGCAGCACGTCGGTGGGGGCAAAGCCCACCACCGCGCACCCCAGGGCGAACTCGGCGGGGAGAAAGCGATAGGCGCGGGCGCCGATAATCACCGACACGTGCCCGGGGCACAGCAGACCATGAAGCCGCACTTCAGGATCCGCGGCCAGGGCGCGCAGCGGCGGCGGCATCACCTTGTGACCGGAGAGCACCAGGAAGTTCCCCACGCCCGCCGCCTCCGCCTCGGCCAGCGCCGCGGCCACGGTGGGCACCGTGGTCTCGAAGCCGATACCGAGGAAGACCACCGTCTGCCCGGGGTCATCCCGCGCCAACAGCACCGCGTCCCGGGGCGAGTACACCACCCGGACGGCGCCCGTCTCCGCCTGCACCCTCTCCAGGCTGGCGCGGGACGACGGCACCCGCATGAGATCGCCGAAGGTGCAGACCAGGGTCCGCGGGCGGCGTGCCAGCGCTTCGGCGGTGTCCACGTAGCCCACCGGGGTGACGCAGACCGGGCATCCAGGACCGGAGATCAGGCGGACGTTGGCGGGCAACAGGCGGCGCAAGCCGGCGGCGGCAATGGCGTGGGTGTGGGTGCCGCACACTTCCATGAAGGTGACCGGGCGCGGCAGCCGCTCGGCAGCGCGGCGGATGCGGGCCGCCAGCGCCTGCACCGCCGCCGGGTCCCCGTACGCCCCGGGTCTCACTGCGGCTCCCCCGCCTCGGCCACCTGCTTGAGCAGTTCGAGGGTGATGCGTGCCTCCTCCTCGTCCACCGCGCCGATGGCGTAGCCGGCGTGGATGAGCAGGTAATCGCCGATCTGCGCCTCGGGGTGGAGCATCAGCGACACCTCCCGCTGCACGCCTTCCGCCTCGACGACCCCCAGGAATTCGTCGCGCCGTTCGATCAGCCGCATCGGTACGGCCAGGCACATCGCTACACCCCCCCTTTTTGCCGCAGCGTGCGACCGCGCGCCAGTGACACCGCTGCGAGGACCGCCTGGCCATAGGATAGCCCACCGTCCCCGGGCGGCAGGAGTCGGGGCAGCAGCACCTCGAACCCCCGGCCCTCCAGCTCCCGGCGCAGCAGGTCGCGCAGCAGGCGGTTGACCAGGCACCCCCCCCCCACAGCCA
>JBBINC010000147.1:0-7095 GCA_037444085.1 Acidobacteriota bacterium | reverse complement strand
CGCCTGCGCCTGCGCCGCGCGCGCCGCCGCGCACGCCGCCCGAGAGCGGTCCGCGGCGCTGCCCAGGGCATCGAGTGACTGCTCGGAGAGGATGCCGTCGGCAAGCAGCGAACGGCCCCGAGCCAGCTCCCGCGCCGCCAGGTCGGCACCCAGGCATACCTCCTCAAGCCGGGCGGCGGCCACCCGGGCGTCCTCCAGCGCGAGGCGCACCTGCGACTGTTGCACGCTCGCCTCGAGCCGCAGCACCACCTCGCCGCGACCGACCCACGCGCCCTTGCGCGCCGGCAGCCCGACCACCAGGCCGCCGAGCTGGGGTGACAGCCGCGCCCGCAAGCGGGTCTTCACGGTGCCGGCGCGGGTGTTGGTGACGCTGTCCTCGACGACGCCGCGGGTCACCTCCGCGACCATCACCTCGACCGGGTCGGGCTGCAGCACGAAAAACCGCAGCGCCACGGCCAGCGCTCCCAGGACAGCGAGCATCGCAATCACCCGGAAGGCACGCTTGGGGGTGTTCATCCGCCCTCCCCGCGGCGTCACCTCCGGCTAACCCGGCCGGCGCCGCATCATCTCGAAGCCATAGTCGCCGGAGACGAAGGCGCGCGCAAACGAGTCAGCGGTGGCGGCGCTCTCCATCACCATGTCAAGGTGGCGCGCGGCGACCATGAGTCGTCCCAGCATCACCAGCGCCTCCTCGATCACCGGGGCAGGCCGCTTCGCCAGGATGGCGTCCACCCGGTCACCCACAAGAGACACGTTGAAGCCATGATGATGCAGTACCTTGGCGAGAAACCTGGCGCGCCGCTCGCGTCGCTCGGCGACCGCTGCTCCGCCGTGAAACAGCAACCGCGCGTAATTCTCGTTCACCAGCTTGCCGCACACCGAGTCCACGGTGGCGAAGTGGTAGGCCAACCTTGAGGAGAGGTGCGTATAGTCGCGGGCGCAGAGGGCAAACGACGGCTCGCCGAAGCGCTGGTCATCGGCGGCGGAGCGCACCACCACCGACATGAAGCCCTTGAGGTCGAAACCCACCGGCCCCGACCAGGACAGGCGCGGATCCCCCATGCCGTTGAGAAGGGCGAGGAGGGGGACAGAGAGGATCTCATCCGGGCTGGCCGTCCGCCCCGCCCGGGCATCGAGCCCGCCGCCCAGATCGAGGACTCGCAGGTCCATCGGCCTCTGCCACGCGAGGCGATGAAGATGCCGGCGTTCCCGCGCCGCCAGCGTCTCCGCCGCGAACATCTCCGCCATCGCCCGCTGGTGGACGAAGCGCGCCACATCGTGCAGGGTCTGGCACGAGGCGGGCCGAAATGCCGGGGAGTCCGGATCGGTCAGGGTAAGCGGTGCGACCTTGTCGATGAGACGCGAGAAGCTCTCCCGCACCGGATCTCTCGCGCGCGTCGCGGGCACCCGCGATTCTCCCTCCAGCAGCTCGCGAACCCGTCCCTGGTAGACCCGCCCGCCGAACCCATCGACGGTCACCACCTCGCCGGCGGGCAACCTGGCCATGGCGCCGGCGACCCCGACCAGGCACGGCACACCGAACTCGCGCGCCACCGTTGCCATGTGACCCGTCGGACTGCCGGCCGCCGCCACCACCGCCGCTACGCGGCCGATCACCCCCGCGAGAGCGGGTGAGGTGGTGGGCACCACGAGCACGGCGTCCGGCGGCGGTGCCGCCTGGCCGTGCGGCCCCTGCCAGTGCACCACCGTGCCGCTGGCCACGCCGCCGGCCGCTCGCTGCCCATCGTCCACCAGCACCGGGTAGCCCTCGACGACGTCGACGCTGCGCGCAGGCGCGCCGCTGCCGGACAGCGCCAGCGGCCGGCTCTGCACCACCAGCAGCGTCCCATCCTCGTCGATCACCCACTCGACATCCTGGGGGGTGCCGAAGTGCAGTTCCAGAGCCCAGGCCAGGCGGGCCACCTCGACGACTCTACCAGGATCCAGCGCCGGGGCGTCACCGGCGGCCTCCTCGACCAGGCCACCCCCGGTCCCGCAGCGCAGCGCCGGCGCACCGTCACCGCGCAGCGCCTCGATCACCGCCGGGTATGCGCCCGGGGTGACCGCATAGCGGTCCGGAACCACCTTGCCCTCGACGATGGGCTGCGCCAAACCGTGCACCGCGGTCACGACCGCCGCCGGGGAGCCCTGCGGATCGCGGGAGTACGCCACGCCGCTGGCCGCCGGCTGCACCATGGCCATGACCAGCACGGGCATGGCCACGTCCTGGTCCAGGAATCCCCGCGCCAGTGCGTACTGCACCGCGGCCGGCCGGTACTTGGAGGCGATCACCTGCTTGAACGCGTCAAGCAAGCCGTGCCGGTCGACGTTGAGAACACTCTCGAACTGTCCCGCGAAGGAAGACTCGCTGTCTTCCACCACCGCGCTCGAACGTACCGCCACCCCCCACGGAGCACCCCGCCCAGCGCAGAGGGCGTCGTACGCGTCGAGCAGGGCGGAGGTGAGCAGCGGCGGCACCGGAGTGGCCAGCACGGCGTCCTGGACCTCGCGGGCGAACAGCTCGATGGCCTGGGAGGTGGAAAGATCGGAGTCCCAGAGGAGCTCGTTGATCAGGTCCTGCAGGCCACTCGCCTCGACGAAGGCTCGGTAGGCGTAGATCGAAACGACGAAGAACGGCGGCACCCGAAAGCGCGACACTCCGACCAACTCTGACAGCCGAGCTGCCTTGGGTCCGACCTCCTCGGGGTGCATCGGGGGGCCGGGAGACGGCCACATGATCGGCGGTCCGAACTCGATGGGGCGACTCTTCAGGATCTCCTGCGAGAGATCCCGATCGATCTCCTCAAACCGCCGGACGAGGCTCTGGTAGCGGCCGCCTGTCATCGCCACCAGACCCTTGACCATCGCCCCCACCGGCCCGGACAGCGCCTCGTAGGTGGACGCGACCGCCCCCATACCCCCGGCCTCGCCGCGCTCCAGGAGATGGGCGAGGTTCTCCAGGAAGGAGTTGTTGGCCGCTCCGATGCTGCGGAAATGGGCAAACCGCTCGGCGACCGGAACGTAGCGCAGGCGCGCTCGACGCTTGCCTACATAGGCCTTGAGCCAGTCGCCCAGCGGTCCCACATGGCTACCCTACCACCTGCAGGTAGAGCTTGACGGCCACCATGATGACGCCGACGAACGCCAGGCAGCCGAAACCGAAGCGCACCCACGGCCCTCCCGCCTTGCGGGTGTAGGAGGCGCCGATCTGCGCCCCGATGGTGGTGCCAACCAGCAGCGCCAGGACCAGCACCAGGTGCACGTTCCCCTTGAGCGCGTGCGTGAAGACACCGTACCCGGCGGAGAACATGATCTCGAACAGGTCCGTCCCCACCGCCACCACCGTCGGGCACCCGAGGATGTACACCAGAGCCGGCATGCGGATGAACCCGCCGCCCACCCCCAGCATCCCCGACAGGAACCCGGTGAGGAAGCCGATGATCAGGATGACCCAGAGTGACATGGAAGCGATCCCCGAGGCCGGCAGCGAGACCATCGGCCACAGCTTCAAGGTGCGCAGGCGCACCGCGATGGGTGAGGCGGGCGACTCGCCGCCGGCGACATCGACCTTCCCTGCCGCGCGCTTCAACGTCCGCCGCGACTCGCTGATCATCGCGGTGCCGAGGAAGATGAGCAGGGCCGCGTACACCAGACTCATGATCACAGTCATGAGGCTTACCGGGCGCCCATTGATCACCACCTCGCCCGAGTGTTTGAGCACTTCCAGGATCGTCGCGCCGGCCTCCACCCCCAGCGCCGTCCCCGCGATCATCAGTATCCCCAGCTTGAAATCGATATTGCCAAAGCGCATGTGACGGACGGTCGCGGCGGTGGACATGCCGCACATCTGGCCCAGGTCCGATCCCACCGCGATGTTGTAGGGGATGCCGAACACCACGTTGAGCATCGGCACCATGAGGAAGCCGCCCCCAACCCCAAAAAAGCCGCCCAGTGCCCCCACCACCAGCCCGAAGAAGACCAGCCAGGGGAAGTTGTCGACGCTGATGACGAAATCCGCTACGGACATCTAGTGACCTCCCCTGCCCAGCTCAACGCCGAACACCCGTTCGATGACCCTCAATCCGAACCCTACGAACGTGCCAATCGCCACCGGCAGCGCCACGCTGACCAGAACGTACAGCATGGACGCCTGGAAGCCGTCCGCGCCGGGATTGGCGTCCCTACCCAGCTCCTGCAGCCAGTTCAGGAAGTCCACGAGCTCCCTCCTCCCATCGCCTAGTGATAGGCGTCAAACTGCTGGAGATCCAACGTCACGCCGGTGACCCCGGCGACCGTCCGCACCACCCCCTCGACCTCCTCCGGCAGGCGGCTGCTCACGTGGGTGAGCATCGCCGGCTCGGGCACCACGCCGGTAACCTTCACAGCGCCGCCCTCGCAGGCCACCTCGAACACCGAGCCACGCGTCGCCACGTGGGTCGCCAGCGCCAGCTTGACACGGCTCGCCAGGGCAAAGTCGGCCAGCGCCGCCTGCACCTCGGGCGTGACCGCAAATTCGGGCCGGCCGGCCGCCTCGGTGACCACCGCGCAGGCCGACTGCAGCGAGAGCGTTTCCAGGTTGATGACCAGGTCGTACAGCCCCGGATCCCGCAGGTCCGCGTCGTACACCACGCGCGTCCACCGCAGCCGATCCTCGTCCACCTGCTTGATGTAGTCCAGCGCCGCCTGCCGCCGCATGCCATGGCGCTCGACCAGCGAGCGCACCCGCATCTTCAGCGGGGCAATGAGACGCACGCGCAGCACCGCCGGCAGGCCGCGCAGCAGCAGGTGGCCGGCCTGTCCGTGGTAGACAAAGTTCCCGGACACCGCGTGGTCGGCGAGCACGGACTGCAGGGCCACGACGTAGCGCCGCCGATCAGCCGTGACGCGGTCCCAGAAGCCCGGCGACTGCATGAGCTTCTCCTCCACCACGGCCGGTGAGACGCCAATCAACGCACCGGCCTTGTCGGCCACCGCTTCGCGGCCGACGCACGGCACTCCCAGGTTCTGCGACAGGCACTCCGCCAACGCCGTGCCGCCGCTCATCGACCCGCGGGAGACGGTAACGATGGGCATAGCCTCTTTCCTCCTCGGTGTAGTATGCAATCATGATTCCTCATCGGGAACCCCGGCAGGACTGGGTAAACTGTTGGGTGCACGACACTGTCCCGTGACGCCGCCGCTCTTCGTACCGGCGTCCCGCAGCGAAACGGTAACATGGCGAGCGCGCCGCCCGGTAACGCGGCAGTAACGGAACGTTGCTCGGCAAGCCCGGAGGCGCTACTCTCGCCCCCCTGGATCGCCACCGTGCGACCCTCCTGGGGAGCCTTGCCCGAACGCCCTCGCTTTCGCGACCTTTGCGAGGCTGCGGCCGAGTTCTCCGCCGCCGAGCTGCGTTTCGAGCGCATGCGGAGGACCTTCGGGCTGTTCCTTGGTCCCTCGCTGTTCCTCCTGCTGCTCGTCTTCCCCCCCCGCCGCCATCGCCCGGCCCGAGGCCGCCCGGCTGCTCGCCGTGGCGGCATGGGTCCTTTCGTGGTGGATCACCGAGGCCGTGCCCATCCCGGTGACCTCGCTGCTCGCCCCATCTCTTTCCGTGCTGTGCGGCGCCGGAACGGCGAGGGAACTGTTCGCGCCCTTCGGTGATCCGATCATCCTGCTGTTTCTGGGCAGCTTTCTCCTCGCCGAGTCGATGCTCTCCTCCGGTCTGGACCGCCGAATCGCCCATGCCATCCTCGCTCACCCCTGGGTTGGGTCATCCGCGACGCGCATCCTCCTCGCCTTCGCCGCGGTCACCGCCGGGCTGTCCATGTGGCTGTCCAACACCGCCACGGCAGCCATGGTGTACCCCCTGGCGCTCGCCGTGCTCACTGCCCTGTCTCGGCTCCTGCAGGACAACAGCAGCGCACCGGTCGACCTCACCAGGCTGCGGTACGGCACCGCCTTGATGCTGGCCATCGCCTACTCGGCGTCGATCGGCGGGATCGCCACCCCCATCGGCACGCCCCCCAACCTGATCGTCCTCTCCTTCCTCGACACCCTCGCCGGGGTCAGAATCCCGTTCTTCACCTGGACGCTCCTCGCCGCCCCCATCATGGTCACCATGCTGGCGGTGCTTGCCAGCTACCTGCGCGTGGCGCTGCCCCCGGAGATGGTTGAGATCACGGGCTCTCGCCAGCTGCTCGCCGCCGAGCGCGCGGCGCTGGGACGGTGGCGCCCCGCCGAGCGCAACACGCTCATCGCCTTTCTTGTGGCTGTGACGCTGTGGGTTCTCCCAGGCGCGGCCGCGCTCCTTCTTGGCAGCGACAGCCGCACCGCGTCGGCGCTGACCGAGCTCTTCCCGGAGGCAGTAGTGGCGGTGCTGGCCGCCGCGATGCTGTTGGTTCTACCGGTGAGGTGGCGGACGCGACAGTTCACCATGACCTGGTCTGCCGCCGTGCGCATCGACTGGGGGACCTTGCTGCTGTTCGGGGGTGGCCTCTCCCTGGGCGGGGCGATGCTGCGGACGGGGTTGGCCGAGGCGCTGGGGACGTTTCTGGTAGAGGTCACGGGCGCCCGATCCCTGACCGCCCTCACCTTCCTCTTCGGCATCACCGCCATCTTTCTCACCGAAACCACCTCCAACACCGCCGCCGCGGCCATGCTTGCCCCCCTCGCCATCGCCTCCGCACACGCCGCCGGGGTGAGCCCTGTGCCGCCCGCCGTAGCCATTGCGTTGGGCTGCAGCATGGCCTTCATGCTGCCGGTGGCGACGCCGCCCAACGCCATCGTCTACGCCTCGGGGTGCGTGCCGATCCGCGCCATGGTCTCCCACGGTCTGGTCATGAACCTGTGCTGCGCCGCCCTCGTGCCCGCCGGCGTGCTACTCCTCTCCCGCCTCCTCGGCCTGTCGTAGGCAGGAACCGCAGGGGATGTCAGACGCGAGACACGAGACGCGAGCGGCACCCCCGTCTCGATGCCCGTGTCCGTGTCCGTGTCGGTGTCCGTGTCTTTCTTTTCGGGGGGTTTCGCCGGCCCCACACCCGCGCCTCCGCCGCGAAACCCCCCGAACCCCCCCTCGGCGCGGCGGCAAAGCCGCACGCGCCTCGAGTCTCGCCTCCA
>JBBINC010000146.1:0-7104 GCA_037444085.1 Acidobacteriota bacterium | reverse complement strand
GCCACGGCAGCGCCTGCGGGGCCGGCACCGGCCCCACCCGGCGGTGGGCCGGCGCCGCCGCCGGGGAGGGTCGGCCTGGAGCGATCAGGGTAACATCGGCGTGCGGGGCGAGGGCCTCGAGCCACACGGCGGTACGCAACCGGTCCCCGGTGTACGGTGGCCACGGCGGACGCCCCGCGGCGATGAGCGCGCGCGGGCGCGCACCCCGCCGATCCTCATCCCGCATCGCGACCATCGGCTGGAAGTGTAGCGAAGCCCGCGATGCGTCTTGCCCGCCCGCGGCAGCGCGGCTAGCATGCCCTGCCTGGAGAGAGGTGCCATGCGAATCGTCGAGTGCGTCCCCAACATCTCCGAAGGCCGCCGCCGTGAGGTGATCGAGGCGGTGGTGCAGGCGGCCGGCCGCGTGCCGGGCGTGAGAGTGCTCAACGTCGACCCTGGCGAGGAGACCAACCGCACGGTCATCACCTTCGTGGGAGACCCCGAGGCGGTCCTCGAGGGCGCCTTTGAGCTCGCGGCCAAGGCCTGCGAGCTGATCGACATGCGCACCCATACCGGCGCCCACCCCCGCATGGGCGCGGTGGACGTGGTGCCGTTCGTGCCGGTTGCCGGCGTGACCATGGCGGAGTGCATCGACCTCGCCCATCGGCTCGGCCGGCGCCTCGGCGGCGAGCTGGGTATCCCCGTCTACCTCTACGAGGCCGCCGCGTCCTCGCCGCAGCGGCGCAACCTGGCCGACATCCGCGCCGGTGAGTACGAGGGGCTCGCCGCCAAGCTGGCCGATCCGACGTGGCGGCCCGACTTCGGCCCCGCCTCGTTCGTTCCCGCCGCGGGGGCCACCGTCGTCGGCGCCCGCACCTTCCTCGTAGCCTACAACGTCAACCTCAACACCACCGATCGCCGTCTCGCCAACCGCGTCGCCTTCGACGTGCGTGAGAAGGGGCGCAAGAGGAAGGACGAGCACGGCACCGTGGTGGTCGACGAGCACGGCGAGCCGGTGTGGGAGCCGGGGCTGCTCAAGTCCGTGAAGGCCGTGGGGTGGAGCATTCCCGAGTTTGGCTGCGCGCAGGTCTCCATGAACCTCACCGACCTCGACGAGACGCCGTTGCACGTCGCCTTCGACACCTGCGAAGAGAGGGCCCAAGAACGCGGACTGCGGGTCACCGGGTCGGAGTTGGTGGGGCTGGTGCCGCGCGCCGCCCTGCTGGCCGCCGGTCGCCACTACCTGCGCCGCATGGGACGTCCCACCGGCGTGCCCGAGCGACTCCTCGTGGCCACCGCGGTGCGCACCATGGGTCTGTCCGAGGTCAAACCCTTCGATGCCGAAGAGCGCATCATCGAGTACCGGATGCGCCCGCCGGCGCCGCTCGCCTCCATGCCGCTCGCCGCGTTTGCCGACGAGTTGTCCACCGACTCCCCCGCCCCCGGGGGCGGTTCCGTGGCCGCCCTGGCGGCGGCGCTGGGCGCAGCGCTCGCTGCCATGGTGTCCAACCTCTCCCACGGCAAGAAGGGGTTCGAGGCGCTGGGCGACGCGCTGGAGCGTATCGGCGAGCGTGGGCAGGCCCTCAAAGACGAGCTGCTTGCCGCCGTGGACGCCGACACCGCGGCGTTCGACCGGCTGCTGGCAGCCATGCGCTTGCCGAGGAAATCGCCGGAGGAGCAGGCGGCGCGCGCCCGCGCGATCGCTGACGCCACCGTGGACGCCATCGAGGTACCTCTCGGCGTGCTGGAGCGCTGTCCGGAGATCATCGAACTGTGCGCCGAGGTCGGCCGCATCGGCCTGGCGGCATCGCGCTCCGACGCCGGGGTCGGCGTACAGATGGCGCGGGCCGGCGCCGCCGGTGCCTACCAGAATGTGTGCATCAACCTGCCGGGGCTGGACGACGCCGCCCGCAGCGCCGCCCTGCTGGCGCGCGCCGACGCCGCGTGGCAGCGGGTTCTCACCCTTCATCCCGCGGCCGAGGGCGAGATCCTCGGCGCCCTTCGCGCCGCCGCCGGAGAAAAAAAATAGGGTGGTGTGTTTGGCACACCACCTGGAGGGAGCGGTTCGCTTCCACCTTGCGAGAGCTAGTCTGGATCCGGGATCGCCGGGTTGCAATCCCTCAAAAGTGGGATATTCGTACCTGCGGCGCACAATCTCCGTCCGGCCGCGACCCCTGGCGACTCTCACGGGGGCCCCGCGGAACTCCACGAACAATAGTCTTGCTCATTGTTTACGGGATGTCTGCGGGCGCTGTCCGCCCTGCCGATGACGAACTGGCCACCCTCGCCCTGGGGATGACCGGCTCCTTCGATTCCCTCGCCCAGGTGGAGGCCGACCTTGCCGCGGCCGCCCCGTATACCCACCTTCGCGCCGTGACGCACATCCGGCCGGTGCAGATCGCCGGCCTGACCGCTGCCGGCGCACACACTTTCGACGTCGAGCAGGCGGCCGCCGATTCGCTCGAACGACCCTACCGGCAGCGGGTGTACCTGCTCACCCGACGCGATGGCGTGCTGGTGAACCGCATCTTTCGCATCACCGAGCCGCAACGCTTCGCGGGCGCCCACGCACGGCCCGAGGTGCTCGCCGGTCTCACCACGGAGCAACTCCCTCTGGAGCCGGGCTGCGACCTGATCTGCACGCGCGTCACCGAGGGGCTCTACAGTGGCATCGCCGGTCTCAACGGCACCTGTCCCACGACCTGGCGGGGCGCCGCCTACACCATCTCCCAGGTCCTCATGACGCCGCACTCGATCACCTTCCTGGACCAGGGATTCGGCACCCAGGGAAACCACGTGTGGGGGCCGCCGCCTAAAACGCCGGGGCACGTCTTCGTCAAGCGCGTCCCCGCCCCAGCCCTGACGCCCTCCGCTGCCGCGGCCATCGTCGACGAATTCGCCAGGCTGCGGGCCGGCGACGGCAGCGCGCCGGTGTTCTGGTAGGTGGAGGGAAACGTGTACCGCCTCGGCGACGACGGCGCCTACGTCGCCGCCAGCCGCCTGGCCGGGTACAACGTGGCGCGCGTCGAGGCACCCTTCCAGGCGGGGGAGGCGCGCCTGCGCTCCCGGGAGATCTTCTTCACCACGGACCTCGCGCGCACCACCCTTGCGCCCGCCCCGCCGCTCACCGCCGCGGTGGCATTCGCGATCGCGGTGCGGGGCGGCAAGCCCATGGCTGGGCTCGACGGCGAGGTCAACGGCGAATGCCGCGCCGAGGCCGTGCCAGCGGCCGAGATCCTCGCGGTGAGCACGCCCGAGGGCAGGTGCTTCCTCACCCGACCGGTGGTGCGGGGCGGCGGCGGGCGGCCTCCCTGGGCGGCGGAGAGCTGGGAGTTCACCCTCTCCCCATCGGCGGCGCCCGCCCTCGTCTGGCAGCGGGAGGCCCGCTCGGCGACCGACGAGCGTAGCCATAGTGTCGCCGTCGGCCGTCGCTTCGGCACCCTCGATGAGGTCGCCGCCGCCTCGCCCCTGGCCGCCCAGATCGTGCGCCTGGTGCGGGAGCGCTACCCCGACCATGCCGACGCCTCCCCGCCAGCGCTTAGCGGGGCGCCGCCGGCAGCGACGTCACTCCCCTCCCTCACGCCACGGCACCGGCAGCCCTAACGCCGCCAGCTTGGCCTCGCACTCGGCGCGCTCGCGGTGGCGCTTGAGGGCGCCGCGCTCGCTGCGCTCCAGCCAACCGGCCGCGGCGGCGGCGGCCAGCGCAGTCTCCCCATCGCCGCGCACCACCGCGCCCAGCACGGCGGTCTCGAGGCGCGACAGGGCCACGCCCTCGACGCGGTAGTCGCAAAACGCCTCCCACGTCAGTGGACACCAGCGGCGCACGATCTCCTCGCCGATCACCCGGGCGTAGGCGCGGATCTCCTCCTGGGCGTGGGCGTCCATTCGGAGGGCCAGGAAATGCAGCAGGTTATGCAGATCGATCTTCCAGTAGGCCTCGGTGAAGGTGGCCAGAGGAAGGTCCTTGCGCGCCTGCTCCCGCGCCACGCCGGCGGCCAGGCGTTCCTGGTACACCTCGCGGCACGCCTGCTGCAGCTCCGCCTCCCCCGCCGACAGCCGCTCCCCCACCTCGATCGGGAGCGATCCCTGCGACCCCTGCCGGTTCTCCCTCGCCTGTGCCCGCCAGCCGTCCGCCGGCGTGGTCAGCGCCGCGTCGATGGCGATCGAGTAGCGCGTGGAGTACTCGTTGACGCTGGCCGTGCGATGGCGGACCCACTGGCGCCAGACATCCATGGGCACGCGCACGTGCAGCTTCAGCTCGCACATCTCGAACGGGGTGGTGTGGCGGTGGCGCATCAGGTATCGGATCAGGCCGCGATCCTCGCTCACCTGCTTGGTGCCGGCGCCGTACGACACCCTCGCTGCCTGCACGATGGCCGCGTCCGAGCCCATGTAGTCCACCACCCGCACGAACCCGCCGTGCAGCACTTCAAACGCCACGCCGAGGATCTCGTCGAGGGCCGCGACGCGCACCCTCTCCAGCCTCTGCAGGGTCACCTCGCTCAAGCCGGGATGCTCGCCCATGGCCGCGACAGGGATGCTAGCAGGATCGGGTGCGGCGCGCCTGCACGCTCTTGCAAACCTTTATGAGATTTGGTATCAAACTCTGGTGTTCCGAGGAGGTTCATCCATGACCGCGTCCCGAAATCGCCGCTCCCTGAGCCCCCGCTCCAGCCCGTTCTCCCGCCGGGAGGTGCTGGCGCTCGCCGGCTCCGGCGCCGCAGCACTGCTGCTGACCCGCTGCGCCTCGCTGAGCCCGCCGCCAGGCCAGGCGGCGGCCACGCGGGTATCCCTCCCGTTCGGCCCGATCGACCGCACCCTCGGTGATCTGGCGCCCGCCGCCTTCGCCGGGGAGGAGCCCGAACCCGCCCACGGCGTCCTCTGGGACCGCGACGCCTTCCTGGCCACTGCTTTGCCGCCCGAAACCGCCGAGCGCGTCCCCCTGGTGGTGATCGGCGGCGGCATCTCCGGCCTGGCGACGGCCTGGCTGCTTCGCCGCCACCAGCCGCTGGTGTTGGAGCGCTCGCCCCGGTTCGGCGGCTCCTCCCGGGGCGAGGCGTGGCGGGGGATCGACTACGCTACCGGCGCCGCCTACTTCATCCGCCCCGACGCCGGCACCCCCATCGAGCGGTTTCTCGACGGCCTCGCGCTGGCGCCCCGGGTGAAGAGCGAGGAGGATCCCGTGATCCTCGCCGGCGTGAGGCATGACGCTTTCTGGGACGGTGGCTCCTCCCCCGCGGGAGCGACGCGGATCCGGCGGCTGGCTCGCCACTTCCAGGCCGTCCTCGATGAGGAGGAAGGACAGATCTTCCCGGAAATCCCCGTGACCGATCCGGCGCACCGCCCGCACCTCGACGCCCTCGATCGCCGCAGCTTCCACCACTACCTTAAGGAGATAGCCGGCGGCCCGCTGCACCCCCACGCCGCCTCGGTGATCGAACACTATTGCTGGTCGTCGCTGGGCGCCTCGATGAGCGAGGTCAGCGCCGCGGCGGGCCTCAATTTCTTCGCCTCCGAGTTCGGCGAGGTGTGCGTCCTGCCCGGCGGCAACGCTGCGGTGGCCGAGCGCCTGGTCGAGCGGCTGGCGGCGGCGCTGCCCGCCGGCCACCTGCGTCCCGGCTGCCTGGTGGCCGACGTGCAGGCCGGGGATGACGGCGTGCTGGTGCGCTACGCCGACGCCAGCGGCGCCGTGCGCACCGTGGCCGCCAA
Source organism: Acidobacteriota bacterium (assembly GCA_037444085.1). Taxonomy (GTDB): domain Bacteria; phylum Acidobacteriota; class Thermoanaerobaculia; order Thermoanaerobaculales; family Thermoanaerobaculaceae; genus CALEVZ01. Next base: position 1,416 of record JBBINC010000146.1, on the reverse strand, counting down.
CGCGGTCGTCCTCGCCTGCCCCAAGTTCGTCGCCGGCAAGATCGTGCGCGATCTGGAACCGGCCCGTCTCGCCGCCATCGCCCGCCTGCGCTACCGCGCCTACCTGGTGGCCAACGTGCTGCTGGCGCGGGGGGTGCGCCACGACTTCTACGACCTCTTCATGGCCGGCGATGGGACCGCGCCGTACACGAACGTCGAGGCCGCCGCCGAGCGCCAGGGCGCCACCGACGTCGTGCTCGGCACCTGGGCCAGCCCGCAGCGGGACCGCACCGTGCTGACCCTCTACCGCGCCCTACCCTTCGACGGCGGCCGCGCCGCCGTCTATGACGACGACAGCTACGCCGGCTATCGTTCCGAGTTCGCCCGCCAGGTGGAGCGGGACATCCTGCCGCTGGTGGGCGCCCGCCCCGGCGACGTGGTCGACCTGCGGGTGGCGCGCTGGGGGCACCCGCTGCCGGTGGCCGAGGTAGGGTTCATCGCCGACCGCCTGCCCGAAGCGCTCGGCGCCCCGTTCCGCGGGCGCGTCTTCTTCGTGCAGCAGGACACCTGGGCGCTGCCCGCCTTCGAGACCGCCGTCACCGAAGCGATCCTCACCGCCCCGCGGGTGGCACGACTCCTCGACGAACGCTGAACGCCCGGGCGACGCGTCGAGGTGTGCCGTCACCACCACGCGTGGTCGGCGATCCCATGCCACGGCAGCACGTGGCCGCCACTGCGCGAGCGTTCCTCGTCGCCACCGTACACCACGTGCGGCACCAGAGATGGCGTGCCGGTCGACGCTTTCAGTCGCCGGCCCATGGCATCCAGCCGGGAAAACGCATCGGCGCTGACCGTCTGTCCTGACTTGCACTCCACCGCCAACAGGCGGCTTTCGGCCTCCACCACCAAGTCCACCTCAAGACCATTGCGCTCCCGATAGAAAACGATGGATCCTGGCTGGCCGCGGTGTACCCGTTCGGTCACGATCTGGCTGACCACCCAGTTCCCGAAAAGAGCACCCCGCAGCGGGTGCTCGCGAATCTGCTCGGGGTGTTGAACGCCGAGCAGCGCGCACACCAGGCCGGTGTCGTAGAAATACAGTTTCGGTGTCTTCACCAGCCGCTTGCTGACGTTCGCGCGATAGGGCGGGAGCCGAAAACTCAAGAAACTGGCGTCAAGAAAAGACAACCACGCGCGCGCGGTGTTGTGGGTGATGCCGCAGTCCAAAGCCAGCGACGACAGGTTGAGAAGCTGCCGCACGCGGCCGGCGCACAGCCTGACAAAAACCTGGAAGGCGAGCAGATCGCCGATGTTGAGCATCGCCCGGGCGTCGCGCTCCAGGTAGGTAGCGATGTACGCCCGGTACCACTCCGATGGGGGATGTAGGTACCACGTCCAGCATTATTGACAAAACTCCTGGCTGGCCGTAGCCTCACC
>JBBINC010000145.1:0-7222 GCA_037444085.1 Acidobacteriota bacterium | reverse complement strand
CCAGTCGGCGGCGAAGTGCGAGGAGTTGGCGGCGCGGGCCGAGGCGGAGGCGGCGCGGGCCGAGGCGGAGGCGGCGCGGGCCGAGGCGAGCCAGTCGGCGGCGAAGTGCGAGGAGTTGGTGGCGCGGTACGGGGAGCGGCAGCACGAGGTGGAGCGCCTGACCCGTACGCTCGATGGCCTGGTGTCGACCCGCTGGTTCGCCTGGGCGAGCCGGTACTGGCGGCTGGCGGCGAAACTGCGCGTCGGCCGGGGTGGAGCGGGGGCCGGCGGCTCGGGGCCGGCGGCGGGTCTTCCAGGCGCTGGAGTGCCCCTTGTCACGCCGCCCGAGGCGGCTCGCGCGGTTTCCCTTCCCGATCCGCCCGCCACGGGGCCCAACGACTACCTCTTCCTGCCCATCATCGACTGGGACTTCCGCTTCCAGCGCCCGCAGCAGCTGGCCACGGCTCTGGCCGGGCGCGGGCACCGGGCGTACTACTGCCGCATCGCCTTTCGGCGCGGCGGAGCGCCGGTGGAGGTGGCGGCGAAGGCGGGGGGCGTGTGGGAGGTGTCCCTGCGCGGTCCCGACCGCAGCGTCTATCGGGATGCCCTGACTCCAGCCGAGGTCGAGGAGCTGGCCGACAGCCTCGCGGTGCTGCGGCGCGAGCAGGGTCTGGGTGCCACGGCGCTGGTGGTGGAGCTGCCGTTCTGGTGGCCGGTGGCCAGGGCGCTGCGGCAGCGCTGGGGATCGCCGGTGATCTACGACTGCATGGACTACCATCCGGGGTTTTCCACCAACGACGCGGCCATGCTGGAGCTGGAGGAGGAGCTGGTCTGCGGGGCGGATCTGGTGGTGGTGTCGTCGCGCTTTCTGGAGGAGGAGATTTGCGGCAAGGCCCGCCGCCTGCTGCGCCTGGCCAACGCGTGCGACTTCGACCACTTCGCCCGCGTCCCCTGGCGGCCCCCGGCGACCCCGCCCACCATCGGGTACTACGGCGCCATCGCCGACTGGTTCGACGCCCCACTCGTCGCCGACCTGGCGCGCCTGCGGCCCGACTGGCACTTCCTGCTGGTGGGCTCGACCTACACCTGCGACACGACGCCCCTGCGCGGCTGCCGCAACGTGACCCTGGCCGGCGAGCAGCCGTACGGAGAGCTTCCCCGCTGGATCGAGCGCATGGACGTGCTGATCATCCCGTTCCTGCGAACGCCGCTCACCGAGGCGACCAACCCGGTCAAGTTCTACGAGATCATGGCCGCCGGCAAGCCGCTGGTGGCGGTGCCGTTGCCGGAACTGCAGCCGCACGGCGAGCTCGTGGCCTTCGCCGAGTCGGCCGGCGAGTTCGCCGCGCGCATCGAGGAGCTGCTCGGGCAGGAAAACGAGGAGCGGGCACAGGCGCGCCGAGCCTTCGCCCGCGGCCACACCTGGGCGGCGCGGGCCGAGGTGTTGGCGCCCGGTGTGCAGCAGTGCTTTGCGCCGGCATCGGTGGTCGTGGTGACGTTCAACAACCTGTCCCTCACCCGCGCCTGCCTGGCGTCGGTGCTGGAGCGCACGGAGTGGCCCGCCTGTGAGGTCATCGTCGTGGACAACGGCTCCACCGACGGCACGCCGGACTACCTGCGCGGTCTGGCGGCGGCAGACGACCGGGTGCGTTTGATCCTGAACCCCGATAACCGCGGGTTTGCCGCCGCCAACAACCAGGGCCTGGCGCAGGCGCGCGGCGAGTATCTGGTCCTGCTCAACAACGACACGGTGGTCGTGCGGGGATGGCTGACCGGACTGATCCGGCACATGACGTCGCACCCCGAGTGGGGAATCGTCGGGCCGGTCACCAACTGGATCGGCAACGAGGCGCAGATCCCGGTGGGCTATGGCTCCCTCAACGAGCTGCCCCGGTGGGCGGCGCAACACTGCCGGGACAACGACGGCAAGCACTTTCCCATCAATGTGTTGGCGATGTTCTGTCTGGCCATGCGGCGCGACACCTTCGAGCGGGTTGGGGAGCTGGACGAACGCTTCGGCCTCGGCATGTTCGAGGACGACGATTACGCCCTGCGGGTGCGCCAGGCTGGGCTCGACGTCGTGTGCGTGGAGGATGTCTTCGTGCACCACGAGGGGAAAGCGGCGTTTCGACGCATGGACGAGGCGGCCTACCAGCGGCTCTTCGAGGAGAACCGGCGCAAGTTCGAGGAGAAGTGGGGTCGCCCATGGGTGCCCCACCGCTATCGAGCCCAGGGTTGAGCGGGCGGACCCGGGCCAGGCAAACCCTCACCCCGGCCCAGCGTCGCGATCAGCGGGGGTTGCGCCCGGATGCGGGGTCTGACCGGCGGTAGCGGCGGCGGTTCCTCTCGTACAGGGCTGTCACCTCTTCTGCCGGCAGGGTGGCGAAGGCGGCGCTTTGCTCGTGGTGCACGAAGCAGTGTCGCAGACAGCGCAGCCGCCACCCCTGCCGCCGCACCCGCCGGCAGAAGTCGGCGTCCTCGAAGTATCCCAACCCGAACCCCGCGTCGAGGCCCCCGGAATCCTCCCACAGGCGCCGGCGGAAGGCCACGCAGAAGAAGCCGAGTTGAGTGGCGTCCACCGAGCGGCGGCCAGCCGAGGCGCATCGCCAGGCGACGGCGTCGAGCTCGGCGAGGCTGGCGTAGCGTGCGCGCACTCGGGCCTCGTTGCCGGCGGCGTTGGTGGAGGGCCCGACCAGCCCCACCTCGGGGTGAAGGAGCAGCTCTCCGGCGAGGGCTTCCCACCACCCCGGGGTGACGACGACGTCGTTGTTGAGGATGCACGCCAGTTCGCCGCCGCTGGCCGCCACCCCCTGGTTGACGGCGCGGGGGAACCCCAGGTTGGTGGAGTTGGTGAGCACGCGCACCCGCCGGTCGCGATGCGCCACCTCCTGGCACGCCTCGGCGGTGCCGTCGGGAGAGGCGTTGTCGACGACGATGACCTGGAGCGAGGGCCAGGTGGCGCAGCGCAGCACGCTGGCGAGTGACAGGAGGGTCAGCTCCGGATGGCGGTAGGTGACCATCACCAGCGCGACGCGGGGAAAGACCTGCGCGAGGCGCGGGGCAAGAGAGTCCGAGGCTCCTCCGTGGCCCACCGCCGGCCAGCGCAGGGCCTGCGCCCACGCCAGGGCGCGCGGCCAGGCCGCCGGAGAGGCGGCCACGACGACCCCGGTCGGGTGGGGGCTGCGGGCGAAAGCGGTCAGGTGCAGGGCGACCGCACGGCGGTCTTCCGGTGTCTGCGGAACGGCGAAGAGGGGGGACGTCGGCTGGGGAGGCGCCGGCCGCTCGGGCGTATCGGCGAGAACCGGGTGCCAGCCCTCGGCCTGGAGTTCGGGCAGCCATGCCGGTTGGCCGTCCACTCCTGTGCCCACGACCAGGGCGAGGCGCTGCGGCGGTGGCAGGGCGTCCAGCTCCGCCAGCGCCGATTCCCACGATTGCCCCACTCGGCAGCCCCTCGCCGCCGTGGGCGCGTTGCGATGCAACAGCGCCAATCGCAGGGGCAGGGGCACGGCGGCGGCGAACAGCGCCCGCAGGCTTGACCCAGGATGGCGGATACGGCTTCCGAGTCGAACCGCCATGTCCCGCCAGGGCCGCGAAGCAGGGGGCGAGGAGGCCTGTTCGGGCCAGGGGAGCCATCGCGGGGGCCGGTCCTCGACCGCAGGCTCGGGCATGACGTCAGGTGCGCGCGGCACCGGGAACACCCGCCGAACCGCGGTAGGCATCCAGGACAGCCGGCGTTTCGCCCGCCGCCACGATCCGGCCCTCGTCCAGCCACACGGCTCGCCGGCACAGGTTGGTGATCGTCGTGAGGTCGTGGGAGACGAGCATCAGGGTGGTCCCTGCCGCGCACATCTCGGCGATCCGTGCGTGGCAACGCGAGCGGAAGAACTGGTCCCCCACGGCCAGCACCTCGTCCAGCAGCACGGTGTCGGCGCGCACGCTGGTCGCCACGGCGAAGGCAAGGCGCGCGAGCATCCCCGACGAGTAGGTGCGCAAGGGTGCGTCGACCACCTCTTCGAGTTGCGCGAAGGCGACGATCTCGTCCATCCGCTTGCGCATCTCGCGCCGCGGAATGCCGAGCAGTGACCCATTGAACAGCACGTTCTCCCGCCCGGTGAGTTCCCGGTCGAATCCGGCCGACAGCTCGATCACCGGCGCGACACTGCCCCAGATGTGCACTTCCCCCCGGGAGGGTTGGATGATCCCGCCGGCGAGGCGTAGCAGCGTCGACTTGCCGGCGCCGTTGCGGCCGATGACGCCCAGGGTGTCTCCCTGCCGAAGGTCGAGGTCCAGGTCCCTGATGGCCCAGAAGACGCCGCCGTCGTGGTGGCCATGGAGGCGGGCGATGGCCCACTCCTTGAGGCTGCGCAGCGGCTCCCGCCGGGCGGGGAAGTGCATGGCGACGCGGTGCAGCCGAACGGCGAAGCGGTCGCTCATAGGTGGCGGAAAAACCCGGGGCTCATGCGGCGCAGCACCTGCCATCCGAGGATCAGCATTACCACGGCCCACACCGCGGCGACGGCGATCGTTTCCGGCTCGGGGAGGCGGCCGGTGAACACGGGTTGCCGGATGAGCTCACAGTAGTAGTAGAGCGGGTTGGCGAAGATGATGGGTCGGAAACGCTCGGGCACGATCTCGAGCGGATAGAAAATCGGCGTCAGGTACATGACCGAGTAGATGCCGGCCTCGTACATCAGACGCACGTCGTCGAAGTACACCGCCAGGGAACACAGAGCGAACGAACACCCGAGGACGAAAAGAAAGAGGAGTACCCCACCCAGCGGCAGGAACAGGAGGGACCAGGAGAAAGGGACCTTGAGCACCGCCATGACCAGGAACATGGGGAGGAAAGAGAGGTACAGGTTGACCAAGCCCGACAGCGCCACGGAGAGCGGAAAGATACTGGCGGGCACGTAGACGCGCTTGAGCAGCGGCCCGTTCCACGACATGCTGGCCATCGCCTTGGTGGTGGTCTGCAGGAAGTACTGGAAGGCCAGGTAGGCCGAGAGCAGGTACGCGGAGTAGTTGGGGGTCCGCTGGGCGAACAGCGTGCCAAAGACCAGCGTGAGCACGACCATGAAGATGAGCGGGTGCAGGAACGACCACAAGAACCCCAGCAGTGAGCGCTTGTAGCGGACGGTGAGGTCCCGGGTCACGAGGTTGACGAGCAACTCCCAGCGCGCCCAGACCTGAGCACACTCCCGCCTCAGGGTGGGCCGTTGCCCGGCGAGGACGACGGCGGGTGCGGCCGTGTCGTTCATCGGCGGGAGGGTAGCACGCGCCCCCGGCCGCCCTCGAGGTTGGAACTCACCTGGACCGGGCTTCTATTCGGGTTTGGGCGACGCTGGAGTCTCGGGCGTGACTGGAACCACGATGCCGAACTCGGTGCCCTCGTCAGCATGCAGGGTGACGCGAGCCAGGCCCGCAGAGTCGAGGAGTCGGGGCAACAGCCAGTTGCTGGGGCGGTTGAGCCAGGCGAAGTATCCGTCCTGGGCGGGGCCGGCCGCGCCGCTGACCGATCGGTACACAACCACGCTGCCCGGAAGCGAGAGCAAGTATCGGGCGTACTGCTCGGTGGCGTCCGACAGTTCCGCCCAGGTCAAATCCACCGGTTCAACGCTGCCGCCCGCGAGCACGTAGAGCGGGTTGCAGAGCGAGTAGTTGAGGCAGATGACGCGTTGTGGAGCGGAGGCCCGCACATGCCGGTGCACCTCGTACAGGCCGGGCGAGTACATGTGTGCGCCCTTTCGCTCCGCCAAGAAGCCGAGCAGCTCCAGGGTTCGAGCCGCGCCCGCCGCGGCGGCGCCGGCGAGGACCAGCGCGGCGATCATCCGTACCGCTCGCGCTGTTCGCGTTCCCGGCGGCGCCAGGCGGGTGAGGGAGCGATGCCCCAGGAAGGCGGCGACGACCATGAGCGGGTGAAAGACGAGGTAGTGCCAGGGGCGGGTCAGGCCGGGCACCGCCGCGAAGACGGCCACGCTCAGGACAACGCAGAGTGCTGCCAGCCCGGCCGCCGCATGGTCGCCTCCCGTCCGCCGCCGCATGGCACAGGTGCCGCCGATGGCCGCCAGGACCAGTGCCAGCGGCGCCAGCAGCGGGCGGTGGGCGGGCGGGCTGTCGGCGGTCAACGACTTGGGCATCGCGGAACCGTCGGCGATGAAGCCGGTCAACTGCGTGACGGTGGTGCGCAGCGTGGCGGGATAGGGCGACCGCTGGGCCATGTCACCGCCGACGTTGGCCTCCAGCTCGGCAAAGCCGGTGCAGGCGAAGTAGGCGGCGTGGGGGAGCAGAGGAACCGCCGCCACGAGGGCGGCGAGTGCCCACCGCCTGACGCTTTGCCCCAGCACGCGTACTCCCAACGCCAGCGCGACGGCCATGAGTACGGCGACCACCGGCGCACCGGTCAGTTTGTCGGCGAGAGCAAGACTTGCTGCCCCCAGGGCAAGGAGAAGCCAGCGCATCTCGCGCCAGAGGGCAAGCCGCAAGGCTGCCCCCAGCGCCCCGGCGAGAAAGGTGTTCTGCAGCAGGAAGGGCCCCTGATCGGTGGGAACGAACATGGTCAGGTTGGGATCGGCGAGGGGCAGGAGGAAGACCGCGGCGGCGGCTCGGCTGCCCACCGCGGCGCGCAGCGCCCAGAACAGTGCGGCCAGGTAGAGCAGGCCGAATCCGCAGTGAATGCCACGGAGAGCGCTAGGCGAGGTGCCGAAGGTGGCCAGGAGAGGGACGAGCAGGATCGTCTTCACGCTTCCCTGATACGGGCCGCTGACCAGGGGAAGGGGAAGGCCCAGGATCGAGACCTCCCAGGCAGGCCGCCACGACGTCCCGTTCAGCAGGCTCACCGCGGCGGGGTGGTTCCAGAGTTCATCGTGGTAGACGGCGTAGCGAGTGGTCTGCACGGCTGCGGAAGCCGCGAGAGCCACGGCGGCCAGCACCGCGAGTGCGCCGACCAGGGCAGCGTCGTGCCAGCGCCGCTCAGTCGCGGCGTGCCCTGGCGCGGAGGCTGGGAGCAGGGAGGGGCGATGGTCCGCTCGGGTCCTTGGGGTCATGTCCTTTTCGTCACCGTGCCGCGGCGAGGGTAGCACAGGCGGCGGGCGTGGTGCTACGCTGCTTGCGTTACCGTATGGGATGGCGTAGCGAGGAGACTCCTCTGCGGTTCGGCAGCCCGGCCGGATGGGTCGTCGCGGCGGCGACCGGCCTGGGGCTTGTGGGTGGAGGTCTGGCCGGGGTGTGGTTCTGGGCGCATCCG
>JBBINC010000144.1:0-7278 GCA_037444085.1 Acidobacteriota bacterium | reverse complement strand
GACCGTGTCCGTGCCAGTGTCCGTGCCCGTGCCAGTGCCAGTGTCCGTGCCCGTGCCAGTGACGGTGTCCGTGCCCGTGCCCGTGCCCGTGTCCCCGACCGTGTCGGGGTCGCCGGCCCGGCGTGGCCCTCGTGGTTTTCGGCCGCATCGCGTAGCCCCCCGTCGTCCAAACCTCGGCTATACTGCGCGCAAGAGTCGACCGGAGGGCATCGTGAGACGCTTCGTGCTGCTGCTTGTATTGCTGGCCGCCCTGTGCTTCGTCGTCGGAGTCGTGAATGCCTTCTTTGGCACGTACGCCCTGGGCATTCGCCCCCTCGCCAAGGCGCCGGAGACGTTCTGGCGGGGCGCCACCGGGTTGCTGCTCTTCGCCATCACCCTGCTCATGCTGCAACGCGACCGGTTGCGCTGAACGCCGGATACGCCAGAGCCCGGCGGAGGCTTTCCGCTCACCTGACTGGTGGAGGGGCGTCGCGCCAACCGCCCGGCAGCTCGGTGGGAGCGTCGCGGCGGGGATGCAGTCGGCCTGAGGCATCCCGGTGACACGAATAGCAGTCGTCGCGGGGAGGGTGAACGGCCGGCCGCGGCCAGCGCCCTTGCACGCCGTGGCACGACAGACACGTCGACTCGCCTTGGTGCACGCCGTGATCCCCGTCGGCGGGAAGGCGGGGCGGGCGATCCGCCACGGCCCAAAGTACCGCCAGAAGCACCACGGCGCCGCCGAAAATTCCCGCCAGACGCAGTCGCCCCGCCGTCACCCGGCTATGCTATCCTGCCATGCCATGCGTGGGCACCTGATCCGCGACATGGCCGTGCTGCTGGCCGCGACCCTCGTCCTCGGGACCGCCACCAACCTCATTCCAGGGCGTCGTCTGGCGTGGTTGGGGGCGGGCCAGCAGCCGCCGCAGGCGGGCGTGGATTTCCAGTGGATGGACGCGCTCTCGGCCAACGAGATCCGGCAGGCGCTCCCCGCCGCCATTTTCATCGACACCCGCGGCCCGGGGACCTATGGCGAGGGCCGCATCCCCGGCGCCATCCACCTGTCGTACACGGAGTTGGGTCAAGCCCTGCCAGCCGGGCTCGAAGAGGACATGCGACGCGCCGATCTTGTCCTCCTGTACGGGGACACCGAGGACGCCGACCTCGAGCAGTTGATGGCCCAGGAGTTGCGCCGCCGGGGTCTGGCGCCGCCCTACATCCTGGCCGGCGGCATGCCGGCCTGGCAGGCGGCGGGGCTTCCTGTCGAGTCCGACAGCGAGGTCGAGCCATGAGCCGGATCGCTCACTTCTTTGAGAACCCCTGGCTGCACCGCATTCTCGCGGTGGCGTTGGGAGCCATCTTTCTCTACGCTGCCCACGACAAACTCCTCGACCCGCGGCCGTTGGTGACCATCATCTGGGGCTACCGCCTGGTCCCCCCGCAGCTGACCAACCTCATCGCCATCTACATGCCGTGGATGGAACTGCTGGTGGGTCTGGGGCTCCTCACCGGCGTTGGCCGCCGGGCCGCCGCTGGCTGGGCCACCGTGCTGCTGGTCTTCTTCACGACCGCCCTGCTGATTAACGCCGTGCGCGGCATCAACGTGGCCTGCGGGTGCTTCTCCACCTCTGCCCAGGACGTTCAGAACGCCTGGCTGCTGGCCCTGCGGGACCTGCCGATGCTGGCCGCGGCGATGGTCCTCACGTTCTGTCGGCCTCGCCGCTGGCCGCCGCCACGCTCCGGCGCTCCCCGCTCATCTCCCTCACCAGTCTCGGGATGAGTTCATCCAGGTCGATCGTCGCCCACGCCGCCCTGGCCAGTTCCTGACCGGCGCCGCGCCACATGGCGTTGACCACCTTGACACCCCGCCGTTGCAGCGCAGCTGCCGGAAAAGTGAAGTCCGAATCGGAGGACACCAGCACGGCGACGTCCATGGCGTCCGCCGCCGCCAGATCGAACAGGTCGGTGATGAGCGCCGCCTCGACGCCCTTTTCCGCCGACCACACCAGCGGCTGGCCGCACGACGGACAGGTTCCGGTCTCGTACCCGCAGGCACGGCAGCGAATGTGGTCGTAGCGGCGTCGCCGCTCCAGGATGGTGACGTTGGTGCCCGGTTGCCGTTCGACGAAGTTCTCCAGCCAGCGCCGCAGGTTTTCGTCGTCCGGGTCACAGGAGGCGTACACCCTCATCCCCTGGAAATCCAGATCGTCTCCCAGCGGGAGGCGCGACAGCGCCCCCACCAGGACCTCGGGTAGCGCCGCCCAGTCGCACCGCGCCTCGCCCCCCCGCTCGTTCCAGCGAAGTTGGAAGTTCCAATAATCCACGAAGATATGAACCATCTGCAACATCATCACACCTCCTGCCCCCGGCCGCGGGGCCTGTCAGGTACGGCGACGCCAGCGAAGCACCGGCGATCTCGCCGCGCGAACCTCGTCCAATCTCCGCACCGGCGTCGTGTGCGGCGCACTGCGCACCAACTCGGGATTCTCCCGGGACTCCTGGGCGATACTCCGCATGGCCTCGACGAACGCATCGAGTTCGTCGATGCCGTCGCTCTCGGTGGGTTCAATCATCAAGGCCCCGTGGACGATCAGCGGAAAAGACATGGTCGGCGGATGGAAACCATAGTCCAGCAACCGCTTGGCAACATCCACGTTCTTCACGCCGGCGGGCCTCTGGCGCGAATCGTCGAAGACCACCTCGTGCAGCGAGCTCCCCTCGTAGGGCAGGTGATAGTCCTGCTCGAGACCCCTGCGAACGTAGTTGGCGTTGAGCACCGCGCCCTCCGCCATGGCCTTGAGGCCGTCGCGCCCGAGTGAACGAATGTAGGCCAGAGCCCGCACCAGCATGCCGAAGTTGCCGTAAAACCCCCGCACCTTGCCGATGCTCCTGGGCCGGTCGAAGGAGAGTGCGAAGCGGTCGCCGGCCTTCTCCACCGTCGGCACCGGCAGATACTCCTCCAGCGCCGCCGATACCGCCACCGGACCAGCGCCCGGGCCGCCACCGCCGTGGGGCGTGGAAAACGTCTTGTGCAGGTTGATGTGCATCACATCCGCGCCCATGGCGCCGGCCTGGGCGATGCCGACAAAGGCGTTGAGGTTGGCGCCGTCGATGTAGAGGAATGCCCCCTTGTCGTGCAGCATCGCCGCGGCGCGGGCAATCTCGGGCTCGAACACCCCCAGGGTGTTGGGCACCGTCACCATGAGCGCCGCCACGTCGCCACCGTCCAGGTGGCGGGAAAGCGCCTCAAGGTCCAGGGTACCCGCAGGGGTGGACGCGACCTCCACGACCTTGAACCCGGCAAACACGGCGGTTGCGGGGTTGGTGCCGTGCGCCGAGTCGGGGATCAAGACGGTGCCGCGCGGCGAGTTGCGCTCCCGGCAGGCGGCGCGCACCATCAGCATGCCGGTCAGTTCGCCGTGCGCGCCGGCCGCCGGCTGAAGCGTCACCCGCGCCATGCCGGTGATGGCCACCAGCGCCTGCTCCAGCTCCCACATCAGCGCAAGCGCCCCCTGCACCTGCTCCTCCGGTTGCAACGGGTGAAGGCGCGCCAGACCCGGCAGGCGCGCCAGCTCCTCGTTGATGCGGGGGTTGTACTTCATCGTGCAGGAGCCGAGCGGGTAGAGGCCCTCGTCCACAGAGTAGTTGAGCTGGGAGAGCCGGTGAAAGTGCCGCAGCACGTCGACCTCGCTCACCTCGGGAAGATCCTCGATCTCGCCTCGCACCGCAACGCCGGCAAGGGTGCGGGCGACATCAGCCGGCGGCACCTCCAGCGGCGGTAGCTGGTACCCCACCCGCCCCGGCGACGACCGCTCGAAGATCGTCGGCTCGCGTCTTCGCCGACGCCATTCCGCGCTCATGCCAACCTCCCGATGCCCTCGACCAGGCGATCGCACTCGTCCCTGGTGTTTCGCTCCGTGGCGGCGATGAGAACCCCGCGCGGCAGTCCACCCCGCAGCCGCGCGGTGGAGACTCCGCCCAGCACCCCCTCCCCGGCCAGGCGGCGAAGAAGGCCGTCTGGATCGTCATGGAGGACGAGGAACTCGTTGTAGCTTGGGCTGTTCGGATACGCCACCCGGACCCCGGACGCGTTCGACGTCAACCCTGCCTTGAGATACTCCGCCACGGCGTGGGAGGCCAGCGCCACCTCCCGCACCCCCTTCTTGCCCAGCAGCGACAGCACGATGGAGACATACAGCGCGACGAGTCCGTGGTTGGTGCAGATGTTCGAGGTGGCCTTGGCGCGCCGGATGTGCTGCTCGCGCGTCGAAAGGGTCAGCACGAAACCCGGCCTGCCGTCGGCGTCGACCGTTTCCCCGCACAACCTCCCTGGCAGCTGGCGCAGATAGTCCTGGCGCGTGGCGAAGAAACCGAGGTGGGGCCCGCCGAAAGCAGAGGGCACCCCAAACGCCTGCAGGTCGCCGCACACCACATCGAAGCCCAGCTCACCCCCCGGCTGCAGCAGGCCGAGCGACGTCGCCTCGCACACCACGTGGACACCGATCGCGCCCGCCCCGCGCGCTCTCTCACCCACCATGGCGAGATTCTCAATGACCCCCAACACGTTGGGCGATTGCACCACCACGGCAGCGACATCCTCCCCCATCGCGGCCGCCAACGACTCGCCGTCGACGCGCCCGTCGCGCCCGAACGACACCCGCTCCAGCACCAGCCCCTGCGGTTCGCAATAGGTGGTGAGAACAGCGACGTGCTCGGGGTGGAGGGCGCCGGCCAGAACCACGCGCCGCCGGCCGGGCACCAGCCGATGGGCCATGAGCACCGCTTCGACCACAGCCGTGGCGCCATCGTAGAGCGAGGCGTTGGCGATGTCCATGCCCGTCAGCTGGCAGACAAACGTCTGGAACTCGAAAATCGCCTGCAGCGTGCCCTGGCTCACCTCGGGCTGGTAGGGGGTGTAGGCGGTGAAGAACTCGCCGCGCTGGATCAGCGCGTCCGCCAGGGCCGGTGAGAAGTGTCGATAGACCCCGGCGCCCATGAAGCACGCGGTGCAGTCCGGAGCCAGATTGCGCTCGGCCAGGCCCCACAACTCCCGCCTCACCTCGTCCTCGCTGCGCGAGGCCGGGAGGTCGAGCGCGCCGCACCTGAGCTCGGAAGGGATCGATGCGAACAGGTCTTCGACGCTCGCCGCGCCCACCGCAGCGAGAATTCTCCGGCGATCTTCCTCGCCGGCCAGATAGCGGTGCATCAGTGCGCCCCTTCCTCCGCCACGAACACCTCGTACTCGGCCGCCGTCATCAGCTCCGATTCGCTGCCCGGGGCGACTCGCACCCGCACCAACCAGCCGTCCCCATGCGGATCCGAGTTCAGCAACTCGGGCCGAGCCTCCAGGGCAGCGTTCACCTCGATCACCTCGCCAGCGACCGGAGCGATTACCTCGGAAACCGCCTTCACCGACTCGATGTTCCCCATGGCGCCTTCGCGAACCAGCGCGGTGCCAACTGCGGGCAGCTCGACGAACACCACGTCTCCGAGCTGCTCCTGGGCGTAGTGAGTGATGCCGACGGTGGCTGTGTCCCCAACGACGTGAACCCACTCGTGTGACTTCGCGTATCGTCGATCCTGCGGATAGGCCATACCACTCGCTCCCTTCCCAACCCCCCGGCTCGGTGCCGGGGGCTCGCTAGCGTGCGCGCCGGTAGAACGGCGTTGGCACCACCTTGGCGCGCACCGGTTGCTCGCGAATCTCGACGTCCAGATCCTCGCCTTCCCGTGCCAGCTCCACCGGCACGTACGCCAGCGCCAGGGCCCGCTGGAGGGTGGGCGAGAAGGTGCCCGAGGTGACGACACCGACGCGCTCCCCGCCCTTGGCGACCGGATAACCGTGCCGTGCGATCCCGCGACCCACCATCTCCAGCCCGACAAGCTTGCGGCTGACGCCGTTGGCCTGTTGACGGAGAAGCGCCTTGCGACCCAGAAACGGCCCCTTGTCGAGCTTCACGATCCACTGCAGGCCAGCCTCGAGAGGCGTCGTGGAGTCGTCGATATCGTTTCCGTACAGATGCATACACGCCTCGAATCGGAGCGTGTCGCGGGCGCCGAGGCCGCACGGTTGAATCCCCTCGTCGGCACCGGCGGCGAGGATCGCGTTCCAGAGACCCGCAGCATCTCCTGGCCGAACGTACAGTTCGAAGCCATCCTCCCCGGTGTACCCGGTACGCGCCGCCAGCGCCTCGACGGAACCCACCTGCGCGGCCATGAAGCGGTAGTACTTGAGACTCCCCAGATCGGCAGAGGTCAGCCGCTGCACCACCTGCGCCGCCCGAGGCCCCTGCACGGCGAGCTGCGCCCACTCGGCCGACCGGTCGATGACATCCACGCCGGAGAACGCCGCCGCCTGGGCGCACAGGTAGGCGTAGTCCTTGTCCTTGTTGGCCGCGTTGACAACCAGGAAGTAGTTTCGATCGGCGAGTTTGTGCACCAGCAGGTCATCGACGAAAGTGCCGCGCGGCGTCATCAAGCCCGAGTACTGCGCCCGTCCGTCGGACATCTTCGACACGTCGTTGCACGTCACGTACTGCAGGAAATCCAGCGCTCGGCTTCCCTTGACCTCGATCTCGCCCATGTGCGAGACGTCGAAAAGCCCGACCCCGGCGCGCACGGCGCGGTGTTCTTCGACCACACCCCGATACTGCACCGGCAGCTCCCAGCCGGCGAACGGGACGATCTTCCCCCCTGCCTGAACGTGGCACTCATACAGCGGCGTGCGTTTGAGATGGGCCTCCCTCATCCCGACTTCCTACCAGAATACCCGGCAGCGGCACCCAGTGAAAAAAGCAGGAAAGCTCCTGTTCTGACCCATCACGCGAACCATCCTCGCTCGCCATCAATGCAACGGCAGCACACGCCTCGCCCACTGCCTCCAGACCATGGCGGCGGCGCGTCCACGCGCCGACCGCCGGGCAAGGCTACCACCGTCCCCGCGCCCCATCAACCTACATCGACCGACCCACGTCGACCGCCGATGGCCTGAGAACATCGGGCCGCGAAACTCAAAACGCGACACCTGCCCCCGCGCCGGGACCGTGTCTTCTCGTCGGGGGTCTCGCGGGACCGCCAGACGATCTTGAGCTGGAGACTCCGCTCTCCACGCCTCCCGCCGCCCCCGCTCCAGCCCTCGAGACCGCACGCTCTGGGCGGCCAAGCCGCCCTCCGCCCGCCTCCGCTGCGAAACCCCCCGCACCCCCCCTCGCGCCGCGGGCCAAGCCCGACGGCGCTCGCTTGCTTCTTTTCTCGGGGGGCCGCGCGCCCCCCGGGCTTTCGTGTGCGGGGGGCTCCGCTCTC
>JBBINC010000143.1:0-7407 GCA_037444085.1 Acidobacteriota bacterium | reverse complement strand
CCACTCCCCACCCCAGGCGGTGCCGTCGCCTCCCCAGCCGGTGCCGTCGAGAGCCAGCGCGGCGCAGCGCTCTCCGATCGCCGGGAACCGCCCATGCTCGGCCAGTACCGCAGCGGCGTGGGCGACGTGGTGCTGCACCGCGATCAGCCGGCCGCCGCGCTCCTGCACCAGCCGCTCGCCCAGCCAGGCGGAGGGGTAGTCGGGGTGCTCGTCCACCGCCACCACCCTCGCCGAGGTCTGCAGAAACTCCTCCAGCTCCCGCGCCACTTCAAAGAGGAATGCCCGCGCCCCCTCGCTGTCCAGATCCCCCACGTGCTGGGAGCACACCGCCTCCCCCTCCACCGCCAGACAGGCGGTAACCTGCAGGAAACCTCCCAGCGCCAGCACCGGCTCACGGGCCGGCTCCGGCAACGGCAGCGACTCCGGCACGTACCCGCGCGCCCGCCGCACCATCACCGGCCCGGCCGGGGTCGAGCGCACCACCGAATCGTCGGCGCGGCGCACCACGTCCCGGTCGTGCAGGAGGACAGCGTCGGCGATGCCGGCGAGCCGCTCCAGCGCCTCGCGGTTGCCGCGGCAGATCGGCTCGTCGCTGCGGTTCCCCGAGGTCATCACCAGCTCGGCGAACGGTGCGCCGCGCAGCAGTTCCTCGTGCAGCGGCGTGGTCGGCAGCATGAGTCCGACATCGTCGAGCCCCGGCGCCACGCCCGCGGCCAGGGGAGCATCGCCGCGCCGGCGGGCCAGAACCACCGGCGCCCGCGCCGAGGCGAGCAGCGCCTCGTCGTCAGGGGACAGCACCGCCAATACGCGCGCCCGCTTGAGATCTCTCACCATCAAGGCCAGGGGCTTGCCGGGCCGGTGCTTGCGCGCCCGTAGTCGGGCCACCACGGCCTCGTCCTCGGCCAGGCAGGCGAGCTGGAACCCGCCCATCCCCTTGACCGCGAGGATCTCACCCTGGGCCAGCAGCTCCCTGGCCTGCGCCACCGCCGCCTGGCCTGTCGCCCAGTGCGGACCGTACTCGGTGTCAGGGTGGAGGCCGGGGCGGACCAGCCACAGCCTCGGACCGCACGCCGGACAGCACACCGGTTCGGCGTGGAAGCGGCGGTCGGAGGGATCCTCGTACTCGCGACGGCACGCCGGGCAGAGGGGATAGCACGCCATCGACGTGCGCTCGCGATCGTAGGGGAGCGAGCGCACCAGGGTGAAGCGGGGGCCGCAGTTGGCGCAGGTCGTGAAGGGGTAGCGATGGCGGCGGTCGTGCGCGTCGCCCATGTCGGCGCGGCAGTCGGCGCACAGCGCCGTGTCCGGCGGCACCAGCGCCCGCCGCCGGACTCCCTCCTCGGAGGCCAGCACCGCAAAGCCCTCGCCTCCTCCCGGCGCGACCTCTTCCCGCGTCACCTCGTCGAGGCGAGCCAGGGGCGGCAACGCCGACACCAGCGCCTCGCCGAGCCCCTCGACCGTCCGGCGCTCCCCCTCCACCTCGATGACCACGCCTTCGGGAGAGTTGCGCACCCACCCCGCAAGCCCCAAGGAGGTGGCGAGGCGGTGCACCGCCGGGCGGAACCCGACCCCCTGCACCACCCCGCGGCAGACGAAGCGGACGCGCGCCCGACTCACGCGCGCTTGGCGGCCAGGCGCCGCTGCACCAGCGAGCACCACGCCTCGATGCCCTCGCCGCTGCGGCTGGAGGTGATCAGCAGCTCCCCGCGCGGGCACAGGGTCGCCAGCTGGGCGCGTACCGCCTCGAGGTCGAACTCGACGTGCGGGAGCAAGTCCGCCTTGGTGATCACCGTGACCTCGGCGCGCGCGAAGATGGCCGGATACTTGAACGGCTTGTCCGCGCCCTCGGCCACCGACAGCAGCGCCACCTTAAAGTCCTCCCCGAGGTCGTAGGAGGTCGGGCAGATGAGGTTGCCGACGTTCTCGATGAACAGCACGTCGACCGCGGGAAACGCCGCCTCGGCAAGGGCCGAGCGCACCTGGCGCGCATCCAGGTGACACGCCCCGCCGGTGAGGATCTGCCTGGCCGGGATGCCCAGGCGGCGCAGCCTCTCGGCGTCCCGCTCGGTGGCGATGTCGCCCTCCACCGCCGCCAGGCGCAGCCGCCCGGCGAGATGCGAGATCGTACGTTCGAGCAGCGTTGTCTTGCCCGAGCCCGGCGAGGAGATCAGGTTGACCACCAGCGTGCCCTGCGCAGCAAAGGCGCCGCGCAGCTCGGCAGCAGCCGCCTCGTTGGCGGCGAGAATGCGCTGCCGCACGTCAACCGTCTCGGCCATGCCCACCCCCCTCGGCGCCGGCGAGAAACCCCACCGACAGCACGTCCAGCTCGTCTCCCCCCTCTACCGCCAGGACCCGGTCGCAGGAGGGGCACAGGTGCAGCCATGCGCCCCGCGGCCGTTCGAGGAAGCCGCCGCACGCCGGGCAGTGCTGCCGGGCCGGACGCCACTCCACCTCCAGGCGCGCGCCCGCGTCGGGGCCATCCTGGACGACGGCCTGCCAGGCGAATACCAGCAGGTCGGGTTCGACCGCCGCCAGTTCGCCGATCGCCACCTTCACCCATTCCAGGCGGCCTGGACCCTGGCCGGCCACGGCATCGCGGCAGGTGCGGTAGATGTCCATCGCCAGTCCCAACTCGTGCATCACGCCGCCTTGAGGGCCCGACTGGGAGGTGCTGAGCACTTGGGGGGCGCCGGAACCCGCTTGAAGGTGAGTATACACCGCCAGGCACGCGCTCCCTGGACTATACTGGCCCCGGATGTCGACCATCCCGACGTCGGCCGGCACACTCCCGAGACTGGTGGTCACGGGCGCGTCCGGTTTCATCGGCCGACACCTGCTGGAGCAGATCCGCTCCCGCTACACCACCTACGGCCTCGGCCGGCGCTCGCAGATGGAGTGCGGCGCGCCGGTGCACGCCAACATTCGCTGGCACCAGGTGGACATCGGCGACAAGGACTCCCTCGCCGCCGTGTTCGACGTCATCCGCGCCGAGGGGGGCGCGGACTACCTCATCCACCTGGCCGCCCACTACGACTTCACCGGCGATGAGCATCCGGAGTACTGGCGCACGAACGTCGAGGGGCTGGCCAACGTGCTCGAGTTGTCGGCGGATCTCGGGCTGCGCCGATTCATCTTCGCCTCCTCGGTGGCGGCGTGTCCGTTCCCCGAGCGCGGCGAGGCGATCACCGAGAGCACGCCGCCGCTGGGGGAACACATCTACTCGGTGACCAAGCGCATCGGCGAGGACATGGTGCGCTCCTGCGCCGACCGCTTTCCCTCCGCCATCGTGCGTTTCGCGGCGCTGTTTTCCGACTGGTGCGAGTACCCGCCGTTGTTCGTCTTCCTGGACACCTGGCTGTCGCGGCGCTGGAACGCCCGCATGCTCGGCGGCAAGGGGCTATCGGCCGTGCCCTACCTGCACGTGCGCGACGCCGCGCTGTTCCTGCAGAACCTGTTGGAAAACGAGGCGGACCTGGCTCCCGGCGAGGTCGTGCAATGCTCTCCCAACGGCGCGGTCACCCACTGGGAGCTGTTCGAGATGGCCACCGCCTACTACTACGGCAAGCCCAAGCACCCCATCCTCATGCCCAAACCGCTGTGCTTCCTGGGGATGTGGACGCTGGACCGGATCGGCCGGGCTCTCGGCAACCGTCCCTTCGAGCGTCCCTGGATGGCCAGGTACATCGACCTGCAGCTCACCGTCGACGCCAGTCGTACCCGCCGCCGCCTGGGCTGGTCTCCCCGGCCGCGACTCGACATCATGCGCCGCATTCCGTTCCTCATCGAGAACCTGCGCTCCAACCCGGTGGAGTGGCTGCGCCGCAACCACGAGGCGATGAAGGTCGCCCGCCTGCGTCCCAACCTCATCATCCACCGCATGCTGGAGCAGCACGAGGAAGAGATCTCCGACGCCTTCACCGGCTTCCTGCTGGGCCCGGAGGGCCGCCAACACCTCACGTCGTACCAGGCGGTCGCCCTCGAGGACCACGAGTGGAACCATCGCCTCATCCTTCGCAGCCTCGCAAGCGCCGTGCTCACTCGCCAGAAGGGTCTGTTCATGGCGTACTGCCGCGACCTGGCCGAGCGCCGTTTCCAGCAGGGCTTCAAGGTGGAAGAGCTGTGCTACGCCCTGGCCACCCTCAACGAGATCTGCCTCACCGTTCTACGCCGCGACCCCCACGCCAGGGATCTGGAGGAAGATCTCCAGAACCACATCACCATGACCATCCAGTTCGGCCTCGACCAGATCCAGGAAACCTACGAGTACGCCACCGCTGGGCGCCCCCGCCCACCCGAATCGCGCATCCACTCGCAGATGTGGAACGAGCAACATCGATAAGGGCTCCCCGGACACCGCGAGGAGACCTGCACGCCACATTTCGCTACCTCGCCCGGCACGATGCGGGCAGGCGTCCACTCCTGACCTCATTCCTCGTTATCGTGCAAGCTGGACTTCTCCTCGCCCGGCGACGCGGCGCGGCCGTGACGCCGCCCCAGCACGCTGTGCACCTCGAAAAACCGCCAGTTGAGGGCGTGAAGTACGATGCCCACGAAAACGCTGCCCATCGCCAGAAGCATGAGACCTGTAGCCAGCAAGGCGAGTGGAACGCGGTACACGTAGCGGTGCTCGATCCAGTCCAGGACCGGGGGGGCGCCGGCAGCAAGCCCGGCGGCAAAAAGCAGCAGTCCGGCGGTCCCAAAGAACGTCAGCGGCTTGAAGCTGCGAAACAGCGTGAAGATCGTCCACAGCACGCGAAAGCCGTCGCGGAAGGTGTGCAGCTTGCTGACGCTGCCTTCGATCCGTTCGCGATACGGCACCTGCACCTCGACAATGCGCAGGCGATGGAAGAGCGCCTGCACGGTGAACTCGGTCTCCACCTCGAAGCCCGCCGAGGTCAGCGGTACACGCTCAGCGACCTGTCGCCCAAACGCTCGGTACCCGCTCATGATATCGGTCAAGCGGGTGCCCGCCATCCAGTTGACCAGGAAGCGGACGAGCTTGTTGCCGAACAGATGGAGCGGGCGGAAGGAACCACCGGAAAAGGTCTCCAGCCGCGCGCCGACGCACATGTCCGCCTCGCCACTGAGCACCGGTTGGAGCAGCGTGTGCACCTGCTCGGCCGGGTAAGTATCGTCCCCGTCCACCATGACGTACGCGTCCGCGTCGACCTTGGCGAGCATGGAGTCCACAACGAAACCCTTGCCCGGTCTGGATTCCCGAAGAACCGTGGCGCCGCGGTCCGCCGCCATTGCCGCCGAGCGATCGGTTGACGAATTGTCGACGACGACAATGAGGGCGTGGGGCAACTCGCGGCGAAAGTCGTCGATCACCTTGCCGATGGTCAACTCTTCGTTGAAACAGGGGATCATCACCGCAATTCGCACCGCCTCCCCTGATCCCCTCATCGCCCACCTCCGCACCCCGTCGTCTGCGTACCCTCGACCAGACACAGGTCGTCGAACCACACCTGCGAGTCCTCGTGGACGCTCACGTACACATTGGCCGTCACGGCTCCCGCCGGAGCGGTTGCGGTAAGCGTACTCCAGCGCCACTCGGAGGTGGCGGGCACGACGTCGATGCTCACCCCCACCATCTCGCCCGCCCCGTCCAACCAGTTGATCTGCAGCCGCGCAGCCTGGCCCTCGGTGTCGGCGCGCGTCCAGTGGCCCAACGTGTACACGCCGCCACCCCCGATGGCAATGGCCTGGGTGAAGCCGTCGCTGCGGCGCGCCAGCACGGCACGCTGGCCGCCTCGCGCTCGACCTTCGGCTTCCACCAGGGGCTGGCCGTAGGCCTGCCAGGCCGTCACCGGCCCGTCCTCGCGGAGCGCCTCGAAGCCCGGGTTGGCCAGGAGATTGCCCGCCGCCGCCTGACCTCCCGACGGCATCGAGGAAAGGCGATACACTTCCATCCCCCGATCGGCGAACGCCAGCACGGCGAAGTCTTCCATGAACGCCCCATCCAGGACCTGCACTGCCTGCCAGCCGGACGCCCGCACCACCTCGCGGTTGACGATCATGGCAACGAATCCGCGTTGGGCGAGGGCTTGCGCGAGCGCGGCACCCCGCGCCCCCGCCCGCATCGCATCGGTCAGCTCGTGCCTCCCCCACGCCGCCTCGTGAAGCCTGGCATGGGTGTACAGGCGAGCGTGACACCCAACGCCAACCGCCTTGGCGTCCTCCTCCACCAGCGAATCCAGGTGTCGAAGCGCCGTGTACTCGCGCACCGCCCGGCTGAGGAAGTCTTCTTCCCTCTCAAGGCCGAAGGCAACTCCGAACGGGAAGCGCTCTGGGATCGGCCAGAGCATCGCGGTGTGAGCGAGGCGGGAACCGCCCACGTAGAGCAGCCCCAGCGCCACGGCAACCGCCGCTGCGACGCTTCGCCGCCGTGCAGACGCCCACCTCCAGACCAGTTCCAAGTTGAGCGCTGCCACCACCGCCAGGAGAACGAAAAGCGGCAGCAGATACCGCAGGTACTGCGCCATCGCCAGAATCAGGGCCCCGGCCGGGAGGATCACCGACCAGGCCGCCAGGGCGATCCCTGCCTGCGGCGTCCGGCGTGCCAGGGCGCCCCACGGCAGGCCCAGCCACACCAGGGCACCGGCCGCACCGGGCCCCAGACCTTCTCCGAAGGCCCGGGCGTTGGCCAACACATCCCAGGGCAGGAGAAGCCCAGCCAGGGCGCCCCGGCGGTGTCCGAACAGATGCAGGTTCTGCAGGCCCGCGTCCAACCCCCAGCGGGGGCTGGCGAAAATGTGGTTGAGATAGGGAAAGACCGGGTTCCCGGTCCACGCCCAGTCGCGCGCCAGCCACGGGACCACGGCGGCGAGCGCCCCGCCCGCCAGGCACGCACCGCCAATCAAGGCCCGACACCACCCCCACCGCACCAGGAGCGCTCCCACCAACACGGCACCCAGGGGCGCGACGAGCAAACCGGCGTTCAGCTTGGTGCCCACCGCCAGGCCACACACGACGCCTGTCAGAGTTGCCCACCGGTAGCCGCCCCGTTCGACGGCCTGCACCGCCGCCACCAGCGCCGCCGCAAAGAAGAAGGTGACCCCTAAATCCACGTAGGCGACGCCCATCTCCCAGGAGACGATGGGCAGTGCCAGAAAGAGGACCGCGGCCAGCCAGCCGACACGCGCACCCGCCACCTTCCGGCCGAACGCGAGCACCGCCAAGGCCGCCAGGAGGCCGAGCGAGAAGTGGATGAGCTTGGCGCTCTTCAACCCCCCGACCACGATCCCCAGAGTGAACAGCATGTTGGCGTTGTGCGCCCAGACGAAGCGGAATTCCTCGCCTCGATCGACGATGGCGCCCTCGCGAGCGTAGAGCGCGGGAGCGGCGACCTGGTAGTTCAGCTCGTCGTACCACACGCTCGGCGCCAGCGCCCACAGCCATGCGCCG
>JBBINC010000142.1:0-7605 GCA_037444085.1 Acidobacteriota bacterium | reverse complement strand
AACGGGTGCGTGGACTGCCCGCGCAGCCGCCGATCGGCGAGCACGTGGCGGCCGGCGGCGCGCACCGCCTCGGCGGTGCTCATGCCACGTGCCAGGCGCGCCCGATACAGCGCCACCATCCACGTGCGTGCCGCGTCATCGTCTACTCCCCACAAGCTCATGACGACGGTGCGCACCCCTGCCAGACGGAAGGCGCGCTGCAACCCCTGCACCCCCTCGCCGGCCTGGATCGCCCCGGCGCCGGTGTCGCAGGCCGACAACACCGCCCACTCCACCCCGCGAAGGTCCAGCCCGCCCACTTCCTCGGCGGTGAGGATGCCGTCGTCCGATCCCTCGGCGGTGAGACGAAGGTTGGCCTTGGCCAGCGCCAGGCCGGCCAGCGGTGGAGGTGCGGGAGCCGCGAGGGCATCCTTCCCGGTCGGGGCGAGGCCTCCCACGCCCCGGAATGGCCCCTCGACACCCTCGCATCCGGGGCCGGTGAAGAAGCCGTGCGTCGCCAGGTGGAGGACTCGCCTGCCGGGTGCACTCGCCTTGAATGTCGCTTCACTGGCCCCCACCCCGGTGAGCACGACGGCGCCACCGGCGT
Organism: Acidobacteriota bacterium; assembly: GCA_037444085.1. GTDB lineage: Bacteria > Acidobacteriota > Thermoanaerobaculia > Thermoanaerobaculales > Thermoanaerobaculaceae > CALEVZ01. Next base: position 7,019 of record JBBINC010000142.1, on the reverse strand, counting down.
CTCCGGATGCCGAGGCCTGCTCCCAGAGCTGAGAGATGGCCGCGACCTCGCGCGCCGAACCGGGGATGGGTTCGAAACGGACGCCGCGCAGGCTGCGGCAGTCGGTGCCCAGCCCGCGCAGCGCCGGCACCGCGACGCCGGCCGCGACACTCGGAGCCCCCACTCCTGCCTCGCCAGCATCCCCATCGCCCGGGTCATAGGACGCGCCGCCCAGCGCCAGCAGCCCGCTGCCGCCCGGCGGCGTCGTGGCGAGATCGAGGAGGTCTCGTTCGGCGCCGAGCAGGTGGATGATCGGGCCGCGGTCGACGAGGAACTCGGCGGGCGAGGCCGGCAGCGCGTACCAGCTCACCATGTGCAGATCGCCGTCCCCAACCACGAAGATCGTTCGTGCATCCCCCAGGTACGGTGTGACCGGCTCCCACACGGCGCGGTGCAGGGCCTCGCCCGCCTCCCGGTACGCGGTGCGGGTGCGGCGCGGGTTGCGGCCGCCCAGCAGCGGCCCTCTGCCGGCCTCGGCCGCCCAGCGCGCGATCAGTGCGTCGATGGCGTCGGCGCGGCCGAGAGGCACCAGGTGCGGGGCGTCGTTGCCCCGCCGAAGCACCATCGCCGCATACTTCGGGATCGCGCGCCCGACACCCAGTGGCGCTCCATCTTGGGCCGTCGCGGTCCACGGCGGCTTGCCGTCGAACTCGGCGCGGTAGCGGACGTACGACACCAGCACGCCGTCCGGCGGCAGCAGGGCCGCGGTGGCGGCCGCCCCAAGCGATGAGAACCGCGTCTCCTCGGCCAGGGCGGGGAATCGCTCGGCCAGTGTGCGTTCGGCTTCCTCGGCCTGCCCGCGCGCGCGGTCGAGATTCGCGGCATCGTCGGGGGAGGGGGAGGAGGCCGCCTTGACGAGGAGGCCGGCGTAGGCGGCACGCGCGCGACCCAGCGTGGCGACCTCGTCAACCACGTCATCGCTGGCCGTGGCTGCAGCGCGCCGGCGTCCGGCCGCCACCGAGAACGCCAACCCCCGGCCGCGGGCAACGGCTTCCCACACCCTTCGCCGATGCTCGGTCGAGGCCCCGGACGCCACGGTCAGGGCGAGGTCCCTTCCCTTGACCCTCAACCTCGCGAACGCCAGCGCCTCTCGCTCCGAGAGGAAGTGGGCGGTCAGCCAGTAGTGCCGGCAGGTGGACTCCTCAGCTCCCAGAGCGTTGTCGATGGCCCTGGAGATCTCCCCGGCGTACGCTTGCATGCGCGCCAGGGTGAGCCGCAACGTGGCGGTGCGCGGGTGCTCGTCCCCGAGGGTGCCGCGAAGGGTCGCGAGAGCGCGTTCGGCCTGCTCCCGCGCCAGCCTCGCGTTGCCCAGCTTGGCGTTGAGAATCGCGAGGTTGTGCAGCAGCTCGGCGACCAGCGGGTGATCGGCGCCGAGCGCTTTCTCGCGCAGCCCCAAGGCCCGCTCGTCGAGCGACCGTGCCGCCTGGTAGTCGCCGAGGTCGGCGAGAACCTCGGCGAGGTTCTGAAGAGGTGTGGCCAGCTCGAGGTGTTCCGCGCCCAGCCGCCGCTCGCGCAGCGCCAGCGAGCGCTCCAGCAGGTCGCGGGCACGTGCCAGGTCACCTCGGTCACGGGCGAGCAGAGCGAGGCTGTTGAGGGAGTGCGCCACCTCCGGGTGCTCGCGTCCCTGTCTCTGCTCACGGATCGCCAGGGCGCGCTCGAGATGTCTGTGCGCGGCGTCCGCGTCGCCGAGGCGGCGGGCCAGGTTGCCGAGGTTGTGCAGAACTCCAGCCACGCTCAGGTGATCGGGCCCGTGCGCCGTCTCGAAACCGTCCAGCGCCCGCTCCAGGTGGCGGCGAGCGCCAGGGAGATCGCCGGCGTCGCGGAGGATGAGCGCAAGACCGTTGTGAGCGTAGGCGACATGGATGCTCTCAGGCCCGAAAACTCTCTCCCGAGCCGCCAGCGCCCGCTCGCCGTAGTCCCGGGCCGCGGCGAGATCGCCGGCGCGCCGTTCTGCCGAGGCCAGGTTGAGGAGGATGATCGCGGCGTCGGGCGAGTCCGGTCCCTGGCCGCGGCCCGCCGCCGCCAGCGCCCGCTTGAGGGCGTCACGGGCCTGCTCCGGGCGGCCGCTGGCCAGTTCCGCGTCGCCCATGGCGCGCTGTGCGTTCCAACTTTCCGGGTGATCGTCGCCAAGGCGGGCCTCGGCCGCGGTGAGGGCCTCCTCCAGGAGAGGCCGAGCGGCGGATGGGTCGCGCGCGGCGACCTCGATGTCGGCCAGGACGACGAGGGTCCGGACGAGGAGGGCGGGGTCGGGCGGGGAAAGCGCGCGGGCCTCCGCCAGCGCCCGCTCGGCCTCTTCCCGGGCCTCCGCACTCGGGCCGAGGGCGGCGGCGAGCAGGGCTCGGGCGAGCGCCGCCCGCGCCTCCACGGTCGCCGCGGACGGGGCGCTCCCCTCGGCCTCCAGGCTCGCGATCATCCTGTGTGCAAGGGTCTCCAGGGGCTCGTCGTCCCGGCGCTCCAGCAGGGTGCGCAGCTCGGCGAGCTGCTGCGGGGTGGCCGGCTGGGGCTGGGCAGGCCCGGCCTGTGTGGCAAGCGGCACACTCCACGACAGCAGGAGCATCGCCAGCCCCAGCCATCGGCGGAGGGCCGCCGCGGTCTCAGGAGGTCGGGTTTTCAACGATCACCTCGTTCATCCAAATCTCGCCACGGTCAGCCAGGTCCGCCAGCAGGTGGCGAAGCCGCTGCATGCGCTGCGCCTGGGAGGTGTTCGCCGGGGAGGCGGCCAGCCCTCCCACCCCCCGCAACGCCACGTCGCCGCCGACTCCGGGCACGGGTTCAACCTCTCGAGTCGGGGAGGCCGCCGCGAGCAGGATGAGGTCCCCTTCGATCTCCACCAGCGGCCGGCGCGCGGCAACCAACAGGAACCGTTCCCGCCCGCCGGTGCTGGTGACCACCCAGTCCTGGGACTGCCCGCCCAGCGCGCCGGGGAGTCGGTGACGCTGGCGGGAGGGCAGGGGGTTGCCCGGTTCGAGGCCGGAAACCGGGAAGAGCACGTACACCTGGCCGCGCTCGTCTTCGTTGAGCACGTAGAAATGCACGTCCTCGGCGGCAGCCACGGTGAGGAAGAGGCGCTCCCCCGGCCGGACCGTCTGGCGGCCGGTCAGGGGCACGGCACCGTCCGGCCCGTCTCGGTACAGGGACGCCTCGATGGCGAGCGGCTCCGTCGGCCCCCCGGCTCCCGGCGGGTGGGGCCGTGGCGCGAGCCCCTTGAGGGCGATGACGCCGCCGGCCAGGCCGGCGCCGCCGGCGATGATCGCCGCGGCGATGCGGAGCAGCCCCGTTCGCCGTGTGCGGGTGGCGGGAAGCTTCCCCGTTTCCGACCGGTTGGCGGTGCGGGCAAGGGCGCGGCGCAACTCGCCGGCGCTGGCGAAGCGACGCTCGGGGGCGGGGTCGAGCGCCCTCTCGATGACCTTGAGCAGTGAATCCGGTACGTCGGGGCGGCGGTCGGCCAGAGGTACCGATTCGCCCCGCTGCTGCAGTGCCATCAACTCGGCGAGGGTCTCGGCCTCGACGGGATAGCTGCCGGTGAGCAGGAAGTAGAGCAGGGCACCAAGGGAGTAGAGATCCGATGCCGGGGTGGGAGCGTTGCCGCGCAGGATCTCGGGCGCCATCACCGCCGGCGTGCCGCACACCGGCCCGGAAGGGACCTCGGGGGTGAGGTCGACGCCGGCGCCGAAGTCCATGAGCACGATGCGCCCACCCCGCTCGCGCATGACGTTGGAGGGCTTGATGTCGGCGTGCGCGAGGCCGGCGGCGTGCACCGCGGCGACGGCGCCGCACAGGTCCATGGCGACCGCGGCGGCCTCTCCTGGACCCAGGGGTCCGCTCTGCCGGACCAGCTCGGTCAGGGTGCAACCGTCGATCAGATCGAGCCACAGCCCGGTGCGGCCGTCGTGCTCGTCGGCGCCGTGAACGACCGCCACGTTGGGGTGGCGGACGCGGGCCAGGCGGCGCGCCTCGCTGATGAAGTCGCCGCGTGCGGCCAGGCGCCTGCGGCCCTCGCGGTGGTGGAGCTTGAGCGCCACCTCCCGCTGGAGCATCGGATCGCGGGCGCGGAACACCTCGCCGAAACTGCCCTCGCCGAGCTTGTCGAGGACTTCGAGGGGGCCCCAGACGAAGAGGGGCGGCGGCTGGACTGCCTCGCCCTCGCCGGCGAGCGGCGCGGCCACGGCGGTGCGAAACGCTGCCGCAACCGCCTCGACCCGCCGCAGGCCGTCGATCTGCACCGCCGGCCATGCGGGCGAGCTCTCGCACGCCGGCCAGTCCACCGGTTCGGCGTCGGCAATCGCCTCGGCGACCTCTTCGGGAGTTGGTGCACTACGGCTGGTGTCCATCCATCACCTCGGCGAGGCGGAGAAGCGCGCGGGACACCGTCATGCGGGCGGCGTTGGCCGAGGGGCTACCGACGGCCTCGGCGATCTCCAGGTAGGTGAAGCCGAACTCGATGCGCAGGATGACCACCTCCTGCTGGCTCTCCGGGAGCCTGGCCAGGCCGGCCTCGTAGGCCTCCACCGCCTCGCGGCCGATCGCCTGCTCCACCAGTGATGGCGCACGGTCCATCAGCTCCTCCGGGAGGGCCTCGGGCCTCGGCCGCCGTGCCGCGCGCCGGAGCTCATCCCGAATCGAGTTGAGCAGGATCCGGCGCAGGTAGGCGAGAAACGCCCCCGCCCGCTGCGGTTCGAAGCTCTCCACCCGGTGTAACGCTCGCAGCAGGGCAACCTGCACAAGGTCGTCGGTATCCACCATGCCGCGGGCCGGAGCGGGCAGCCGGCCGTGCGCCCAGCGGCGCAGCGCCGGCAGGTAGCGGCGCACCAGGCGTTCCCGGGCGGCCTCGTCCCCGGCCCGGACATGCTCCAGCAGCGCCGCGGTGGACTCGATGGAACTCTGCTTCCGCGGCGCGTCTGGCGGGCTGGCCGCCTCGGGCTTCGGTGGGACGGGGTCCCGGTTGGGTTGGCGGGTCATGTCATCGAGGTGTGACGGACCTCCTCCTTTTCTGGTATCTCTCTCACACAGTATAGCTGCAGGCGGCCCCGGGGGGATGCCACGGCGTCGTCGGTGTGCCGGCCGGCGGGGCGGTGCTTGCCGATGTCCCGTCGCGCCCGTACCATGCCCGAGGAATGCCACACACCCCCGACCGTCCGCTCACCTACGCCGCCGCCGGCGTCGACATCGATGCCGCCGACCGCGCCCTCGCAAAGGTGAAGAAGCTGGCGCGCGCCACCTTCACCCCAGGCGTGCTGTCCGAGATCGGTTCCTTCGGGGGGCTGTTCGCCCTTCACCCCGACGATCCCGCCGGCACCGTGCTGGTCGCCTCGGCGGACGGGGTGGGCACCAAGCTGCGGGTGGCGCAGATGGCCGGGATTCACCACACCGTCGGCGAGGATCTGGTCAACCACTGCGTCAACGACATCCTCGTGCAGGGGGCACGGCCCTTGTTCTTCCTGGACTACCTGGCCACCGGGCGCCTGCAGCCCGAGGTCATCGTCGCCCTGGTGGAGGGCGTGGCGCGCGGATGTGCGGCTAACTCCTGTGCCCTGCTTGGGGGCGAGACGGCGGAGATGCCGGGCTTCTACGCCGACGACGAGTACGACGTGGCCGGCTTCATCGTCGGCGCGGTGCGGCGCGACCGCCTGCTGCCGCGCCCGGATGTGGCCGCCGACGACGCGCTGGTGGGGCTGCCCTCCACGGGCTTGCACACCAACGGTTACTCGCTGGCCCGCAAGGTGTTCTTCGACCTGCTGGCGCTCACCGTCGACAGCCGGGTGCCCGATCTGGGGCACACCGTCGCCGAGGAACTCCTGGCCGTGCACCGGTCCTACCTGGGCGCCGTCCTTCCGCTCGCCGAGGCGGGCCTGCTCAAGGCCGCTGCCCACATCACCGGCGGCGGCATTCCCGACAACCTCCCCCGCGTGCTGCCCGCCGGGGTGGGGGCCGAGATCTACCCCGACTCGTGGGTGGAGCCGGCGGTGTTCGGCCTGATCCGCGCCGTCGGCCGAGTCGGAGAGGGCGACATGCGGCGCACCTTCAACCTTGGGGTCGGGATGATCCTGGTGGTCGGGGAGGAGCGGCTCGACGAGGTGCTCGCCGCCCTGCCCGCCGACTGTCCCGGGCGCGTCATCGGGCGGGTCGTGGCGCGCCGCGGGGTGCGCTTTCTGGGTGGGAGGAAGGGCTCGTGAGCGGCGAAGCGCCGGCCCGCGTCGCGGTGCTGCTGTCGGGCCGCGGCTCGAACCTCGTCGCCATCGCCGACGCCTGTGCCCGGGGCGAGATACCCGCCGAGATCGTCCTGGTGATCTCCAACCAGGCCGGAGCGGCCGGCCTCGAGCGGGCCAGGGAGCGCGGGATTCCGGCCCTCGTCGTGCCGTCCAAGGGGTTGCCCCGGGAGGAGCACGAGCGGCTGCTCATCGCTGCCATCGAGGAGGCGGAGGCGGGGTGGGTGTGCCTGGCGGGGTACATGCGTCTGCTCACCCCGACCTTCATCGACCGCTTCGCGCCGCGCATCGTCAACATCCACCCGGCGCTACTGCCGTCGTTCCCCGGCGTGGACGCGCAGCATCAGGCGTGGGAGTACGGGGTGAAGGTGACCGGGTGCACGGTGCACCTGGTGGACTCCGGCTGCGACACCGGCCCGGTCGTCCTGCAGCGCACCGTCGAGGTGTTCGACGACGACACCCCGGAGTCGCTCTCGGCCCGAATTCTGGAGCAGGAGCACGTCGCCTACCCGGCGGCGCTGCGCCGCCTGCTGACGCGCCCCTGGCGCCTGGACGGCCGCCGCGTGGTGTTCACCTAGGTGGCGACCGGCCGGAGCGCTCGGTGCGGCGTCATGGTGCCGGTGGCGCTCGCCCTGGCGCGGCCGGCGGCGTTGCCCGTCGCCGCGGCGGTGTGGTGCGTCGACGCTCGCAGCGGCAGCGGGCAGGCGGACGGCTCGGCGGCGTGGCCATTTGCGAGCATTCAGGGGGCGGTGGATGCTGCCGCCGCCGGCGACG
>JBBINC010000141.1:0-7786 GCA_037444085.1 Acidobacteriota bacterium | reverse complement strand
CCGTCATTCTGCCAACTCCTCCCAGGGCCCCATCCTGCCCCAATCAAGTGTCCTTTAAGGAAACTGTGGGCCGGGGGAGGGGAGGTTCCTGGGACGGCAGCGGTGGCCACTCCCCGACATTCCCTCGGGCGGCGGCGCGGCCGCGCAGGCGCATGCCACGTCACGCGCGAACCGTGTCGGGAGTACACTACCAGCGATGCCGGCCTCACCCGAGATCATGGTCCTGCCAGCTGGCGAACTGGAGCCCTTTCTGGAACGTTACCGGCATGACACCGGCCTTTTCGAACCTGTCGACGCGGCGAGCTTCATCGGCGAGGTGCTGCAGCGCGCCAACGCCTTCGTGCCCTCCGAGGCGGGATCGGTGTTCTTCGATCACCCTTTCGAGCGCGAGCGTGACCGCGAGAAGGCGGAGTTGTATTTCGTCGCCACCTTCGGCCCGCTGGCGCGGGCGCTGCTCGGCAACAGCATCCCGTCCTCGGACGGGGTGGTGGGCCACGTCTACCGCAACGGCTGCTCGTACCTGGTCAGCGACCCGGCCGAGGACCCGTTCTTTTCCTCCCGCTTCGACGAGCGCCACACCTTCCGAACCCGCACGTTGCTGGCCGTACCCATTCGCATCGAGAGCCGCGTTTGCGGGGTCCTGGAGATGGTCAACCGACAGGATGGGCGACCGTTTGACGAGCGCGACCGCGGCTTGCTGGAGATCTTCGCGGCCTACACCTCAGCCTCGATTCAGAATCTGCTCGATGCCAAACGGGCCGAGGAGGCGGCGCGCAGTGACGACCTCACGAGTCTGGCAAACGACCGCTTCTTTCACCGCCGCCTCGCCCAGGACCTGGACGCGGCCGACGAGACATCCAGCAGCGTCGCGCTGCTCTTCATGGATCTCGACAACTTCAAGCACATCAACGACACCCACGGCCACCTGGCGGGCAGCCAGGTGCTCAAGGAGGTCGGGTACCTGCTCCGCCGGGTGGTGCGGTCCCCCGGAGTCACCCTGGCCCGCTACGGCGGCGACGAATTCGTGATCATCCTTCCGGGCGTCGATCAAGGCACGGCGCGTGTCTGGGCGGAGGGGATCAGGATGGCGATCCGTAGCCAGCACTTCCTCAAGGGCCAGTTCTCGTGGGCGGAGAAGCCGGTCGATTTTCGCGGCCCTTTGACGTGCTCGGTCGGGGTCGCTGTCTATCCCGACCACGTCCCGCGCTCGGGCAGTTCCGACCACCGCCGCAACCAGCTTCTGCGCGCCGCTGATCAGGCCATGTACGAGGCCAAGAGTGCCGGCAAGGACCGCGTCGTCGTCGCAGCCTGATCGACCGAAAAGCGCCTCCGATCCGGTTCCGGACGCAGCTGAGACCGCTTGTGCCAGAATGGCATCTGCGCGATCCGCCGCGCGAAAACGGACGAGCGAAATATGGCACGACGATTGCTCGGTTGCGTACGCGTGCCGGGCCACACCCGGCCGCGCAAAGGAGCACTCGCCATGATTCGACCCTCAGCTCGCCGCATTCTCTCGTTCGGCGCCGTTGCCGCCGCCGGCGTGACCCTGGGCGCCGTCCTCACCGGAGGACTGGGCGTCACCCCGCCGAGCCAGGCGCAGAGGGCGGAGGCACCCCTGCCAGCCGCCGCTGCCGCTTCCGCCCGGATCGAGTACCCGGACTTCGCCGCGCTGGCCGATCGCATCGTCCCCTCGGTCATCTCTGTGTTCACCACCGACATCGTGTCGGGCCAGGAACTGCGTCGCTTTCACCGCAACATGGAGCCGTTCGAATTCTTCTTCGGTCCCAACATCGCCCCCCGCGACGATGCGCCCCGCCGCCGCGTCGGCGCCGGCAGCGGGTTCTTCATCTCCGCCGACGGCCTCGCCCTCACCAACAACCACGTGATCGAAGGGGCGGACAAGATCGAGGTCCAACTGGCTAGCGACGACCGCCGGCTGAAGGCGACCATCGTCGGCCGCGACCCCGCCACCGACATCGCTCTCATCAAGGTAGAAGGCGGTTCGTTCGCGCCCCTCCCGCTGGGCGACTCGGACGCGCTGCGCGTCGGCGAGTGGGTGATGGCGGTGGGCAACCCGCTCAATATGGACCACACGGTGACGGTGGGGGTGGTGTCCGCCAAGGGGAGGTCGTTGGGGCTGTCCGAAGTGACGGCGTCGTTCGAGAACTTCATCCAGACCGATGCCGCCATTAACCTCGGCAACTCCGGGGGGCCCCTGGTGAATCTGCGCGGCGAGGTGGTGGGAATCAACACCGCCATCAACGCCGCCGGGCAGAACATGGGGTTTGCCGTGCCGGTCGCCGTCGCCAGGCAGATCCTGCCGCAGTTGCAGTCGAGTGGCCGGGTGGTGCGCGGCTACCTGGGAGTCCGTATCCAGAACATCGACGAGAAGACCCAGAAGGCGTTCGGCCTGCCCAGCCGCGACGGCGCCTTTGTGCAGGACGTCGAAAAGGGCGGTCCAGCGGAGAAGGCCGGCCTGAAGGCGGGCGACACCATCGTGGCGGTCAACGGGGAGAAGATCACCGAGACCCGCCAGCTGATCTCCAGGGTGTCAAGCATGCCGCCCGAGGCGAAGGTGAAGATCGAGGCGCTACGTGACGGGAAGTCCAAAAGCTTTACCGTCGCCCTCGCCGAGCGCACCACCGGAAGCGTTCCGTCCAACCAAGACGTCGAGGCAGCCGCCTCACCGGCCGGCAAGCTGGGTCTGGAAATCGCCGACCTGACTCCGCGCATCCGGCGTTCCTTCGAGCTCTCGCCCGACGCCACCGGAGTTGTTGTCACCAACGTGGACCCGCTCTCGTCGGCCGCCGAGGCAGGAATGCGGCGCGGCGACCTCATCACCGAGGTCAATGGCCGAGCGGTCGAGGGGGTGGCCGATTTCGCGGCCGCAGTGAAGGGGGTGGCCAGCGGCGACTACGTGCGGATGTATCTCTATCGCCCCCAGTTCGACCGGGGTAGCTACGTCATCGTGGAGATGCCGTAGGTCGGTCCGGGCAACTGGGCGTCGCGAGTCAAGGGGGACCGGCATGCTGGTCCCCTTCGCGGTGGTCTTGCTTTTCTAACCGTGGAGCGACAAACTACCCGCGCGCGATGCCGCGAAAGGGAACCGTCCTCGTCATTGACGACCAGGCCGACAGCCTGGACGCCGTTGCCTCGGCTCTGGGGCCGCTGGGTTACGGCGTGTTGACCGCCCAGGAAGGCAGCACGGGTCTGGCGATCGCCGCCGCGCAGCAGCCGGACGTGGTCCTCCTCGACGTTCTCATGCCCGAAATGGACGGCTACGAGGTCTGCCGCCGGCTGAGGCTGAGCGGCGAGACACGCCTGATCCCCGTCGTCTTCCTCACCGGATTCGATTCCCGCGAGGCGCGCCTGCGCGGCCTCGAGCTGGGCGCGACCGACTTTCTCACCAAGCCCTTCGACCTCGTCGAACTCGAAGTGCGAGTCCGCAACCTCGTCAGTTTCCGCCACCTGACCCAGGATCTCGACGACGCGGAGCAGATTCTCCTGACCATCGCGCGCGCCGTCGAGGCGCGTGACGAGGGCACCGGGGAACACTGCGACAGATTGTCAAACCTGGCCGCGCACCTGGGCGAGCGGCTCGGCCTTGGCGAGGTCGAGGTCAAGGCCCTGCGACGCGCCGGTTACCTCCACGACATCGGCAAGATTGCCATCCCCGACGCGGTGTTGCTCAAGCCGGCCGCCCTCACCGACGAGGAGTGGGCGATCATGCGCTCGCACGTGGAGATCGGCGTGAACATCTGCTCCCCGCTACGCACCCTGCGCCCGGTGCTGCCGATCATCCGCCACCATCACGAGAAGGGTGACGGTTCGGGCTATCCAGACCACCTCAAGGGAGAGGAAATCCCGCTGCTGGCCCGCGTGTTCCAGATCGTCGATGTGTTTGACGCCCTTACGAACCGGCGTCCTTATCGGCAGCCAGTCTCACCCGCGGAGGCGCTGGGCATCATCCGCACTGAGACGCAGCGGGGATGGTGGGACGCTCGCATCGTCGGGGAATTCGCTCGCCTAGTCGAAGGACTCCCTGGAAGTCAGACCGGAGGCTTGGCAGCGCCGCCAGCGTGAGGTAAGCTTGGGGTTGTGCACAGGGACCATCCCCCGTGCACCCCTGTCTTGACGAGCAACTGCACGAGGTCTCCAGGCGTGTGTCGGTGAGATCTGCAGCGTTGCCGAGGAGCCGTGAACGATGAACGATGAGTCAAAGGGCGCGTCGCCCCGCGAAGAGGGGGGCAGCGGTGCTGCAAGCAAAGCAAGTCGCCGCCGCCGCTCGCGACGGCGCCGCAGCCGCCGCCAACCGAGCACCCCAACAACGGCCAACATCGCCCAGGGGTTCCTCTGGCTACGTGAGGACAGCCGGGCGACTCTGATTCCGCCATCGCTGCGCCAGAGCGGGACGGATCCAATGGTCGACCCCGGCCTGATCAGCCGCTGGCATCTGGAGTCAGGGCTCTCCCTGTCCGGCCAGGTCACCAGCAACGGGCGTGGGCGGCCGGTTCTCGCCAGCATCGACGCCATCGAGAACATGGCGCCCGAGGACTATCGCGCAGCAGCAACGCCGTTTGCCGAACTCACCTCCATCGACCCCACCGATCGCTTCAACCTGGAGACCGAAGCCGACCTGCTCGAGCCCCGGGTGGTCGACCTCGTGACTCCCGTCGGCAAGGGACAGCGTTGTCTCATCGTAGCCCCCCCCAAGGCGGGCAAGACAACGCTGCTGCAGCAGCTCGCCCACGCCATCGCGGTCAATCACCCGGAGGTGACCATCTTCGTGCTGCTGGTCGACGAACGCCCCGAGGAGGTGACCGACTGGCGGCGGAGCGTGGTCCGCGGCGAGGTCGTGGCCTCCTCCTCGGATGAGTCGGTCCAGAGCCACATCGACGTCTCGGAGATCGTACTGGAACGGGCGCGGCGACTGGTGGAACTCGGGCAGGACGTCGTCGTCTTCATGGACTCGCTGACGCGGATGTCGCGCGCCTACAACAACAACCAGCGCGGGTCCGGGCGCATCCTGTCGGGGGGCATCGATGCCCGCACGATGGAGAAGCCGCGCCGCTTCTTCGGGTCGGCTCGCAATATCGAGAACGGCGGCTCGCTCACCATCATCGCTACCTGCCTGGTGGACACCGGCTCGCGCATGGACGAGGTGATCTTCCAGGAGTTCAAGGGCACCGGCAACATGGAGATCGTGCTCTCCCACGATCTCTTCGAACGCCGCATCTTCCCCTGCATTCACATCCCCCAGTCCGGCACCCGCAAGGAGGAAAAACTCTACTCGGCGGAGAAGGTGGAGAAGATATACCTGTTGCGCCGTGCCCTCGCCACCCTCTCCCCCCATGAGGCGATGCAGTTGCTGCTCTCGAAGCTCAAGCAGACGAAGAGCAACGAGCAGTTCCTGGGGAGCATCCAGCTGCCGGCGTAGCCTGCTCGCCGGTGGTCACAAGAGGCGAGGTCGCTACCGGACCTTCGAGAGATCGATGGGCAGGGCGACGGTGGCGTGGGTCTTTACCCGGACGCCGTTCTTCGTGCCCGGCTTGAAGCGATACTTCTTCACCGCCTCGATGCACGCCTCGTCGATGCCATAACGGGACAGCGGGAAACCGCGCAGGACTTCAACCTGTTCCACCACTCCCTGGTGGTTGACCAGGGCACGCAGAACCACCGTGCCCGACCCCTGCTTGATGCGCTGCACGGTGCGCGGCAGCACGACGTTCTCCTTGACCAGGATCTCGGGTAGGCTATCGAGCTGGGAAAAGTCCACGAAATCCGCCTCTCGTACTGCCGCTCCACCCAGGCCGATCCCCGGAGCGGCCGCCGCCACTGCCTCCGGCGTCGGCACAGCCGTGGGGACTGAGGCTACAGGCACCGTCGTCGGTTCCACGACCGCAGCCACCACAGGCGCCTGCGTCGGCGCGGGCGAAGGCGTCCGTTCGGCCACTGCGGTGGGCGGGGGCGTCGGCCGAGCTGTGGCCGCCTGCGCCTCGGCGCGCTGCTGCCGCACCTTGGCCAGCTCTTCCTCACGCCGCCGCTCCTCCGCCTCCCGCGCCGCCAGCAGCCGCTTCGCCTCATCCAGGCGCGCCTGCTCGTCGCCGGAGAGGCGCTGTGCCCCCGTCGAAGCCGCCTTCTGCAGCCGGTCGAGCTGGGACCTCACCTCCGCGGTCTTTTCCTTCTCGGCCTCAAGTTCCTGTCGCAGCTGCGCTTCGCGCTCGGCCAGCTGGCGCGCCACCTCGGACTGCACCAGCTCGGTGACCATTTGCTTCCGCGCCGCTTCGTCCACCTGCGGCGGCGCCTGCCGGCCGAAGAGCAAGAAGAGCACCACCGCCCCAAGCACGACCGCCGCAGCCGCAGCCACCATGAGGGGCATGCGACTGGGCCTGGCCATCTCGGCAACCGCGGCCGGCACGTCGGCGACCCCCTTGGGGGGCTTGTAGTACGGCGTCACATCGAGGCTCTTCTCGCGCTGCAGCTCGCGGTCCTCGTCCTCGATGTCCTGGCGGTACAGCCGGTCCATGAACAGGGCGAGGTTGAAGGTGGTGGGAGAGTAGGCGCCGCCGTAAAGGAGCTTCTCCAGGTCGCGCTTGAAGTCGACGGCCGAGGAGAAGCGCTCCTCGGGACGCGCCGCTAAAGCCTTGCGCAGAATCGCCAGGACGTCGTCGGGAACCGGCCCCTCGTCGAGGGCAAGTTGGGGCGCGTTGAGCGCCTCGCCACGGCGGTCCGGATCAGCGGGTAGCGCCTGCCCGCACAGCAGGTGAAAGAGGATGGCACCAAGCGAATAGACGTCGGAGCGCCGGCTGGCGCTTGCCGTGCTCAACACCTCGGGTGCCAGGTAGGGCGCGCCCAGGGCTTGCACCTCGATACGGTCGAGATTGGCGAGCAGACCCCGCATCAACCCGAAGCCCGAGACAACTGCCTCACCGTCGTTGCCGACCATCACCATGCCGGGAGTGAGAAACCCGTGGATCAGCGGCTCCCCGCCTCTCTCGACGGTGAGTCCAGCCGCCAGTGCCGCCGAGATCTTCTCGGTGATCAACAGCGCGTTGTCGATGGCGACGGGAAACTGCTCGCTCGCCACACGCGCCAGCAACTGGTCGAGCGGTTGCCCGGGCACGAAATCCCAAGCCATGAAGGGAACCCCGTCCTCGACCCCGCAGGTCACCGACCGGGCCACGTTGGAGCCCTTCAGGTGCGCCGCCACCTGGTTGGCCACTGCAACATCCGACCCGAGGGCCGAGCGGTCCAACCCACGATGATTGAAGAGACGCAGCCAGGCGATGCGCTTGAAGCCGGTGCGCTCCATCTCGCCGGCGCGCCACAATTCGCCCAGTGCGTCCGTGGCCCGGCCCTTGAGCAGCAGGTAGGAACCGAACGTAGAGAAGTTCTCGGCCATGGGGACCCCCTCCCGGAAGCTCGCTCTCACCCAAAGCTAGCACTGGCAGGGGGGAAGGTCAACGGCTTCATCACCTCAAGCCATCGTGACGCCGCCAGAGCAGCTGCTCATCACGACCTTTCGTCGCCACAGTGATGAACATGGCGCGGACGGAGCAGGGCGCCCTGTCATGGCGTTTGAAACGCTCCGATCCGACTCGGTTTCCGGCTGCCTCCTGACCACACAAGCTGCTCCACTACGCGTGGGCAGTGCGACCGCCCGCAGGGGCGGCAAATTCCCCTCCCCCCCTCGTGTCCGTGACCGTGACCGTGCCCGTGACCGTGCCCGTGTCCGTGACCGCGCCCGTGCCCGTGCCCGTGTCCGTGTCGGTGCCAGTGCCCGTGC
>JBBINC010000140.1:0-7800 GCA_037444085.1 Acidobacteriota bacterium | reverse complement strand
CTCTACCTAGGGTATGGTCCATTGACCTACCAGCGAGAAACACGACTGAAGACGCCCCCGGCCATCGCGCCGGGAAGCACCGCGGTCTGGACCTGGCGGTGGCGAGACGGAACCGCTGCCACCAACGAAAAGGAATTGAAATGCCTCGCCTTGCTGATCCATTGGTTCGGAACCGTAGGCGGGCGCAGCCGCAACGGCTGGGGTTCGATCCAGCTCTTCAACCCGGATGGCTCGCCCATCGCCAACCTCGATGATGCGAATTTCTTGCGCTGTCTCAGTATTGACCTGGAACGCTGCCTCGATCTGGACTGGCCCCACGCGATCGGTGCCGACCAGAAAGGTCCACTCGTGTGGACAACCAAGAAGCCGATTTCGACCTGGCAGGAGGCCATGAAGTCCATCGCGGAACTCAAGATAGCTTTCCGAACCCCACTGAAACCTGGCACCGGCGCCGTTGCCGAGCGCCACATCCTCGCCTATCCAGTCACCAACCACAAGGTGGGGGCATGGGGAAACCAGGCTCGCCTCGCAAACCAGCTCCGCTTCAAGGTGCATCGGGTGCAGGGACCGCAGGGGAAGGACAGGTTCGTTGCCATTGCGTTCCACCTACCGCATCGCCTGCCGGAGGCTCTCGCATCGAAGCTGGGTGACATGAAGAAGAGGTGGGTTCGGGCGCACGAGCTTGAGATCTGGAGAAGAGTTCACGGCGTTCTAGACGAGAAGATGGCCCGCCTCACCTAAGCTGACGGCTGCGAGCGACAGTGGAAAATGGAGGGTGGGCGGGGAGCGCGGGGCCGCAGCCCCGCAGGGTTGGGTGGGGGAAGACGGGAGCGGGCCTGCGGGCCCGCGGTCCTCAGTTTCGCCGTAAAGGGGGTCGAGACTGCCTATGCCCACGCTTCTCTGCTCCGTTGGTACCTCCTGGGCGGTTGTTCCGGAGGCGATGCAGCTCCTGGGACCAGACGGCTTCGAGGCGGTGCACGTGCTCACCACCTCGAGCCCCCGCGTCACCCCAGGTCTGGAGCATCTGCTGGCGTACCTGCGGCAACGCCCGTCGCGCCAGTTTTCGATTTGTCGAGTGGCCGAATTTTTCGAGCTCGAGGACGAGCGCGACCACGAGCGCTTCGAAGAGGTGCTCTACCGCTGGATCCTCGAGCTGGCCCCCGACCCCACCGACCGCTACGTCTGCCTGGCGGGGGGGTACAAGACCATCTCCGCCGCCATGCAGAAAGCCGCCGCCGTGTGGGGCGCTGCCGAGGTGTTCCACGTCCTTTGCAAGCCCTGTTTCGGCCCCGACCGCAACAAAGAAGCGCAAACCGCAGAAGAGGTGGAGGAAGCCTTTCGCACCGGAGCGCTGCGCTTCGTGCGCCTGGGCCCCGAGTCGGGATGGCCACAGCTCGCTGGCTTGCACGCCTCGGATTACCCGCTGCAGTGGCGGGGCGAAGGGCCGGTGCAGGAGGCGTCGGCGCCGGATCAGCGCCTGCGCCAGCGAGTGCGGGAGGTGGTGGAGCGCAGCCACCGCATCGCCGGCGCCTGGGACCGTCTGTCCGAGCTCCCATTCCCGTCCCTCGCCACCCTTTCCCGCGCTCAGCTGGAGTGGCTCGACGAACCCCTCGACCCGGCGGCCGACGCCGCCTGGGTGCGCACGCTGCCCAAGGTCGAACTGCATTGCCACCTGGGGGGCTTTGCCACCCACGGGGAGCTGCTCGCCCAGGTCCGGGCCGCCGCGGCCGAGCCCGAGAACCTTCCGCAGCTGGCGGAGCCCCCGTTGCCGCCCGGCTGGCCGCTGCCCGCCGCGCCCGTCGGGCTCGACGCCTACATGCGGTCGGGGGATGCCACCGGCTCAAAGCTCCTGCGCGACCCAGGGTGCCTGGTGCGGCACTGCGAGCTCCTCTACCAGGCGCTTCTCGCCGACCACGTGGCCTACGCGGAAATTCGCTGCTCCCCGGCCAACTACGCCACCCCCGGCCGCTCCGCCTGGACCGTGCTGGCGGAGATCCGCGACACCTTCCAGCGCTGCATGGACGCCACGGCGGCCGAGCGGCGCTGCCACGTCAATGTGATCCTCATTGCCACCCGCCAGGAAGGGGGAGACCGCTCGCGCATCGCCCGCCATCTGGCCCTCGCCATCGCGGCCACCGAGCACTTCATCGAGGGTTGCCGCGTGGTCGGGGTGGATCTGGCCGGCTTCGAGCACCGCGAGACGCGGGCCGCCCTGTTCGCCACCGACTTCGAGCCGGCCCACCGCGTCGGCCTGGCGGTGACCGTGCACGCCGGCGAAAACGACGACGTGGAGGGGATCTGGCAGGCGGTGTTCAAGCTCTCGGCCCGCCGCCTTGGCCACGCCCTGCACCTGGCCCGCTCTCCCGACCTGCTGCGGGCGGTGGCCGAGCGCGGCATCGGGGTGGAAATGTGCCCCTACGCCAACCTGCAGATCCGTGGCTTCCCCGTGGACGGCGCAGCGGGGGAACCCTACCCGCTCCTCGACTACCTGGCGGCGGGCGTGCCCGTCACCGTCAACACCGACAACCTGGGCATTTCCGCCGCCACCTTGAGCGACAACCTGCTGCTGACCGGCCGACTGTGCCCCGGCCTGCGGCGGGTGGACGTGCTCCAGCTGCAGGCCCACGGTGCGCGGGTGGCGTTCCTCCCGCCGGGCGAGCGCCAGCGCTTGTTGGCTCGCCTGGCCCTGATCGCGGCGCCATGACGGCCCGGCGACCACCCGAGGAAGGCGCCCAGCCGCTCAGTCGGAGCGGCGCAGCACCCGCGCGGGCGACGGGCAGCTCGCTGGGTCACCCCGGCTCGGGCACGGCGTGGAGGAGCGACGGGGGCCGCGGTTCATGGGTGGAGGAATCGTGGCAGGGCCGGCGGGCACGGCTACCGGCTGGCCCGCCTGCGCCATGGCCCCCTCGCGACCCGCCCGCCCACGTTGCGGGAGCAACGACAACGCCCTAGGGACGCAGGGGAGGCTGCCCCATGTCGGAGCAAAAACATTTACTCATCATCAACTTGGGCAGAGGAAGCTACGAGGGGACCACCTACGTGCTGCCAGACGAGACGCACGTGTCCACCCTCATCGCCGGGCTGGCCCTGTGGAAGTGGCTCGAGACAAACGGTCAAAGCCCGGCGAGCGTCGTTTTCGCGTGCACCGGTGTCGCCTGGCACGACCGCTCCTCGCTCATCGAGGAGGAGGTCGGGCGACTCGGGCTTCCCGGCGAACGCCTGGCGCCAACCATCGAGCTCGAGATGCCCCGCACGCTGGACGCCATCTGGGGCCTGCTGCCGCCGCTTGAAAAATGGATCAAGGAGAGCGCCGCCGACGGTGGTGAGCCACCCGTCCTCCATGTCGATCTCACCCACGCCTTCCGCGCCATTCCCTTGGCGCACACGTGGCTGGCGCTCTATCTGCAACGGCGCGGCTTCGTCACCCACGGTGTGTGGGGCTACGGCGCCTTCGACCCGAACGCCAAAGAGCTCACCCCCTACCTCGACCTCTCCCACCTGCTGCAGCTCGCCGAGTGGGCTGAAGCGGTGCGGGCGTTTCGAGACCGCCTCGACACCAGCGCCGTCGCGTCGTTGCTGGACCCACAGGAACGCTCGGCCCGGCGTGCGGCAGTGGCCGCGGGGTCGAAGCCGCCGGGCCAGCTTTCGGCCGTCGTGCGGGCCGCCAAGGCGGCGGGCGAGCCGTTTCGCGCCGGCCTGCCGTTGGAAGTTGGCCTGGCGGCCCGTGAGCATCTGGGGTCGACGACGTCTGCCGCTGTCCGCGACGCCGCCGCCGGGCTTGGCCTCGGCCACGTGGCTCCGCTTGCGGAGGAGCTGTTCCAGGAACTGCAGCGTCTTGCCGTGGTGGCCGTAGCGAAGAGTGGCGCGAAGCGGCAGCTTGCGCTCGAGGAGGCGGAAATCCAGCGCCAGCTGCGGGTGGTCAAGGCTTTCGCCCGAGTCGGGATGGTGGACGCCGCTCTGCGCGCTCTGCGCGAACTCATCGTCAACCGCGTCCTGCTCGCCTGGGGCAGCGGGGGGGCGAGCTGGCTCGAGCGGCCGCTGCGGGAGCGCGCGGAGAGGCGACTTGCGGCGCTGGCGCTCAAACCAGCGCCGCGACCTCTCTCCCCCGAGGAAGAGGACCTCGCCGTCCTCTGGCGGGAGTTGCGCAGCCGCCGCAACCCCTTGGCCCACGCTGGCATGCAAGGCGATACCGTGAATCCGGGGGAAGCCAAGCACGCGCTCGAGACCCGCCTGCTGCCGGGGTTTTGCTGCCTGCACCCCCACGCCCCAGTCTGGCAGCTGGCCGATCTCCCCGAAGGGCCGGCGGAGAAGGACGACGACGCGTGAGCGCCCCCGCCGCCTTGCACGACGTCCGGCAGCTGGCCGCCGCAGGAGCGGTGGAGCAGGCGCGTGAGGCGCTGCGGGCCGGCACCGCCGCCCGCCTGCAGGCCACCGGCGAGCACCGCGAGTGGGGTTTGCTCGCCGAAGAGTTGGGCCTGGTCGGCGTCGCCGAGCGCGAGTTCAACCTGGCGCTGCGGGATGACCCCGAGGACCGCGTCGCCCTCGATCACCTGGTGGAGCTGGCGGTGGAGCGCGGCCAGCTGGAACGCGCCGTCAACCTCCTGCAGCGCCGCGTCGACCTGGACCCCACCGACCTCCCCCTCACCCAGCGCCTGGTGGACCTGCTGGTGGACGCGGGCGCCGAGCCACGCGCCCGCCAGCTCGCCGAGCGGGCGCGCGCCCTCGGCCTTGACGTCGTCGTGGCGGGCGCGGCGGAGGAGGCGGCGAGCGAAGACGAAGACGAGGCGAGCTCGGTGGCGAGCGCGGTGGTCGCCTCCGATGCCGACTGCGCCCGCTTCCTGGCGCTCTTCGGTGGCCGGGAGGACGTCTACGCCCGGCAGTGGTTCAATCCCAGAAGCGGCCAGGGCGGCTACGCTCCGGTGCGAGAACCGCTGACCCCGCGCATTCTGCGCCAGCACTTCGCGGGCGAGCTCACCCTTGGCGTCTACCCCATCCGGTTGGACGGCACCTGCGTCTTTTGTGCCCTCGATATCGACCTTGGCCGTGCCGTCCTTCAGGAAGCCCAACGCCACCGCGATGTGGCGCAGCGCGTCCGTGCGGAGCTGAACGAGGCGACCGCCGCCGCCCTCGAAATGTGCCAGACCCTCGGGTTACCCGCGTTCGTCGAAGACTCGGGGTACAAGGGGCGCCACCTGTGGATCCCTCTCGCCGAGCCGATCCACGCCTCCCGGTTGGTCGCCCTGGGCCGGGCGCTGCTGGCCGTCCTGCAGCCGCGCCTGCCGGCCTCCTGTCAGGTCGAGTGGTTCCCCAAGGCTTCCCGAGCGGGGAGCAAGGGGCTCGGCAATCTCATCAAGCTCCCCCTCGGCATCCACCGGCGCACGGGCCGGCGATCCACCTTTCAGGACGCGTCGGGGGCGGTGATCCCGCGCCCGTTCGAACACCTGCGCGCTCACCCGCGTCTGGAGGAGGGGCAGCTCACGGCTGCCTTGGCCTCCTTGGGGGCGATCGCCGCCGAAGAGCAGGAGGCCGAGCTCACCACACCTCCCGCCGCCGCACCCGAGCCGGCGGCGCCGCCGGTGGTGGACGCAGCACCCCGCCCGTGGACGGCCGCCGACTTCGACCTGCACCCCGCCTACCGCCGCCTGCTCGAGGGGTGTGCGGTGCTCGCCGCGCTGCGCGACAAGGCGTCGAAGCAGCGCCACCTCACCCACGACGAAGTGGTGGTCCTGGCTCACTCCGTGGGTCACATGCCCTCCGGCGTGGCAGCGTTCAACTACATGCTCGGTTTGTGCCCGGGCGCCCCTGCCGGCGCGCTGCTGAAGTCGCCGCTGCGAGGCAATCCTGTGTCGTGTCCCAAAATTCGCGCCCGCCTGGCGCATCTCACCTCCCGAGTACCGTGCAACTGTGTCTTCCCTGAAGCCACGGATATCTACCCGAACCCGCTCTTGCACCTGCGCGGCCTTCAAGCTGAGGAGCTCGCCCCGCTGCCGGCGGTACCGCCGCCTGAAACCGTGGTGCGCCGCCTGCTCATCCTGCGTCACCGAGTCGCCGAGTTGCAGCGCGAGTCGGCCGCGCTGACCGATGAGTTGGTGGCCCGGCTGCAAGGCGCCGGCACTCCCCGATGGGAGATGCCCGAGGGCGTGCTCCAGCTCGAGGAGCGGGACGGTGTTCCCGAGCTGGTGTGGGTCCCCAGTCCGGGCGCGTGAGCATGGGCAAACTCGTCGCCATCACCGAAACCGGCGTCACCCTGGCGGTCGAGGGGGAACACTTGATCGTGCGGCGGGGAGGCCGTAAGGGCGAGCACGTTCGCCTGGCCGATATCGATCAAGTGCTTCTCTTTGGCGCGGTGGAAGTGACCCACGCCGCGCTCATGCGATTGCTGTCGCACGGGGTCGATATCGTCTACCTGACCTCCTCGGGCGGCTTTCGCGGTCGTCTCCAGGGTCGCTTGGGTCGCAACATCGAGCTTCGCCTCGCCCAGTTTCGGCGGCTCCAGGAGGGTGATTTCGCTTTCTCCCTGGCTTGCACCCTGGTTGCCGGCAAGATCGCCAACCAGCGACGCCTGCTTGTGCGGGCCCAACAGAGCCTTGCGGATGAAGTGATGGCGCAGGAGTTGGCGGCTCTGCGGCATCGCCTGCGGGACGCTCGGGCTGCTCGTGACCGTGAGGAACTCCTGGGTGTGGAAGGGGCGGCCGCAGCCGCGTACTTCCGCGCCTTTGCCCGCGCCATCAAGAACCCCTTGTTTACCTTCCCGGGGCGCAACCGCCGCCCCCCGCGCGATCCGGTCAATGCCTGTCTCTCCTTCGGCTATGCGCTTGTCGGCACCCTGCTGGACGGCGACGTCGCCGCCGCTGGCCTCGATCCCATGCTCGGCGCCTTGCATCAGCCGGCGTACGGACGCCCTTCGCTGGCGCTCGACATCCTGGAGGAGTTTCGCCCGGTCGTGGTGGATGCCCTGGTGTTACGGCTCATCAACCGCCGGCAACTCGTTCCTGCCGACTTTGCCCCACCCTCGCAGGCGCTCGGCCAGGATCAGCTTGTTGCCGGCGGGGACGATCTGGAGGGGGCGGTCTACCTGGCGTCCACTGGCCGCAAGGTCTATCTCGCCGAATTCCTCCGCCGGCTGCGCGAGACGGCGTACTACTCGCCTGGCCGCGGTCGCTACAGCTACCGCGAAATCCTCCGCCACCAGGTGTACCAGGTGGCGCGCGTCATCAAGGGGGAGGATAACGAGTACCAGCCGTTCGAGATGCGCTGATGCCGTACATCGTGTTGGCCTACGACATCGCCGACGACCGCCGCCGTGACCGCCTCGTGCGCCGCCTCACGGACGACCTCGTGCGGGTGCAGGAGAGTGTCTTCGAGGGGCTTATCTCGGATCGCCGGCACGTGGCGCTGCGAGCGGCGGTGAACGATCTGATTGACCACCGCACTGACAACATCAGGGTGTATACTCTATGCCAGCGATGCCGACTGTCCGTGGAATCGATGGGCGTGTCCATCACGCCTCCCAGTCCCGAGGACGACGTGGTTCTTTGACAACCTGCGAATCTGCTGCCAATTTGACGCGCGCGTGGAAGTGTCTGCTGCTCAAGCTCTTCATGTGCGCCGCAAACACCGATTCGCAGACTGCCAACTCATGGCGGCTGCGAGGGTTGCGAGCGCACACACGAGGTCAGCACGTGGACCCACTCACAGCCACCCCCTGTTCGCAGCACCGGCTCTTCAAGTACCGTGTACTCAATTGGCTGCAGGGGAGGTAGAAAAACACCCGCCTCGCTCAGAAGAGGATTAAGACTT
>JBBINC010000139.1:0-7858 GCA_037444085.1 Acidobacteriota bacterium | reverse complement strand
CGAGGCGCAGCAGGCCGGAGGCGAGTTCGGCGCCGCGCGGGTGCAGCGGGCGTACCGGCGGCTGCGGCGCCACGCGCGCCGCCTCGGCCCCGAGGCGCCGGCGGAAGGGTTGCACCGTTTGCGCATCGACGCCAAGAAGCTGCGCTACCTGCTGGAGTTCTTTGCCTCGCTGTGGGGCCGCCGCAGCGCGGCGTTGATTCGCCACCTGAAAGGCCTGCAGGATGCGCTCGGCACCTTCAACGATTTGGCGGTGCAGCAGCGGCGCCTGGTCGAGGTCGTGGGCGAACTCTTGAAACGCGGCACCTGCGAGACCGCCACGGTGCTCGCGGTGGGTCGCCTCGCGGCGCTGCTGGAAGCGCGGCAGGCGGAGCAACGGGCCACCGTGCTGGAGCGGCTGGCAGCGTTCTTCGCCGCAGAGATCCGCGCCGAGGTGGCCGGCCTGGGTGGCGGGGAGGGGGTGTGATGTGCGGGTGATCGCGGTGTGGTCGATCAAGGGCGGGGTGGGCAAGACCACCACCGCCGCCGCCCTTGCTGCCCTGGCAGCGGCGGACGGGCAGCGCACGCTGCTGTGGGACCTCGATCCCCAGGGCGCGGTCAGCCACTGGTTTCGGGTCGCACCCCGCGGCCGCAGCGCGCCCCGCAGGCTGGTCAAAAGAGCCACCCCACTCGCCGGACTGGCGCGAGGCAGCGATCTGCCCAACCTTGACCTCGTCCCCTCCGACCTCTCCCACCGCGCCTTCGAGGCCGAACTGGCGCGGCGCGCTCACCCCAGGCGTCGCCTGGCGCTCAAGTTGGCGCCGCTGGCCGACGTGTACGACTGGGTCTTTCTCGACTGCGCCCCCAGCGTCACGCTGGTCTCCGAGGCGGTGCTGGCCGCCGCCGACGCCGTGCTCGTCCCGGTTGTGCCGTCCTCGCTGTCCCTGCGCACCCTGGAGCAGATGCACCGCCTCCGGTCCGAAGCCGGGGCGGAGGACGTGCCGCTGCTGCCGTTTCTGGCCATGGTGGACCGGCGCCGCCGGCTGCACCGCGACAACGTCGAGGCGCTCGCCGGCACCGGCGAGTTTCTCGAGCCCGTCATTCCCATGGCATCGGCGGTGGAGCGGGCAGCGGAGTCTCTCACTCCGGTGACCCTGGCCGCCCCCGGCAGCGCCGCCGCCGCCGCGTACTCGGCCCTGTGGGGCGAGCTCCGGCAGCGGCTGAACTCGCGGCCACCGCGCCTTCCGGCTACGCCCCGTCGCGCTTGATGCCGCGCAGGTACTCGTGCGGCACCGCCCCGGGCACCTGGCGAGCAACCAGCGCGGTGACGGTGCGTTCCACCTCGTAGCCAACGCGCACGATCCGCCCTCGCACCCGGCCTGTACCCGCCACCTCCAGCACTGCCAGAGAACCGCGCGGGTCACCGTCCACCGGCCGCCCCACGGACCCGCAGTTCACCACCAGCGTGCCGCCGACATGGCGGGCGAACGGGATGTGGGAGTGACCGCAGACCAGCACGGGCGGCGGCGGGGCGCCGCGCAGGCGTTCCGCGAGCCCGACGGCGGAGAGGGAGGGGAAGAGGTAGTCGGTGTCGTCGAGGGGAGAGCCGTGCACGACGAGCGCCTCAACCCCTCCGATCGTGATCGTCATGCTCGCCGGCTGCGCCGCCAGCCACTGCCGCGCCGCTCGCTCCAGCTGCATGGCCGTCCAGGCGTAGTTGGACCTGCGCTTGCCTTCGGCAGCGATCTCGCGGAGGCGTCTGGGATGCTCCGCCAGGGCCAGGACCTTACGATCGACGTTACCGCGAACACCGGTGACGCCGTGCTCGGCCAGCACCTCGACCACCTCGCCGGGGTGCGGGCCCGACCCCACCACGTCGCCGGCCGACAGCACCGCCTCGGCGCCGAGCCGACGCGCGGCGCCGAGCGCCGCCTGCAGCGCCGGCAGGTTGGCATGGATGTCGGAAACCAGGGCGATGCGCATCGCCGCCCTTGCCGCAGCGTTACCCCGTGGTGGTGGGGGGAATCAGGTCGCCAAGGTCCTCGGCGAGATCCTCCAGGCGGGCGAAGTCCTTCACTCGTCCCTTCTGAGGTTTGAGCCGCACCTCGTCGAGCCGCGCCTTGACACGCTCGAGGGTCTTGCGGGCCGGCGGCGCCGGGGAGGCGATCTGGGCGCGCACCCGGTCCAGCTCGCCGCCGACGCGCTCGGAAAAGCGCATCATGGCCGCGTCAAGCCCCACCCTGAGCTTCTCCAGCGCCGCATCGAGTTCCTGGACGAGCTTCGCTTCTGCGGATGCGACCGGCACCGCAGCTGCAGCCCTTCGCCGCCGCACCGGGGCGGGCGGTTTCGCCACAGAAGGTTGTTCATCACCTGCTGCCCGTGCCTTACGTCGAGGTTGACCCGCCATAGTTGCCTCCTCGTTCCCCGCGTCGTCACCCGCCGGTGCCGTTGTGGACCTTCAGCGACAGCTTGAACGCCCGCTTGAAGAGCTGCGACTTGCGCTCCAGCGCCCACTGCTCGAGGTACAGGTCGCCCGATCCGGCGACCCGCAGGTGGAGCGCCCCCCCCTCGACGCGGGCGTGAACCGCCTTGACGTTCTCTCGGTGCTCCCGGTCGAGAGCGTCGGCGAGACGAAGCAGCGCCGCCATGCGGGTGACGCTGTCCTGGTCCCGCGCCGGCAGTCCCGAGTATTCCGGGTGGCGGTCTGCCGGCTCGCTGCGGCGATGGTAGCGCGCCACCACCGCCGCCAGCTTGAGCGCCCGCGGCGACAGGCCCGGCAGCTCGCTGTGCGCGATCAGGTACATGGAGTGCTTGTGGTGCTTCTTGTAGCTGATGTACGCGCCGGTGTCATGGAGCAGCGCCGCCACCAGCAGTACCCTGCGCTCCTCGTCGCCCAGCCCGTGCAGGGCGGCGAGCTGGTCGAACAGCGACAGGGCATGAGCGCACACCTGCCGCGCGTGGCTCTCGTCGAACATGAACCGGCGCCCAAGAGCGACGGTGGCGGCTACGAGCTCCTGATGGTGCCGGTCGGCGTGCGCCGGCTTGGTGGTGAGCGCCTCGACGGCATCGAACAACACACCCTCGCGGATGCCCACGAACGGCACGTGGATCTCTAAAGCTCCCGCCAGCTGAGCGAGGCGCAGGTAGACCATGGCGGCGGGCAGCACCACATCGGCCCGGTCCTCGCGCAGCCCCAGCTCCGCCACGCGCTGGGCGTAGGACATCCGGGAGAGCGTCTCGATCACCGCCTGCAGGCGGTCCAGTGGTAGCACACCGAATCCCCTCAAACCCGCATCGACGCCGGCGAGACGGGCGAGCGACTCGATGTTTCCGCCGGTGGCAACCAGCCCCATCGCGGAACGGTAGCCGGCCGCCGACGGCAGCCGCAGCGTCGCCGTGTACTCCTCGAGCAGGCGCCGAAACCGGCCCGGCTCCTGCCCGGCCTCCGACAACTCCTCCAGCAGTCGCACCGAACCCATGGTGTGTGATTCCGACCACAGGATGCCGGAGTCGTCGACCAGCGACACCTCCACGCTGCCTCCACCCAGGTCGACGAGAATCCACTCCCGCCCCGCCAGGGGCACGACGCGGCGCACCGCCAGATAGACCAGCCGTGCCTCGTCCGAGCCGCCGATGACCTCCAGCTCCAGTCCGGCCTCGGCGCGCATCCGCTCCAGCAACTCCTCGCCGTTGCGAGCCTCCCGCACGGCGCTGGTGGCCACCGCCCGGTAGTACTCGACCCCCAGCGAGCTCATGCGCGAGGAGAACGACGCCATGGCCGCGATCGCGCCATCCACGGCCGACGGCGCCAGCCGGCCGGAGAGGAAGACGCCGTGGCCGAGACGCACCGCAGCCCGCTCCTCGTCAAGCACAGAGAACACATGCGCCGAGGTGAACTCCGCGGCGACGAAGCGAATCGCGTTCGACCCTACGTCGATGGCGGCCACGCGCAACGGCCAGGAAACTTCGCCGCGCGCCTCATCGACGCGCCGGAACCCCTCGCCCACTCCTGCCTCCCAGCGCCTCACGAGATGAATGCGAGTGCTCGATTGAATATTAGCATTACTGTTCGTCGCCAAACGGGTTGTCCCGGCTGCCTTCATCTCCCACCAACCGCGCACACCACCTTCTCAAGGTTGCCAGGCCACTGTGAAGGCGGTGTGCAGACCCCCCGCCAGCTGGGTCGGGCGGAGCTACGGACTGACCTCCTCGGCGGCGAGCTGGCGGCGCGCCTCCTCCAGCTCGGCGAGATGAGCTTCCTCGACGGCCGGGAAGTCGAGGTCGAGACTCTCGAGAGCGCTCACCACCGCCGCCGCCACCACCAGCCTGGCAAACCACTTGTGATCCGCCGGTACCACGTACCACGGAGCGTGGGGCGCCGCCGTGTGGCGGATCACCTCCTGGTAGGCGGCCATGTAGCTATCCCAGTGCCGGCGTTCAGCGACGTCGCCGAGGGAGAACTTCCACCGTTTCTCCGCCTCGTCCAACCGCTCCAGGAAACGCCGCCGCTGTTCCGCCCGCGAGAGGTGCAGGAAGAACTTCACCACCACCGTTCCGTTGCGCGCCAGGTAGCGCTCGAACGCCGCGATGTCCTCGAAGCGCTGCCTCCAGATGTCGGGGCCAACCAAACGGAGAGGCAGCTTCTGCCTCGCCAGTACGGCCGCGTGGACGCGTACCACCAGCACTTCCTCGTAGTAGGAACGGTTGAAGATGCCGATCCGGCCCCTCTCGGGCAAGGCCCGGGTGGTCCGCCACATGAAGTCGTGATCCAGCTCCTCCGCCGACGGCACCTTGAAGGACGTCACCTGGCACCCCTGCGGGTTGACCCCTGACATCACGTGCTTGATCGCGCCGTCCTTGCCGGAGGCGTCCATTCCTTGAAAGATCAGCAGGATAGACCATCGATCGTCGGCCCAGAGGCGTTCCTGGAGCCCGGGCAGGCGGGCAAGCCACTGTTCCTGAAGACGGTTGTGCGCCTCCCTCTTGGACAACTCCACCCCACAGGTGTCGGCCGGCGAGACAGTATCGAGCGAGAACGAGTCACCTCGCTCGACGCGCAAGCGTTTGAGTGCTTCGGCCACCGAGCTCATCCTCACCTCCCCAAGCCAGCACGGCAAGGCCGCGCATCGGCCTATTCTGGTCAGGGTATCCCACACCGGGAGGGACCGGCAGCCGATCCTCTTGCACCCGGTCTTGCCGCAGCGCGTCACGCCGCGCTAAGCTGCCGGCGCGGCGCTCCGCGGCGGGAGGGACGATGGCGACTCGGATCAGGACGGCGCTTCTTCTGGCTCCCCACCACGTGAGGGGCGTAGAACTCTGCGATGCGCTCGGGGCGCAGCCGGAGTTGCGCACCACGCCGGAGGGGAGAGGCTGCACCTGCCGCGGCAAGGGTCTGACCCTGCGCATCGAAGTGGTGTGCAACGCCGCCGAGGCGCTCGACCTGCTCCGGCAGGAGTACTACAACCTCCTCATGGTCGATTGTCGCAACGCAACCCGCGAGGGCGGCGACGCGTCCGCCCGCGAACGGGAGGTGTTGGGGTTTCTGGAGGCGCTGCGGCGCGAGCCCGACCGCGAGCGCCGCTACCCGTTCCGCCGCATCGTCGTGCTGGTTGGCGACGCCGACGCGGCGCGCGCCGACCGGCTCATCTTCGCGATGGGAGAACGACACGTCGGCGCGTGCGTGCGCGACCGCTCGCTCACCCACGCCCACACCGGGCTGCAGCAGGACCAGGCGCGAGACCGCTTCGTCGCCGAGCTGTGGGAGCACTGTCGGCGCACGCTCACCGAGAAGCGACGCGGACAGCGGGCGATCTGCGCCGCCGGGGGCGGGCTCTCCGGGCTGTACTACGAGCTGGGCGTGCTCAAGTGCCTGCACGACGCCAGCGATCTGGACGTCGGCAAGTTCGACATGTACTTCGGGATCTCGGCCGGCTCCTTGCTCACCGCCGGGCTGGCGACGGGTTTCTCCATCGATGACCTGATCTCCAAGTATGGAGGGCTGGACCGCGGCTGGCCGTACAGGCTGCGCCTGGAGTGGCGGCACCTCAACTTGGGGGAGGTGCCCCGCCGCCTCATCCTGGCTCAGCAGGCGTTGCTACAGTACGTGAGCAGGCTGGTGCGCAACGAGGACGAACTCTCGGTGGCCGCCATCCTGGGCACCTACGGCAATTTGCTGGGCCCCATTTTCGACAACCGCAAGCTCGAGGAAGGAGTTCGACGGCTGCTGTCAATCGAGGGCCGCGCCAATGACTTCCGCGACCTCCCAAGGCCGCTGTATGTCGGAGCCACCGACCAGGATCGACGCGAGCACGTGCTCTTCGGCGACACCGGCTGGGACGACGTGCCGATCAGCAAGGCCATCCAGGCGAGCACGGCGATGCACCCGTTCTTCCCCAGCGTCGAGATCAAGGGTAGGTACTTCACCGACGGCATCGTCACCCGTACCTCGAACCTGCGCGCCGCCATCGACAAGGGCGCCGACCTGGTCATCGTCGTTGATCCCTTCGTGCCGCTCATCAGCGACCGGGCGGGCACCAACGCCCGCATGGGGAACATGTGGGTGATGGAACAGGACTACAAGACGATGTCGTTTTCGCGCTACGAGCAGGCGCGCAACGAGATCCTGCGGCGCAGCTCGAAGGTGAGCATCTACACGTTCGTACCGTCGAACCGCATGCGGCACCTGATGAGCAACCAGAACCCTTTTGTGGCCAGGAATTTCCACGCCATCGTGTGCCAGGCCTACAGCTCCACCTACCGCCGCCTGCGACTCCTGGAGTACAAGCTGGCCGGAGAGATGGCCTCGCACGGCCTCACGTTCGACCTCGCACCGGTGGCCGACAAGGTCGCAAGAGTCACCGCGGCGCGCAGCCCCGACGCCTCGCTGCTGCTCAGCGCGACCGGCAGGAACAGCCGGAGCTCCGAGGTGGCCTAGCGACCCCGAGGAGCCTGTTGGGGAACTCGACGAAAGCGAAATTCGCGACCGCGCTGGGCAGGCAAGGCGGCCGAGCAAGATGCCCGCAGGCGTGGTTCCAACCCACCCTGAGGACGTCGTGTAAGGACCAACGCCGCATGCCAGATGCCAGCCCGAGCCGCAGCCGGACTGTCTTCCCGACAGGCTCCTAGCCGGCCTCGAGCGAGAACTCCATGAAATCGAACCATGTCCCCATGCCGTTCAGCGAGTCGATCTCCGCCTGCACGATCGCCAGGTGCCCGGCTTCGATCTCCAAGAACCGCGCGAACATGCCGCGGTCGGCCTCGGGGAGAGTGT
The DNA here is from genome assembly GCA_037444085.1 of Acidobacteriota bacterium. Classification (GTDB taxonomy): domain Bacteria; phylum Acidobacteriota; class Thermoanaerobaculia; order Thermoanaerobaculales; family Thermoanaerobaculaceae; genus CALEVZ01. Next base: position 612 of record JBBINC010000139.1, on the reverse strand, counting down.
CGACCAGCTTGCGGTAGAACGAACTGGTCTGGCGCTCCAGCTCCAGCGCCACCTTGAGCAGTTCCATCTCCTCCTGCACCGCGACCGTGCGGTCCGGGCCGTCGCTCACCTTGCGCTGCGCCTCCGCTACCCACTGGAGAGGCGGAAGCTCGGTGGCCAGCTCGGGGGAGGAGATCTTCCCTCCCTGACTCCACTCCGCCAGCCGGCTCTCGAGGTAATCCACATGCCCTTGCTCTTCGCGCGCCAGGGTTTCGAACACCCTCTTGCCCAGTGGGTTGAGAACCTGCTCCTGGGCCATGAGATAGTGATCGCGAACCTGGTGCTCGTACTTGATGGCGGTGGTCAGGACTTCCTTGAGGTCCATGGAACCGCTCCCTTGCCGGGGCTGCAATGCACAACCCCCCGCAGAGCATAGCGGCTCGGCCCGGACTGTCAAGGCGCCACGAGGCACGGTTCCGCGCCCGCCACCCCCCCATGTTCGCCAACCCTCGCTGACCTCTGCATCAACGTGATCCAGGACCTCGACAACTGAGAAGGTAGGAGGCGAAACGCGAGAGGCTAGAAGCCCTGTGAACATTGTGCCTATTTGAGTTCATGAGCGTGGACGCACGG
>JBBINC010000138.1:0-7880 GCA_037444085.1 Acidobacteriota bacterium | reverse complement strand
TCAAGGCCAGCTCGCCGCCGACCTTCGCTGACCTGGCCACCGCCCGGGTGGCGGTAGCCAGGCCGGCGCGCCTCGGCGACCGCACCGATGGTTACCCCGTGTGCCACACCCCCGGAGTGCTTCTCGAGCCGCTGGTCATCGACCTCGCCGACAAGTACGGCATCCCGCCGCACTACCTGATGAGCCAGGTCCACAAGGAAGCCATGAAAGGCAGTAACGGCTGCCTCAACGAGTACTCCTACCGCTACGAGCCGTATGGGTTCGACTTCACGTTCATCAGCGGCGATGAGCCAGACGCCTGCGAAAACAACGCCCACAAGCTCCTTCAATCTCCTAACGGGACGACGTTTGCGGGCCATCCCTTCTTCGCCCAGGGGCTTTCCAACGGCGAGTCCCCCGACCAGGTTGAGGTGAAACCCGCCTCCTACTGCGGTGATGCAGTCACACCAAGGACGCTCGACAAGACGCTCGTCCCAGTTGGCGTGTACCCGACGGCGACCTTCACCATCGCTGGCTTCCCCGGCTCGGTGCACTGGAACGTGCGCATTCGCGATCCTCAAGGCGCCAATCCCTTCACGCAGGATCGGCCGGGCGGCATGCTCACGAGTGGAGAATACCGGGTCGACTGCCGGAGTGGCCTCGTGACCTTCGGTCGGCCGCTCGCCCAAGCGGAAGCCGAGGCGCTGCGGGTGGATTTCACGCCCACGGTGGTGGTCCGCAGCCCGCGCCCTCCCGGCTTCGGCGCGGCGTTGGCCTCGCCGTACGCGGTGACCACGGCCGAGATCAATCAGAAGGGGCCGAACGTCGTCACCCCGCCAAACAATCCAGCAACGACCATTCCCGGGTGGGCGGCGCCGCGGACATGCGCGCATGAGGTCCTCACCCAGAGCATCAGGCGATACGACTTCGGCTCGAATGAGGTGGAGGCGTTGAGTGCCTACGAAAGCTGCATGCTCATCAAGGAAGACCCCTCCTTCGATGTGCAAGGGCAGTGGTACGGGGGCGCGTCGTTCGGCTTGCTGCAGGTGTGGCCGGCCAACGCCGCGAGCACGATCAGGAGTGCTGCTCCCGACAAGGGTCCGTTGCTACGCGCGCTCTACGATCCGCTCACCGAGCCCGGCACCAAGCTCTTCATCCCGGCCATCGGCGTCGAGTTCGGTGCCGCGGCGGATGTGTATCTCGACGTGCGCGGCGAGGTGAAATCTGATGCGAACAAGGTTTGGCCCTACGAAGGAGCATGCGCGAGCGATGACACCGCGTGGCCGCGGACGCAGTGCACCTGGCAGCGGTGGTGGGCCCGGAGATTCGCCGCGTTCAATCGGGGGAGTGATGACAGGGACTGCTTGCCGAACGGCGACCAGTGCGACTGGTCCGAGTTTTCAAACTATGGCGCTGCGATCGTGCAGCGTTCGTCGGATTTCCTGCCGATGGTGCCCACGGCGCACTGAAGGGAGAGGGTAATGAGGAATTTGATTCGGACTTTGTGTTTGGCCGTCGCGTGGCTGAGTGCCTGGGCGGTCAACGGCCAGCAGGGACAATTGCAGACAGCCAAGCGAATTCTCGATGATCGCCAGCCCGGAGTGCTGCGCATCGCGAGGCAGAGCGTGGGATCCAACGAGGCACTGAGTGAGCTTGCCCAGCGCTACGGTGAGGTCATCCTCATCCACCATTCGCTCTCGGCGCCCCATGCGGGCGACCACACTGAGGCCTCCACGGTGGTTGAGCTTCCGGACAGTGTACGAGCGATAGATCAGCTCGCGGCGCTCTGTGGCAGCACGATCGTACGGCCCGCGCCGGGCTTCGCCCTGTTGGCGCCCGAGGCCTCTCCCGCTGACGTTCCTATCTACCTCACCGCGGAACGCGCGATCGACATTGGCGGGGACTCTCAAATTGCCATCGGAACGGAAGACTTCGAGCACTTGCTGTTTGTCTACCGCTCGCCGATCTGGACCACCATCCACTCGGTGTACTCGCACTTCTGGTTTGGGATGCACTACTGGCCGAGCCGCGAGGGAGGCGGGCGGCAGGTGTATGTTCTCACGCATTCTACGGGCCAGCTTCACCCCAAGGGCATCCCCTCGCGAGGCCTCACGAAGTACACCATTGACTCTTCCAGCGGAGCAGTTGTGCTGCGAGAACAATGGGGCTGCGCGATTCAGGGTCCCGTCACCGACCTCGAACTCGACTTCGACGAGGACGGGGTGATCGATGTGGTAGCTTTCTCTGGGCTCGAGGGCAACGAGGTCGGCACGACGCCGCTTGTGATCGTGTCGGGACGCACTGGCGAGCGGCTGGGGGAGATCGAGGGCGACGAGCTCGTGGTCACCCGCTCGGCGACGGGGGTCAAGGTCAGGACGTTGGGCACCCGCCAGGACGTTGTGGGCGTTAGCGACAGCACCTACTGGGTAGAAACGCGCATTCAGAGGCTCTACGTGTTGGAAGAGGGCGAGCTGTCCTTGGCGTGGGAGCGCGAGGAGCCCGGCTACTGCGCACTCGGGGGTCCGCTCGAACCTCGAACCCAGCCACGGGACTATCGAGTCCCGGACATCGGCCGGCCGCGGGCGGCTGACAAACCGCTGCTGCGACCCAAGCGGGAAACGGAGGACCTGGCGTCGCTGGCTCCTGGGGAGCAGCTTCTGGCCCACGTATTGGTCGCAGACGCGCGCGTCCTGTTATGTTTCGACCGTGGCCCCTGGCACGGGATTGCAGCGCTGGGCCGTGTTGGCGAGCAGATACTGTGGCCTGGGAGGGACGCCCCGGAGCTGGCCAACGCACGGATCCTCTTCGAGTATCACCCGCCGAAGCCCGAGGAGCATCGCGAGCCGTAGCAGCGCGGCGCCGGTGGACAGCGACCCGGTCACCGGCACCGTCACCGTCGCGCTCAACCCGCCGGACGGCCAGCGCGGCTATTTGGGCATCGAGCTCACCCGCGCACCCGTCGCCCCCGGGGGGTACTATCTTGCTGTGCGATCCGTGGGCGCCACACCGTACCGCGTGCGGCCGGCCGCGCACCTGACCCAGCGCTGCCCCGCTGACGCTGACCCCGCCGGTTTCTCCCGGCCGGCGATGCTGCCGAAAGGCACCTGAGCAATGACGCCTACCCTCCGCTCGCCGGTTCGGTGGCACTCGGTTCTCTTCGTCGGGTATTTCGGGTTCGCGGCGGCGTCGTTCGCGAGCAGCCAGTTGGCGCCGGGCGGGGCGGCATCGCGCGTGCAGCTCGCCCTCGGTCTGGCTGTGATCGTGCTCTACGGCACGCTGTCTATTCTGCTCAGTGCACGCGGTGCCGTGGCGGTTGAACAGGCGCGGGTCTTCTCCTTGCTCGCTGTTCTCGTCACTGGAACGGTCGCTCTGGCACCTCTCGCGTACGGTGCCGGGCCGCCGGGGCTCGATGCGGCGCTTACCCTGGCGAGGACACTCGTGTTCTTCGTCTGTCCGGCGGCGGTCGTGCACATGGCAGCGCTCATTCCAGCTCGCCACATGATTGTCCGGCGGCATCGATGGCTTGCCGGGGCGCTCTACGGCATCACGGCGGCCATGGGGGCGGCGGCCGCCTGCCTGCAGATCGCGGCTGCTGCGAGCTGGGATGGGTGGGCCGAGCCGCTCCAGGGTGCGGTGGTGACGGCGAACAATGCTCTCGTTGCCCTCGCCGGGCTGGCGGCTCTGCTGCTCCTCGGCGACGCGGCCCGTCGCGAACCTTCTTCTCCCGGCCGGCGCCAGGCGCTCCTCGTGTTCTGTGGCGTGTTGCCGTGGACGACTGTACAGACACTGCGGTTGCTCCTTCCTCACAACCTGGCGGGAAGCGCAGTTCTCGGCCTGATCGAGATCATCGTGATCCTCGTGGTTCCGATGGCGATGTTCATCGCGATCATCGGCTTCCGCATGTTCGAGTTGGAACTGCTGGTGCGTCGAAGCCTCATTTACGGGCTCACGCTGGCTCTTCCCTTTGCCGGTCTCGCGGCGGTCTGGTTGGCGGCAGGAGTGCTAGCTGGGCGAACTCTGGGCCTGGCGGAGGAACCTCTGGGCGTCGGGGTTGTCCTCCTTGCCGTCGGCGTCGCGCTTCGCCCCGTCGGTCGTTGGGTAAGGCGCCAGGTGGATCGAGTGTTCTTCCCCGAGAAGGAGGCGCTTCGCCGACTTCCTCGCACCATAATTGGCGACCTGGCTGCGCTGACCGATCTCGAGTCTGCAGCTGAAGGTCTCGTCCGCCGGTTGCAGCGCGAGATGGGGCTGCGCTCGTGCGCCCTTCTGGTGGCCGATGACGAGCGCCGGTTCTTTCGTATCCGAGCCGCGGCGTGGGACGAGGCCGCTGGTGAAGGAGCCCCCGAAGGCGTCGTCCCGGTGGAGGACCTCGCCGCCATTCCAAACCTCCTGGCCGGCCGGCCGGCGACCGGGCTGGCGGCCGTCCGCGGCAGCGCGCGCAAGGTTCCCGCGGCGCTGGCGACGCTCGGGGTGGATACGCTTCTGCCGGTGTCCTCCGCAGGGGTGGTCTCGCTCCTCGTTTGTCTTGGAGCGCCGCTTGCTGGGGGAAGCCTCGACCGGGAGGACGTCGAGCAGCTCGAGGTCCTTGCCGAGCAGGTGGCAGCCGTCATGGAGCACGCTCGGGTCAACGAGTTCTCTCGGTTGGATCCGCTCACTCGGCTGGCGCGAAGGCACGTGGCGATCGAGCGGCTTGGCAACGAACTGGAGCGCGGCCGGCGGACTCGCTCTACCACGGCCGTGGCGCTGGCGGACGTGGATAACTTCAAGGGAATCAACGATCGCCATGGGCATCTCGTGGGTGATCGCGCGCTCCAGGCAGTCGCTGCCGCCCTGCAGGCGCGGGCACGGCGTGGTGACCTGATCGCCCGGTACGGCGGGGAGGAGTTCCTCGCCCTCCTCCCGGAAACTGCGGTCGAGGGAGCGGGGACCGTGTGTGAGGCGATGCTCTCAGCGGTTCGCCAGGCACAGCTTGCCGGAACCTCGGGCGAGGCGGTCTCGGTGACGATCAGTATCGGTCTGGCCGTAGCATGTCCCGGGGAGACGGCCGAAGACGTCGTGCGGCGCGCCGATCAGGCGCTGTATCAGGCAAAGGCGCAGGGAAGAAACCGGGTTGTCCTGGCACCGCCGCCGGGATCGCCTGACGCGATGCGCGTGCCCGTGCGGCAGGCTGACCCCTCTGATGCGGAATGACCCCGGGGTTCGTGCGCGCTAGCGCTCGCTGGTCTCCAGTGCGAGAGGGGTGGCCGTAACGTGCTCGAAGGTGCGGGCGCGGCGGTGCAGTTCGACCACCCCGGGGAAGGGGCCGCGGAACGTGCCCGAGGCGCGGAACTCGAAGGGGTGGTCTGGAGCGTACAGTTCGGCGCCCTCGGCGTCGGGGTGGCGGGTCTCACCGGCCTCGTACTCGAGACGCTCTACCCCGTCAGGGACGGCCTCGAGAAACTGCTCGCGGATCGCCCGCGCCACTTCGGCCGAGAAGGTCTCCACCTGGAAGGAGAACGAGGCGCCGAGCACCTCGCACTGGCTGCTCACCGCCAACCCCACCTCTCGCCCGCGCGCGCCCAAAGCCTGCGCCAGTTCGGCGGCGGTGGCCGGGCTGCAGTAGATGGCGTGGAGCGTGGAGCCCGGCGCGACGAGTTCTCGCACGCGGGCTGCCAGGGAGCTGGCCTCGATCCCCAGGTCGGCGCCGATGGCAATTTCCATTCGCTTACCGCGCGCCGCCTCGAAGCCGGCGATGAAGCCACGCAGAGCCTTGGCGCTGCCCGTGATGCCGAGTTGATGCCACCTGCCCATGCGCGCCTCCTACTCGAAGAAGACCAGGTCAACCAGGATGAAGACGGGGATGAGGAACGGAATGGTGTAGCGGATGATGTAGCCAAAGAAGGACGGCATCTTCACCCCCGCCTCCTCGGCGATGGACTTGACCATGAAGTTGGGGGCGTTGCCGATGTAGGTGTTGGCGCCCATGAACACGGCGCCGCAGGAAATGGCCTGGAGGTACGCGTTGTTGTGCTCGATGAGCTGCAGGATGGCCGCCTTTTCTGGCAGGCCTGGCCACAGCCGACCAAGGGAGGTGGAGAGAAAGGTGAGATAGGTGGGGGCGTTGTCCAGGAAGGACGAGAGCAGCCCGGTGGCCCAGAAGAAGCTCGCCGGGTCGTGGACGGCGCGGATGACGAAGGCGAGCTCGCCGCCCTCCCCGGCGCGCAGCATGGCCAGGGCGGGGATGATGGTGGCGAAGATGCCGGCGAACAGGATCGCCACCTCGCGGATGGGCTCCCAGGTGAACTCGTTGGCCTGCCTGGTGGAGGCGGGCGTGGTCAGCCACGAGAGCGCCAGCATGCCCACCAGCAGCGCGTCGCGCAGGAGGTTCTGCACGTGCTGGTGGACGCCCAGGATGGTGACGTCCCCCAGGTGCAGCACACCCGATCCGATCACCCCCGCGAGCACGCCGGCGAGAAAGAACAGGTTGTGCCACCCTGCGATCGACAGAGGCTCGCGCGCTCCGCGGCCCTCGCGCACGACCACGTCCTCCTTGCGCCAGTAGTGGGTGTCCAGCGCGAAGTAGGCGCTGAGCAGGATGGCGGCGACGAGCAGCATCTCCTTCCACAGCGTCAGCGTCCAGAAGAACGGTACGCCGTGGAGGAACCCGAGAAACAGGGGCGGGTCGCCCAGCGGCGTGAGGCAGCCGCCGACGTTGGCGACGAGAAAGATGAAGAAGACGATGGTGTGGACCTTGTGCCGGCGCTCGCGGTTGGCGCGCAGTAGCGGCCGGATGAGCAGCATGGCAGCGCCAGTGGTGCCGATCCAGGAGGCGAGCAGGGTGCCGATGAGCAGGATGCCCAGGTTGGTGACGGGAGCGCCGCGCAGCGTGCCGCCGATGTAGATGCCGCCGCCGATGGTGAACAGGGAGGCCAGCAGGATGATGAAAGGGATGTAGTCGATGATCGCCATGTGGGCGATCTCGTGCAGCGCCGGGCCTTTGTAGGCGATGACGAACGGGATCAGCAGGACGAGCGCCCAGGCAGCGGATACCTTCGGGTAGTGCTTGTGCCAGAAGTGCGGGGCGAAAAGGGGGAAGAGCGCGATGGAGAGGAGGATGCCGACGAACGGGATGGCACTCCAGGCGGGGAGCGCGGTACCGAGTTCGCTTCCCCCAGCCTCGGCGGCCCCGGCGGTGGCTGGAAGCACGATGGTCGCGAGCGTGGCGGCGAGGCGGGCAAGAGGTCTCATGCGCGGCTCCTATCCGTCGGTCTTGCCCGCGGCTGCCGGGCGACCAAGGCTAGCATGGCCCGGCGCCGGGCGTGATGCCATCTCCGCGTCATCGTTGGCAAAGTGGGGTTTTTCTGGTGCGAGAGCTCAGCCGCCTGACCTGGGGGCGGTCTGTCGCGCCTCGCCCCCGTCGCTCTCCTCAACAGTCGCTCATGACGCCCCGACGTCGCCACGCCCCCGGAACCAACGCCAGCACCGGCACGGGCACGGGCACGGGCGCGGGCAGCGACACTGACACGGCCACCGACACGGACACTGGTCCCTAAATGCGGCCGGGAAGGGGCCCATTTTGATTCACTGTGGCGACGACGAGTCGTCATGAGTGACTGACACGATCACCGACACGGACCCGGGCGCGGTCAGTGGCACGGGCGCCGACACTCCAGTGGCCGTAGGACTTCGTGGGGCGGGCGCCCTCGCCCGCCTTTTCGCAGGGCGGGTGTCGCGACGCCGCACCATCGCGCTGCTTGGGCGGATCAGCCACCCGCGGTTTCCCGCTCACGGGCACCGGCACGGGCACGGACACCGATCCAGGCACGATCCGCCCTGCCATGACGCGGGGGCTGGTTGGGCGGCTGGTCGGGGGGTTGGAGGCGAGAAAAGCGAGCGTCCGGCTTTGCCGGCGCGAGCGGTGGGGG
>JBBINC010000137.1:0-8007 GCA_037444085.1 Acidobacteriota bacterium | reverse complement strand
TCCCCTCGCTCCAGGCTTCCTCCGGACCCCCCCGCACGAAGGCGCCCTTGCGCTTGGCTCGCCTCGGTGCACCCTCCTCCCTGCGCGACTCTCACCCGGCCATCGATGGTCAGGCCGGGCGCACAAATTGAGGCCCCGGCACCATGCCGGGGCCTCTGCCCGGAGGAGAGGGCCTCTCCCTTACGAGAGAGGCTTTGCTGCAACGTGCACACCGTCGTTGGTGGTGTTGTCGTTGACCGTGGCGAAGACGAACATCGCCGCCGACGCCTGGTACGTCACGAAGAAGTCCCCCTGGGTGGTGTTCGCCACGCCGGTAATGAGCGTGAACACCGCCTTGATGTCGTTGCCGTAGGCGGGCGTCGTGGCGGCCACCTCGCCCAGCTTGGCGCCGTCGGCGGCGTAGGCCGCAAAGGTCACGCTCACCGGGCTACCGGACGGGTTGAACCAGCCGATATTGGTGCGGAAGGCCCCGCCCTGGGAGAGCCCGTACATGACCCCTCTATTCATCGCCATGGCCCCGGGCAGGCCGTCGACGAACTGGCCGAAGGTGCCCTGACCGGCGGCGCGCTGGTCGTTGTAGGTGCGAACCTGCGCCGTGAAGGGCGACATCGAGCGCAGGATGAGTCCGCCGCGAGTCTCGCTGGCCTGGAACAGCGTCGCCGGCGCTTCGGCGATGAACTTCTGCCCCATACCCGGCACCGTGATGGTCGCCGACTTGGCCGGGCCGGTGAGCGTCTGGCCGGTCGGGTACCACTCGGCGATGACGTCCACGGGGTTGCTGCCCTGGTTGCCGACCACCAGGTCGGACTTGAAGTTGGACCCCGCCTGGCCCTTCAGGGTGGCGATCACCGGGACTACCGCCACAGTCCCCTCACTCGTCGTCATCAGGCTGCCGCGGATGGCGCCGGCGGGAAACTCGGCGTTGTGGACGTTGATGTAGTGCCCGGCCGGGTTGGCCAGCACCGCCGCTACCGCCGCCGCGCTGGCGGTCACCGAGCCGGTGGCCAGGTTGCCGATGAAGTTGACGTTGAAGTCGATGGCGACGCCGTTGTCCGAGGCGCGGTGGATGTGCGCCGCGGTCGGCGAGGCGATGTTTTGGAGAAGGATGCTGTAGTCCACCTTGGTGCCGGTGAAGGTGACGACCGCGTAGCCGGTGCCGTCCTGGTCGCCGCCGGTACCACCGGCAAGGGTCGCGGTGAGGGTGGTCTGGGCCGAGGCCAGGCCGGCCGAGAGGACGGCGGCGATGAGGACCGCTACGAACGATGAAGTTGTGCGCATTGCTGGCTCCTTTTTTCTTTGCCGGCGCCTAGTTGTCCGAGAAGATCGCCCAGCCGGTGGACACCCAGTCGTTGCCCGGGCACACGCCGCCGATGCAGTCCACGAAGGTGTCAAAGAAGCCGTTGTCCGGCGGGGTCTTCACGTAGCTGATGTCCAGGGCGGGCGAACCAGGCAGCGGCATCACGTTGGGATTCAAGAACTTGTGGTGCGCCCAGGGGCCGAACGCCAGCATCGGGTCGGCGTTGCGGTTGAACTTCATGGTCTCGAAGAGGAACTGCCTGGACTGCGCCCCCCGATCGCGGGAATTGGGGAACCTGGCGTCGGAGAAGTCGCCGAACAGAATGGAGTTGTCAAAGACGAGCTCGCCAAGCGGGATCTGATTGAAGCTGGCGTCATCGCGCACCGTCACGGGGGCGTGCCGCGATCCGTAGATGATGGCGTTCTGAATCTTGCCCGCCGTGCCACGACGCAGCACCCACCCGTAGGCCCCCACCGTCTGGTTCCCTGTGCCGATGGCCGTGACGTTGTACACCTGTGGATTGGAACGGGGGGTCAAGTCGAAGTTCTGGGGATGCCCGTCCGACTCGCCCGCGAAGTTGGAGTCGTTCTCGTCGTTGATCTCGGTCTTGATGGCCACGACGTATTGAATGTTCCCCTGCCACCCCAGGTCCCAGTCGATGCCGTCGTCGGCGTTGGAGGTGAACAGCAGGTACTTGGCGTTGGCGGTGCCGCCGAAGAACTCGATGGCATCGTCTTTGTTGAGATGCGCCTGAACGTGCTCGATCACCGTTGCGTCGCCGACTCCACCCAGCGTCAGGGCGTTGATCTCCTGGTTGACCTCGATTTCGTACCCGCCGAACTCCAGACGCAGGTAGCGCATCACACCGGAGTTGTCGTGCGGGTCGGTGCCGCCGAAGGCGTACTGCGGCTGAGAGGGCAGCCCCTCCATGAAACTCTCGCCGCCCGGCTCGTTGATGGGAGCCCGCCCGAACACCACCAGGCCGCCCCAATCCCGCTGCGCCCGCTCGCCCACCTTCTTGGCCGAGGTGAAGGGGATCGGGCGCATCGCCGTGCCGCTGGCCATGATCTTGGCGCCCCTGGTGATGAACAGGGTGGCGCGGGTATCGCCACCGAGAATCACGGTGCCGGGCTCGATGGTCAGCACCGCAGGCTCTCGTACCAGGACGAAATCACTCAGCACATATCGCTTGCTAGCGGTCCAGGTGGTGTTCTGGGTGATCTCGCCGGCCACCACCACCTGCTCCGTGACGAAGGAGTACATGGCGTTCGACCTGGAAATCACGCGCCGGCCGGCCGCGTCGCGAATTTCCACGACGTACTGATAGAGGCCGGGCTGCGCAGGGGCCGTCATGGAGGGTCCCAGGGCGCCGTCGATCCCCCAGCTCAACAGGCCCGCATCGGCGGCCGAACCGAAGAGGACAAAGTCGTTGAGCGCCGGCAGGTTGACGGGCACCGGCGAGCCTCCGGGCGTGCCGAAGAGGTCGGCGATCACACCGGCGTTCTGCAGGCCTCCACCCGGGGCGCTGAAGTAGCGCTTGACGCCGCTGACGCGGTCCTGCCAGTACAGGTACAGCGTCACCGGAGTGCTCCAGCCGTTGGGGTGAGTGGTCAGGCGCAGTTGCATCTTCTCACCCGGCAGGAACGCATAGAAGTTGGTCTCAAGCAGCACCACCGGCCAGTTCCCGGCAGCGGTCATGGCGGCCGCCGCGGCGAGTTCGATCTCGGTCTCGGTCATGATCGCCGGCTCAACCCACGCTCGCGCGCTGGGCACACCACCCTCTCGCGGTTCGACCACGTGCCGAGGCGGGGCGGCGAAGGCGGCCGTGGCCACCAGTGCCACCAGGACGACGACTACGTTCTTTCGCATGCTTCCTCCCTGTTTAGCATCTTTCTGTTTACCCGGTGCATCGGCTCACTCCACATCGTCGCGACGACGCGCTCCCCTCACAAGGCCGTGTACCCGATCGATATCCCGAATCCACGGCCACTGGTGTACTTGCGGTGGGTCTTTCCTGCCTGCGTAAAGGTGCGCTCCGCGTCCAGCAGGTTGGTGCCCGAGAGTTTCAGTTCGACACCGGGGAACACCCGATCCAGCGCCTGGGAGACCACCAGATCGAGGACGCCCAGGTTGTCTTCGTAGATGTCGGGCAGGCCATAGGCGCCCACCTCGTGGATGCGCTGGCCGGTGAAGTTGTACATCGCCCTCACCATCGTTCCCCACGTCGGCTGGAAGTACTGCACTGCAACGTTGCCCGCGTGCTCCGACTGGCCCTCGAGGGGGCGTGAGGTGTTGGTGATGACCGACAGATTCCGCGCTCCCACCTCCACCGAGGCGTCCACGAAGGCGTAGTTGAGGTTGACCGTCCAGCGCTGCAGCAGCGGCGACAGCGCCGCCAGCGACTGTCGATACTCGACCTCGGCGCCGGTCAGGGTGGCGCCGTCGGCGTTGGTGAACGAGCTTCGCAACTCGGTGGTGGGCTGGATGATCCGCTCGATGGGATTGGTCAACTTCTTGTGGAACGCGGAGAAGGCGATCACCTCACCGGGCCCAGGGAAGAACTCCCAGCGCAGGTCGACGGCGTCGATCAGCGCCTGCTTGAGGTCCGGGTTCCCGGCCACCGACTTCCCGCCGGTCACCTCGACGAACGCAAACGGCGAAAGCTCCCGGAACTCTGGGCGGTTGACCGTGCGACTGGCGGCCAGGCGCAGGTTGGTGTCCGGTCGAAATTGGTACACCACGTTGAGAGCCGGCAGCCAGTCGCGGTTGAGATCGCGCGCCACCGCCAGCTGACCGGGTGCGAAGGGGTTGTACGTCCGCACCTCGAGATCGGAACTCTCGTAGCGGACGCCGCCGGCGAAGCGCCACTGGCCCCAGCTCGCATCCAGCAGGGCAAACGCCGCGTCGACATCGTGGTAGGCGTCGTAGGCGTCGTTGGCGCCGGTCTGTTCGCGGATCTCGAAGCCGCCCGGCCGGATGTTGTCCGCGGTGAAGAGCTGCTCCGGCGACAGGCTCAGGTCGAACTGCAGCTGATTGGCGACCACGAAGCGCAGCCGGCGCGCGTCGAACTCGCGCTCCCGGCGGTTGGTGGCGGCGCCCGCTTTGACCGACCCGTAGCGCGTGTCGGAAAGCGAGTAGAACGTGCTCCAGTTGATGCCCCCGCCAACGATCTCGTCGTCCAGGTCGAAGAACTCCAGCTTGCCGCTCTCGGGCAGGCCCGGTTGCAAGGTGTAGCGACCGGGGGAGACCTCCCCGTAGAGGTTCTCCCGCAGGTCCTGGCGGGTCGTGGCCGTCGAGGCGGTGGCAAACCACTCGACCGAGCTGCCCATCCCCAGCCCGGCGAAGAAGTGCTCGCCGGACAGCTTGTTGGTGAGCAGTTCCTCGCGCTGGTAGCGGGCACGCAGGTCGCGCACATTCTGGCCGGCGTTGTTCATGTACCCCTCGTAGTGGCGGCTCTCGGCCAGGGCGTCGCGGGACAACAGCGACGCGAACGCCACCCGATGCCCGCCGGCGAGGCGCAGCGCGAAGTTGCCCACGAGGCCGTTGCGCACCTTCTCCGCATCCGTGACCATGTGGTAGTCGTTGCGCGGCACCAGCACGTTCCCGGAATCCAGCCCGAAGTACACGTGCTGCGACTCGGTGCGGGAGAAGCCGCGCGAGGTGACCCCGGAGACCACCACGCCGAGGCGGCCGAAGGTGTTGCCGTAGGTGAGGCTCAGGTTGCTGTTGGGTGATGCCGACGGGGTCTCGTCTCCCGTCCATTGACCGACGAACAAGCGACCCACCGCCTGGAGCTGCTCGGGGGTGAGGCCGCCGGGATTGACGATGCTCTGCGGTTGAATGCGCTCGGCGGGGAGGCCCGCCGGCTTGCCCTGCCCCCCCTTGCCGACCCAGTTGAGGCCGCCGGCGTAGCGGGAAAACCCACTCCCGGTGGTTTCCGAGTCCCAGCCCCCGCCCACCGACACCTTCAGGGACGCCGAGGCGGGAAAGTCGAGCGTGGACATCTCCACCGCCCCGGCACCGAAATCGCCCGGCTTGTCGGGGGTGTACGTCTTCGCGATATTGATGGTATCGAGGAGCTTGGAGGGAAACAGGTCGAGCGGCACGACGCGCTTGTCCGCCTCGGTGGACGGCAGCGCCGCCCCGTTGAGCATGGTGTTGCTGTACCGGTCCCCGAGCCCCCGCACGTACACGTACTTGCTGTCCACCACGGTGATACCGGTGAGGCGCTCCACCACCCCGGCGGCGTCGGCATCCGGGGTGCGCGCGATCTCTTCCCGCGACATCGCGTCGCTCACCACCGCCGCCTGCCGGCGCTGATCCAGCAGCGCCACCTCGCTGGAGCGAGGTGCCTCGGCGGTGACTTCAACCGTCTCCTGCAGCGTCGCCAGCGCCAGCCTGAACTGAAGCGTCAGCCGCTGGTCCACCACCAGCGTCAGAGCTGTCTCCGACGGCTGGAAGCCGTCCAGCTCGGCACGCAGGGTGTACACCCCCGGGTTCAGCCCGTCGAAGCGGAAGCTCCCGCTGCCGTCGGCGTAGGTCACCAGCGGCTCGGCCAGGGACTCGGCGGAGAGCGTCACGGTGACGCCCGGCAGCACCCCGCCGTCGCTGTCCTTGACTGCACCAGTGATGATACCCGCGGCCCGAGCCTCGGCCCCGAGCAGCATGAAGGCGCCCAGCGCCGCCAGCACTGGCAACCCTCTCCTCTGTGTGTCGTGCCCCCGAAAACTCGTCCCGTGTCGCATCCTCGTCCTCCCGGCATGTCCAGCCGGAAGGAGGGTGACGGGCCGATGTGAAGATCAGGTTAAGACCCTGTGAAAATCGTTCGAGGCAGCCGGCATGACTCAACAACTCATTGAAAAATCTTGTTTCAATCCTCGAAGAGAGGGATGAAGCCGGCCTCGGCGACAACCCGCTGGCCCGGAGGCGAGAGGACAAGGTCGACCAGACGCTTCACCAGGCCCGCCGGCGGCCCGACGGTGATCAGGTAGAGGTAGCGCGACAGCGGATAGGCGCCGGATCGCGCCGCCTCGACCGCCGGCGGCGCGCCGTCGAGGGTCAAGGCGACCACCCCCTCGCGCCCGTACGTCATCCCTCCGTAGGCGATGGCGGTCTCGTCGGCACGTACCAGCTCCACGAGTTCCGCGGTGGTCTCGATGACGGTGGCGAACGGCGCGTACTCCTCACCGTCCAGCGCCACCGCCCGGAAGAAGCCGTGGGTGCCCGACGACGGCGGCCGGATCAGAACCTCGATCGTGCCCCCCGTGCCGCCCACCTTCTCCCACTGGCGGATGCGCCCGGTGAAGATCCCTTTCAACTGCAGCATCGTCAGGGCGCGCAGGGGGTTATCGGGGTGAACAACCACCTCCAGGGCGTCCCGCGCCACCTTCACGCGCACCCCCAGCCGGCCGTGCCGCTGGTGCAGTCGCTGCGCCTCGCCGGCGGTGAGCGGGCGGGACGAGGCGCAGATGTCGGCTCGGCCGTCGATGAGCGCAGCGATCCCCGCGGTGCTCCCGCCCCCCTCCACGTCCACTCGCACGCCCGGGTTTGCCTTCTCGAACACCCGGGCGAGCAGCCGGGTGAGGGGCAGCATGGTGTCCGATCCGGCCAGGCGCAGCACGCCTCCTCCCGCCGGCCGCCCCGCCGTGGCGCAGCCCGCCGCCGCAACCACCACGCCCAACGCCACACCGAGCGCAATGCGGCGCTCAGCGCCCGCCCGCACCGCTCGCGCCCTCCCTGCCGAACGGGCTTCCGGGCAGCCAGGCGGGTGGGCTTCCCTCGTTGGCCACCTCGCGCACCAGAGCCAGAATCACCTCCGCGTGCTGCGCCGCCGCCTCCCAGTTGATGGCCTGTGAGAGGTCGTCGAACGGCGTGTGGTAGCGGGTCTGACCCCACGACACCGCGTGCGCCAGCGCCTCCTCCGGTCGGCGGGTGCGCGTCTTGAAGCCCTCGTTGAGGAGCACTGCAGGCACCCCGCCCCGCGCCAGCGCGATCTGATCCGACAGGGCGTACAGGTCCGGCCGGGCGAGCGCCGGCGGCATCGCGGAGACCTCCAGGCCCAGCGACGCCGCCACCCGGGCGGCGCTCGCCCCCAGCGTCGACCACTCGCCCCCCAACACAACGATGTCATGAAAGGTATCGAAGGTCGCCAGGCCATCCACGTTCACCGCCGCGACCGTCGAACCCCACGGCACCAGCGGGTGATCGACGTAGTAGGTTGAGCCCAGCAACCCCTTCTCCTCCCCGGTGAACAACACCGCCGCCACCGAGCGCCGGGGCCTGGCCGGGGCGGCCGCCAGCACCCGCATCACCTCCAGCACCGCCGCCACTCCCACGGCATTGTCCACGACCCCGTTATAGATCGCATCGCCATCCACCGGCGGGCCCTCACCCAGGTGGTCGTGGTGGGCGGTGAGCAGCACGTACGTTTCGGCGAGCACCGGATCCGACCCACGCACCACCCCGGCCACGTTATGCGCCACGAAGTCCCGCTCGGAAAACACCCCCCGGAAGCGCACCTGGGCGCGCGTCGCGAAGCTGGGCAGCCGCCCCGCTCGGTCCATCTCGTCGACCGCGGCGAGCGTATGCAAGGCGCCGCAGAGCAGCTTCTCGGCGGCGCGACGGTGGAGCAGCGCGGCGAAACTCTGCGTCACCCCGTAGGGCAGCACCACGTGCTCGAAGGCGAACTCGCGGCGGCGAGCTGTCCAGTC
>JBBINC010000136.1:0-8051 GCA_037444085.1 Acidobacteriota bacterium | reverse complement strand
AACCCCCCGCGCCCCCCCTCGGCGCGGCGGCGAAGCCGCACGCGCCTCGAATCTCACCTCCAACCGCCCCGACCGGCCCCCTGCCCAGCCCCCACGGGATGAAAGAGCGGGTTCCTCCTACCCGTGTCGGCGTCCGTGCCCGTGTCGCTGCCCGTGTCGGTGCCCCTGTCGGTGCCCGTGTCGGTGCCCGTGTCGGTGCCCGTGTCTGCGCCCGTGCCGGTGCGCCTGCCCCCGGGGAAGGGCGTGAGTGCGCCCACGGGGCGTACGCGGCGCACTGGTTGCGGTGGGCGTCTGGCGATCTCAGCGGGCGCGCTGCAGGTTGAGGCGCACAGCGTCCCCATCGACCGTATGACCGGCGAGAGACACGGAGGGGGAGGGAAGGTCGAGCACGACGTAGAGTTCGGGAGGCGAAAGCTCGCCGTGGTAGCCGAAGCGTATGCGTTCGACCTCGCGAGTGCCGACGGCGCGCTGCTCGCCGGCGGCGCCGGGCCGCACCCTGGCGAGGCGGACAAGCACCCGCGGCGGCGCCGCCAGGGCGTTGACCCGCACGCTGGCTGGCGCAAAGACACCGTCCCCGGTGATGATGACCTCGGTGCCGGCGGCGGTGGTCTGCCACGATACTCCGGTCAAGGTCGCGGCCGGGGGGAGCGCCAGCGGTTGTGTCCTGGCCTTATCCGGCGTGGCAGGTTCGCTGCCGGGTTGCGAGGGAGCAAGCTGTTCGGCCGCGGGCGCCGGCGCGACGGGCTCAGGGTCGCCCACCGCTGCCGGGTTTTCCGGGACGGGGGCGGTGGGCAACTCGGCGGGATGGTCGCCGGGCTGGGCGGCGAGGGTGGTGGCCGGGTTCTGGTCGACCTGGGCGGTTGCCGCGACCACGCCGGCGGGCGAGGAGGAGAAGATGGCGGTGAGTCGCTCGCGAAGCAGGAACGCGGTGCCGCTGGCGAGGAGCAGCACGGCGCCGGCGACCCACGCGGCGAGCGGGATGACACGTCGCCTGGTGCGCGGCTGGAAGTCGTTCTCGCCGGGAACGGGGAGAAGCTCCTGGACCAGCTCCTCGAACGAGCGCGGGGCCGGCTTGAAGTCGCCCGTCTCCATGGTGATGGGCGGCGGCTCCGGCGGCTGGGGGAAGGCGGGGGGGCTCTCGGCGGCAGGCGAGAAGGGAGAGTAGATGACCGACTCTCGCTCGCCCTCGGCTGCGGTCGTGCCGGCCGCCGGCTGCTGGGAGAAAACGTCGCGCGAGCCGGCACCGGCGGCGTCGAGATCCAGCCGGCGTGAGGGTTTGAGGAATAGCTCCTCGAACGGGCCCGGGGCAAGCGGTGCATCGCTCGCCAGGGATGGCGGCTCGGCCCGGCGCCCGCGGCGGTCGCGGCTCATCGTGGAATGCTAGCACTGCCCGCCATCGCCGGAAACGCCGGCGACCGCGCCGCCCCGCCCGGCGTTCACACGACCAGCTTCTCCCAGTCGGCATCAGGCGCATCGGCGGCGATGGCCAGTCCGCCATCCGACCCCGCGAACATCGGGTCCTCGACGGTGCGCACGACGCCACCCCCCACCTCCTGCAGAGCCGCCGAGAGCGCCACGTCGAGGCCGCGGATGGCCGCGCTGCCCCCCGCCACCACGATGTTGTGGCGGACCTTCTCCTGATACTCGGGATCCATCCGTGCGACGAGGTCCAGCATGGTCTCGGCGATGGGCGGCACGAGACCTTCGCAGGCGGCGCGCAGCGCGTCGGTGATGTCCAGCTCGGTGGGCTTGCCGTTGACCGGGGCGTTCACCAACACGGAGGCGTGCGGCTCGCCCACGAACGAGTAGCGCTCCTTCCACTCCCGCACCATGAACGGCGAGATCGAGGCCTCCGGGTAGCGCGCCGCAATGAGGCGCTCGAGTTGCTCGTCGACCCAGTCGCCGGCGTTGAGCAGGGTGCGCTGGTCGTCCTCCGTGGGGTAGCGGCCCTTCATGACGCAGAGATCGGTGGTGCCGGCGCCAATGTCGATGACCATGGCGTGCAGCAGCGCCTCGATGCCGTACGCCACGGCGAACGGCTCCGTGACGATCAGCAGCGCGTCCACGAGGCCGGAGAAGGCGGTACGGAGCTGCTGCTTGTTGACCCGCAGCGCCTCCGCCGGCACCCCCACGACGGCGCGGACGTGGGCGTTCCCCCGCGCCGCCTCGCCGAGGCCGGCCAGCTCCAGCAGGTGGACGAGAAGCTGGCGTACGGCCTCCTGGTCCTTCTCCGAACCCTCCTTGAGCAGGCCACGTTCCAGCGGGCGGTGCAGGTCCAGCATCGAACGGTTGTCCAGCGCCTCGCGGCCGATGAGGACCGGCCGCTTGACGATCTTGCGCGCCACCATGTCCACCGGCCACCCCACGTAGGAGTCGACGATGTGGCGTTGCCCGTTGGATGCCGACACGGCTGACCGCGAGGTGCCCAGGTCGATCCCGACGTGGATGACGTTCTTCTTCTCACTCATAGGTTTGAGAACTCCCTTCGAGGCGCGCCACGGCGGCGCGCTGCTGCGCGTAGGCGACGATGCCGGCGGTGAGCGCCTCGGCGATGTGGCGCCGGTACTTGCCGGTGGCCAGCAGGCGGGCCTCCTCGTCGTTGGACAGGCACGACACCTCGGCCAGGATGGCGGGCATTTCGGTGGCCACGAGGACAAGGAACGGCGCGGTCTTGACGCCCCGGTCCTGGAGGGCGGGGTTGAGGCGCGCCAGCGATCGGTACAACTCCGCCTGCACCGCTTCCGCCAGGCGGCGCGATTCGTCCTTGCGCACGCCGGCGTAGATCCCCTCCAGCAGCCGGCGAAAGTCGGCCAGGGAGTATCCCGAAAAGCGGTTCTCGGCGGCCGCCAGTTCCTTGATGAACGGGTCGTCGGTGGGGCCCAGCCAGTAGGTCTCGACGCCGCGGGCCCGGCGGTTGGGAATCCAGTTGACGTGGATGGACACCAGAACATCGCCGCCCATGGCGTTGGCCACTCCGGCACGCCGGTCCAGGGGCAGCGACGTGTCGCCGTCGCGGGTCAGAAAAACCTCAAAACCCCTCGCGCCGAGAAGCTCGGCGGTGCGCAGCGCCACGTCGAGGGTCAGTTCCTTCTCCACCAGGCCCATCGGTCCCGTGGTGCCGAAGTCGTCGCCCCCGTGGCCTGGATCCAGCACGATCCGGCGGACATCGAGCGCCAACGTCGCCGGGTCGAGGAGCGCCGGGTGGGGAAGCCTGAGGTCTGGGTTGGCCGCCCCCAGGGATTCGAGGGGTGAGCCGGAGGGTTTCCCCGGCTCCCGCTCCACCGCCCCGGGAGGCACCTGGTGGATCGGGGTGGTCGCTGCGGGCGCGTTGCCCGCCGCTGGCGCCGCCGAATCCCCCACGGTGCTCGCCCACACCAGCGCCATGACCACCAGGACGCCCGGGACGAGCAGGGGCGAGGCGGCCAGGAGCAGCCCCTTCCAGCGAGGGCGGGCGAGCGCCAGACCGGGCGGGGGCAACCCCCGCAGGGTCGCCACGTTGTCCTGCACCGCCTGGCGCAGGATACGTCGCTTGGCGCGGTCGATACGCCGCATGGCCCATCCTCATACTAGCAGCCTTTTGCGGGCGGCGCCCGGCCCCGGTCCATGGTCACTCATGGGTTGCGGCGGCATGGTGGGGCGCGGCGCGCGCCGGGTCAGTCCACCCTGAAGCCCAGCTCGAGGGTCACCTGCCACTCCGCAGGCGCGCCATCGGCCACGGCGCCGCGAATCTCCACCACCTCAAACCACGAGATGCCGCGCACCGTCTCGCCCGCCTTGGCGATCGCCAGTGCAACCGCCCGCTCGATGCTCTCGCTGGAGCAGCCCACCAGTCGAATGCGCTTGTAGACCTCTTCCTTTAAAACATCGCCAGCCTCCGCTCTTTCAGAGGGGGCATCCTGGCATGGGGACAGGTGTCCGGCCTGGCTCGGTGATAAGGTATAGTCTCGTTTCGAGGAACGACAGAGGAGGTTCTATGGCCAGCCAACCACCCCCGGCACCGCCCGTTGCGATGCCTCCCTCGGCTCCACCGCCCGCCAAGAAGACCAGTCCCTGGATCTGGGTCGCCGTCGGTTGCGCCGGGCTGCTCCTGCTGACGCTGCTCATCTTTCTGGTTGGTGGCTACTTCGTCGCCAAGAAGGTAGGCAGCTTCGCCAAGGAGGCCGAGAAGAACCCGGCCATGGCGGCGGCCAAGATGGTCGCCGCCGTGAACCCCGAGATCGAGGTGGTGGACAGCGACAACGACCGGGGCACCATCACCCTGCGCAACAAGAAGACCGGCGAGGTCGTCACCATGGACGTCAACGACGTCAAGGAAGGGCGCATCAAGTTCACCACCGACAAGGGCGAGGCCGAGATCCGGGGCGACCGCGGCGGCCTCACCGTCAGGACCGATATGGGCGCCGCCACCTTCGGGACCGGGGGCACCTACCCCGACTGGCTGCCGCCCTACCCGGGGGCGCAGCCGACTGGCACTTTCTCCAGCCGCACCGACGACGCCAGCATCGGGAGCTGGCAGTTCGAGACCTCCGACGAGGGATCGAGGGTGCTGAGCTTCTTCGAGAGGGAGTTGCGCGGCAAGGGGTTTGCGATCACCTCCTCTTCCCCCTGGCAGGGGGATGAAGGCAGCGCCGGAATGGTCATGGCGGAGAGCGGCGCGCGGTCGGTCATGGTGACGGTGGGGGCAGGGGAGGGTCGTACCCAGGTCAACGTGACGGTCAACGAGTAGCGGCCCCGGCATCCCGCGGGGATGGGGCCGAACCCCGGAGTGGAGTTTGGCGCCGCTCCGCCGCTCCGCGACTCGCCGCCCGGCGCGGCGCACGGCGAGTCTGCCCGCGCGCCGGCAGGTGCTGGGGCGCCTGTCTGACGCTACCGTCCGAGCAGCCGCAGCACTCCCAGCGACATCGCCGGCACGTAGGTGATCAGCAGCACACCGGCGCCCAGGATGAGCAGGAACGGCAGTACGTGCCGGTAGAGCTTGACCATCGGCACGCCGAACCGCGACGACGACAGGAATAGGTTCAGTCCGACGGGCGGGAAGAGGAATCCCAGCTCAAGGTTGGCCAGGAACACCACCCCCAGGTGCACCGGGTCAATGCCAAAGGCGGCGCCCAGGGGGACCACCAGCGGCGTCAGGATGACGATGGCCGAGTAGACCTCCAGCACGCTGCCCAGCACCAGCAGCAGCAGGTTGAGGACGAGCAGGAAGACGATGGGGGAGTGCACATGCTCCTGGACGGCGGCGAGGATGGCGTCCGGGATCTGCTGGTCCACCAGGTAAGCGGTCAGCCCCATGGCGCTGGAGAGCAGGATGAGGACGCCGCCCACAAGTGCCGCCCCCTTGAGCAGGACGCGGGGCAGATCGCGCAGCGGGTGCAGATCGCGGGTGATGAAGCACTGCACGACGATGGCGTAGGCGGCGGCGATGGCCGAGACCTCCACCAGCGACGCCAGGCCGGAGACGAACAGGCCGATTACCAGCACCGGCACGGAAAGCTCCCACTTCGCCTCCCAGGTGGCGGCGGCCAGCTCCCGCCAGGAGAAGGTGCGGCGCACCGTCTGGGCGCGCCGCCCGATGAGCATGCCGTACCCCCCCGCCAGCACCACCAGCAGCGCCCCGGGCAGCAGCCCGGCGAGGAACAGTCGGTCGGCAGGCACCTCGGCGACGACGCTGTAGAGGATCACCGGCAGGCTAGGCGGGAACAGCAGTCCCAAACTGCCGGAGGCGGTCACCAGGCCGAGCGAGAACCCCTCGCTGTATCCCTCCTCGCGCAGGATCGGGTAGACCAGCCCGCCCAGCGCGATGATGGTGATGCCGGAGCCGCCCGTGAAGGTGGTGAACAGGGCGCACACCCCCGCCACCAGCACGGCGATGCCGCCCGGCATCCAACCGAAGACGGCGCGGAAAAAGCGCACCAGCCGGTGGGCGGCCTGCGACTCGGCGAGCACGTAGCCGCAGGCGGTGAGCAGCGGGATCGCCGGCAGGGTCGGGGAGGCCACCAGGCGGTAGATCTCCACCGTCACCGCCGCCACCGGCGTGCCGTCCCGGAAGAAGAACAGTAACGCCACCCCCGCCATGGCCACGAACACCGGGGCGCCCACCAGCACGGCGCCGAGCACCGCGGCCACCAACACCCAGGTCACCCAGGTGGTGGGCCGAGGCAGCAGGGTGGCGGCGAAGGCGGCCGCGACGAGGCCGAACGCCGCCGCCCGCCCGCGCCAGCGGGGCGAGGCGGCGAGGGCGAAGCGCGCCGCCATCAGCCCAAGAGCCACCGGCATCACCAGTTCGCTCACCCACACCGGGATTCCAACGGCGAGCAGGCGTCCCTGGTCGCGGCTGGCCGCCACCAGGCCCGCCGCCCCGTAGGCGAGCGCCGCGCACGCCACCGCCGCCACCACCAACCCTGCCCGATGAACAGCTACGCACGCCACCGCGCCCCGGCAGTGTTCAGCTGACGCCGCCGCGCTATACCTACGTTGAACGCTTGGTGCAAGAAGCACAGCAGCGCGGCGCGCCGCCCAGTTTGCCCGCCAGCCGTTCCGTAGAGCCGACCAACCCGTTTGGCGTTTCGCTTTCGCGTACGCCGCCGCCACCCACAGGCAGCACGCAGCAAAGCACAGCGCCCGCCGACGATAAAGCGTTCTGGAACGCGCCTTCGGCAACCCCGCTGCCCACGCCGCCTACTACCTCTGCTGCGCCGCCCGTGCTGCCGCCCGCCGAATCGCACTTTGGCGGCGAAACCATGCCCATTGGCGCAGGCTTCACGCCGCCGCCACAGAGTGCCTCGCAGACTCTGCGTACGCCCAACTTGCCCAGCGGCTATGAGCCGCGCCAAGTCTCGCTGCCTTCGGGTGTGGCGCAATATTACTTGCCCATCCTGATCTCTGTTCAACAGGCGATCAAGCAGTGGGAGACGCGCAACGGCATTGTGCAGAGTGCTTTTGGCGGCGCGCAGTTGCTCTACCGCCCTGTGCTATTTGCCCAGATTGGCGTGCGCTACCTTGATCGGAAGAGTGGCGCGGAAGCTGACCAACACTGGGCATTCCACGTGCCAGACGTGCCGATTGCAGGCTTTGTGCGCTGGAGTCAGTTCCAAGCGCCGCCGGTCGACCTTGATCAGCTTGCCAATGAGCCGTTCGGTGAGGCTGCCTATGGCTCACCTTCTGCCGGCATGACCGATTCTAAGCGGATGCGCGCCCTGCGCGATGAGGTGATTGATTTCGTCTCGCGCAGTGCCTCGTTGGTGCTGCCCTACAACAGCGTGCTTGATCTATACGGCAAGCCCGGTGAAGATCAGCGCGACTTTGTGAACCGCGCCAGCCAGCTTGCCCGTGAGCGGCGCGATGCCGAAATTGATGCGGCAACTTCGCGTGCCGATAAGGTCTTTGCCGACCTTGAACTGCGCCTTCAGCGCGCCATGCGCCAACTGGAGGGCGAAAAATCGTCGCTGGATGAGCTGCGCCGCGAAGACCTCTATACGACCGGTGAGGCGGTCATGAGCCTGCTGCGCGGGCGGACTTCCTACACGCTTTCGCGGGTGAGCCGTGCGCGCCGCTTCAAGAAGCAATCGCAAGAGCGTATGAGTGCCGCTGAATTAACCATCCAGCAGCTTGAAGATCAGGTGGAGGCAGAGCAAGAGCGCCTGCAGAACACCCTGCACGAGATTAACGAGAAGTGGCGCAAGATCGCCCAGACGGTCGAAGAATACCGCATTAAGCCCTTCAAGAAAGACATCGCTCTAGAGGCATTCGGCATCGGTTGGGTACCATTGTGGTATGTGGTAGTCAACGGGCAGGCGATCACGCTGCTTGGCTTTGATGGTACGTTGGCAGGCGCCCAACGCCTTCAGGATGTGCCGTGATGAAGAATTTCGTGCGGGCAGCGCTCACCCTGAGTGTGGTGAGTGGTGTGCTGGTTTACAACAAGCTGCGTGGGCAGAAGAAACGCACCTTTCCGCCGCCGCACGCCCTGATCATTGACCCATCGCTGATCGAAGGGCGTGCCATCACCTTTGAAGGCGTGCCAAACTTCCGCGATTTTGGCGGCTACCCAA
>JBBINC010000135.1:0-8115 GCA_037444085.1 Acidobacteriota bacterium | reverse complement strand
TTCCCCCGCTATCGCCTGCTGGTGGGTGGTTGAGTACGACAACGATTGCCAGTGGAGTATATAGGGGGGAATACGTTCTCACTTGCTACGACACCTGGATTACATCGGCCCTGACATCGGGGGAGGAGGCGGGGGCGGAGGAGGAGGCACTCCCACACCTCGCGACATGGACGGCGATGGGACTCTCGACCATTGGCGATGGATCGTTGATACAACCGACCCCTGTGCGGATAACTTCGACACCAATGACCGCCTTGGAGCCAATTTCGGCGGGCCAAACACGAACCGCCCGAGGCACAAGGGCGTGGATATCCAAGCCAACATCGGCGACCCTGTCTATGGCGTCCTTTCGGGGACCGTGGTGTGGAGCTCGCTGTCGCGTAATGGCCTCTATCTGAGCCCTGAATGCGGAATTGCGGTCAGAGTCGAGACCCCGCACGGATACATCGTGACCTACTGTCATCTCCTCGCAGCAAATGTCACGAAAGGGCAAGCCGTCGGACCTTCAAGTCTCATCGGATTCGTCGATAGTACGGGGCAGTCGAACGGACATCACCTGCACGTGGCACTTCGACGGAACAACCACCTCTATGAGTACTTCTTGTTCGCCAACACTTGCCCCGATGCCGGCCATCTCAACCCGGGAGGATGCTAGACATGCGACACATGTTGGCGGTTGTGTTGATGACCTGGGCGCTGGCGGCGGCGGGGCAGCCGGCCGCCGGGCCGGTGGAGCGGGTCGCCGCCGCTCCCGAGCTGGGCGGCCGTCCTTCGGTACCCGTCTTTTCGCCAACAGGGGATCTGGAGCTGATCGCCCCCTCCCCCCGTGGGGAGTCGCCGGACACGGCCCTGTGGCGCTGGCAGGCCGGCTCGGCCACCTTCATCGCCGAGCTCGACGGCATTCGCGCCAATCAGCTGCGCGAGCTGCCCGGGACGCCAGGGGTGCGCCGGCTGCTGCTGGGAGGGGGCGTCAGTCTGCCCGGCACGGGCCACGGCGAGGTGTACGCCTGGCGGGTGGTGGAGCTGACGAGCCATCGGCCGCCCCGCACCCTCTGGCAGTCCACCGCCATCGCCGGCCTGCCGGCCGGGGAGGAGCCGGCCGTGGCGGTGGACGCCGGGGGCGCGCGCTGGGCGGCCCTGGTGCAGCGGTTCGAGGCCGGCAAGGCCACAGGCGGCCGCCTTCTCGTCGGCGAGCTGCCCGAGACGGCCCAGTCGGTGAACTACGAGTTCGCCACCGAGCCGCCCACCGCGCCCGCGCTCGATCCCGAAGCCCCCTGGTTCGTGGAGTTCGCCGGCGCCACCAGGCTTCTGGTGGTGGCGGCGGGCCTGCCGATGATGCTCGAGCTCGACGGCGGCGGCGAGGTGCGCCGCACGCCCCTTGCGGTCCCCGCGCCGCCGGTGCGCAGCGCCCATGTCCACGCAGCCAGCGGCACACTGTGGCTGAGCGACGACAGCGGGGCGCATCACGGCTTCACGCTTGCAACGGGCCGCGTCGCCCCTCACGACACCCCCCTCACGCCCACCGTGCGACTTGGGCCGCAGGAGACCGGCCTGCCCTCGAGTCGGATCGTGGGCACCCTGCTGGACGGCTTGGCGCTGCTGGGTGCCAAGAACGGCCGGCAGGTCATCGTCTTCGTGCGCCTTGACGGGCAGGGCAGCCCGGCGGTCGCCCGAGCGGTGGCCCTGCCCGGCGGCGTGAACCCCGGTGAGGCATGGCTCAGTCGCGACGGTGGCACGCTGGTGTGGGCCGAGCTGGTCCCCGCCGGCCGCGGGGTGGCACCGGTTTACTACCGGACGGCCGTCTCGAGCCTCGAGGACGTTCGCTGACCTCTCGTATCCCGGCCATGGGCAGCTCCTGGCGCCCTTGCCCTTCCCTCGGCCGGGCGCCTTGACAGGGCACGGCGCGGCGCGCCACAGTGCGGCGAGAGGGGCGGTCAGAGCGCCCCGGCCGGGAGGGGATTGATGGGGCTCGATATCGACTTCGCCAAGCTGGCGCCGCAGGACGTGCTCGACCTTGCCACCTTCGTGGAGAAGGAGGCGCACGATCGCTACGAGGAACTGGCCCACGAGATGGACCGCCGGGGTGCTGGAGACGCCGCCGAGTTCTTCCGCGCCATGGCGCGGCGGGAGCTGCGCCATGGGGAGCGGCTGGCGGCCCGCCGCCGGGAGTTGTTCGGCGACGCGCCGGCGCATGTGCGCGACGTGGTCTTCTGGGAGATCGAGGCCATCGACTACCGGCAGAACCTGCCGGCGATCTCGCTCCGCCAGGCGCTGGGGTTGTCCCTCACCGCCGAGCGCAAGGCGCACGACTACTACGCCGGCGCGCTGGAGTTCCACACCGAGCCCTCCGTCGCCAAGCTGTTCGAGGAGTTGCGCCTGGCCGAGGTGGAGCACCAGCGGCTGATCCGCGAGGAGCTGGCCCGCCTGCCCTGATGCGGCTCGCGGTGCGACGTGGGCCTGTAGTGCGACTCGATCTTTGCGGTGGACTCGTATCCGGAGTGAGCATGCTCGATGCGGCTGAACTGCGCCCGCGCCTCGACCGCCTCCTGCCCTCGGTACAACGGCCGGGCCGGTACCTGGGGCTGGAGCGCAACCTGGTGCGCAAGCCGTGGGATGAGGTCGCCCTCCGCCTGCTCCTCGCCTTCCCCGACGAGTACGGTATCGGCATGTCGCACCAGGGCACGCGCATCCTTTACCACATCGCCAACGCCATGCCCGACGTGCTGTGCGAGCGCGCCTTCGCCCCGTGGCCCGACATGGCCGCGGCGATGCGCACCGCCGGGGTGCCCCTGTACTCGCTGGAAAGCTTGCGCCCGGCCGCGGCCTTCGACGTCGTCGGCATCACCCTGCAGACCGAGCTGAACTACATCAATGTGCCCTACCTCCTGGATTTGGCCGACCTGCCCCGCTGGGCGGCCCAGCGCGACGAGCGCCACCCGCTGATCGTCGGCGGCGGACCGTGCATGGCCAATCCCGAACCGATCGCCGACTTCTTCGACGTCCTGGCGATCGGCGACGGCGAGGTGCTGCTACCCCGCCTGCTCGCCACCCTGCGCGACGCCTTTGCGGCCGGCGCCGGCCGCACCGAGCTGCTGCGCGCGCTCGCCAGTCAGTCGGGCTTCTACGTGCCGCGCTTCTACCGCTTCAACCCTCATCCGCAACCGGCCGCCGGCGGTACCTGGGAGGCCCTCGAGCCGGCGGCGCCTCTGCCGGTGGCGCGCGTCTTCCAGGAGCGCCTCGACCCCGCCGACGTGCCCGTCCTGCCCATCGTCCCCGCCGTGGAGGTGGTGCAGGACCGCCTGGGCATGGAGGTGGTGCGCGGCTGCACGCAGGGGTGCCGCTTCTGCCAGGCGGGGTACTGGTACCGGCCGGTGCGCGAGCACGATCCGGCGGCGGTGCTGGAACGTCTGACGGCGCACGTCGACGCCACCGGGTACGAGGAGGTGGGGCTGCTGTCGCTGTCCAGCGCCGACTACTCGCAGATCGAGCCCCTCGCCCATCACCTGGCGGAGTCGCTGGCGCCGCGCCGGGTGGGAGTCTCGCTGCCCTCCCTGCGCGCCGAGTCGTTCTCGGTGGCGCTGGCCGACGCCGTGTCACGGGTGCGCCGCGCCGGCTTCACCTTCGCCCCCGAGACCGGCTCCGACCGGCTCCGGCGGGTGATCAACAAGACGTTCACCAACGCCGACATGATCGCCGCGGCCGAGGCAGCGTTCACCCGCGGCTGGCAGCTCATCAAGGTGTACGCCATGATCGGGCTGCCCACCGAGACCGACGCCGACCTCGCCGAGCTGGCCACCCTGGCCAAGGACATCCTCGCGGCCGGTCGCCGCGCCGGCGCCCGGCGCGCCGAGGTCAAGGTGTCGGTGGGGCCGTTCGTGCCCAAGAGCTGGACGCCGTTCCAGTGGGAGCCGTTCGGCCCGGCGGCCGAGCTGGAACGGCGCATCGCGTCGCTGCGCGAGCTCTTTCGGCCCATCCGGGGGGCCAAGCTGACGTGGAACGATCCCGCCGAGTCCTCGCTCGAGGCGCTGCTCTCCCGGGGTGACCGCCGCCTCGCCCCGATCATTGCCCGCGCCCACGACCTGGGCGCGGTGTTCGACGGCTGGAGCGAGTGGGCGAACCTCTCCGCCTGGTGGCAGGCGTGCCGCGAGTGTGGGATCGACGTGGACGCCGAGCTCGGGCCACGGCACACCTCCGCTACCTTGCCCTGGGAGGTGGTGGACGCCGGGGTGCGCAAGGGGTACCTGAAGGCCGAGCGGCGCCGGGCCTTGGCCGAACATGCCACGCCCGACTGCCGCTGGGGCGACTGCCTGCGCTGCGGCATCCCGGGGGATGGCGCCGATACCCGGCTTGCCCTCTCCACTCTGACCGAGATCGGCGAGGCGGCGCCCGCGCGGGCGCGCGCCGGCAACGCGGCGTACCGCCTGCGCCCGGCACCGCGCGTGCTCCCACCTGCGCCTCCCCTCACCCAGCCGCCGGCGACCGGGCGGGTGCGGGTGTCGTTCGCCAAGCGCGGCGATGCTCGCTGGCTGTCCCACCGCAACGTCATGGACCTCTTCGAGCGCGCCCTGCGCGCCGCCGCCTGGCCGGTGCGCTACACGGAGGGGTTCAACCCGCACATCCGGCTCTCGATGGGACCCGCCCTGGGGGTCGGCCAGGAGGCGGGGCTGGACTACTTCGAGGTGGAGTGCCACGCCCCGGTCCTCGAAGATCTGCTCTCCCACGCCAACCGCGTTCTTCCCCCGGGGCTGGAGCTGGGCACCGCCCAGCTCTGTGCCAAGGATTCCCCGGGGCTCGGCAAGGACATCGTGGCGCTGCGCTACCGGCTCACGGACTCCTCCGGCGCCCGGGCGTGGCCACCATCCCCGCCGCTCGCCGGGGTGCTGGAGTGGGACGCCGGCGGAGCCGACCTGCTGGTCACCCTCGACGCCAGCGCCGGCGGCGGCGCCGGCGTCGGGTTGCGCGACGTCCTCGCCGCCCTCGGCGTTGACGCGCGCGCCGGGTCGCTGCGCATCACCCGCGATGTCGTGCTGCGCGGCGATGCGCGGACAGGCGCGGTGAGGACGCGCGCTAGTTGAGCAGCGTGCAGTAGAACGCCACCTGCACGCGGCACGGCTCGCACACCGCCAGGTAGCCGGCCCGCCCGCACAGCTCCACCCAGGTCCACATCGGGGAGCGAAAGTACAGCCAGGTCAGCGTGTGCCCGCCCCGCCCGCAGCGCGGGCAGGCCACCTTGTCTCCCCAGTGGCGGCGTGCTCGCCCGGCGCGCTAGTTGGACTGCAGCACCGGGTTCCCGCGCGCCGCCTGCACATCCTCCCAGCGGAAGATCATCTCGTCCTGGCCGGGAGTCTCAAGGACGGTTCCTCCTCCCAGGGGATGCTGCCGTCCCCCCAAATAGGAGTCCCACCCCGGCCTGCGCTGCCAGCTCATGGCTCGCCGTCCCTCGACGCGTGCTCTGATTCTATCCTAGCCCTCCCGCCGAGCTTGCGCTACACTACCATCCTTCTCGGCGAG
The DNA here is from genome assembly GCA_037444085.1 of Acidobacteriota bacterium. Taxonomy (GTDB): domain Bacteria; phylum Acidobacteriota; class Thermoanaerobaculia; order Thermoanaerobaculales; family Thermoanaerobaculaceae; genus CALEVZ01. The sequence continues at coordinate 2,604 of JBBINC010000135.1, read as the reverse complement.
AAAGGGGGAGTGCCATGCGCATTCTCGTGTTCGGCGGATCGGGGAAGATCGGTTCGGCGGTGGCCTGGGATCTGGCGGGGGACCGGGAGGTCACCGCCATCGGCCTGATGGGGCGGCGGCGGGACGCCCTGGAACGCGTGCAGGCGTGGCTGAGATCGGACAAGGTCACCATCCACCCGGTCGACATCACTGACCGGGCCGGCATGATCCAAATCATGAAGACGTACGATGCCGGCGCCCTCGCCCTACCCGACAGGCGTACCTCCTACAAGACGGTGGAGACGGCCATCGCTGCCGGCCTGCCGATCGTCGACATGCTGGAGGAGTACCACCGCACCCCCGATCCCTACGAGGTGGAAGGACTGGAACTACCGCCTGGGCAGACCCTGGACGGGTACGGCCAGTGGCTGCACGAGCAGGCGCTGGAGCGGGGGGTGACATTCCTGGACGGCATGGGGTTCGCCCCGGGTCTCTCCAACATCACGCTGGGCGACGGCATCCGCACCCTGGACAGCGCCGAGGTGGCCATCGCCCGGGTGGGCGGCATTCCGGCCAAGGCCGCCGCCTCGCGCCATCCCCTGCGCTACATGATCACCTGGGCGTTCGACCACGTGCTGCGGGAGTACATGATCCGCCTCAAGGTGATCAAGGGCGGCCAGGTGGTGGAGGTGGACGCCGGGTCCGACCGGGAGCGCTTCCGCTTCAGCGCCTTCGGCCACGACGAAGAGCTGGAGTGCGCCGTCACCCCCGGCATGCCCTCGTTCATCACCAGCCGGCCGCAACTGAGAGAATTCGCCGAGAAGACCATCCGCTGGCCCGGCCACTGGGACGGGGTGCAGACGTTGAAGGAGTGCGGGCTTTTGGACCTGGACGCGGTGGAGGTGGGCGGGGCGCGAGTGGTGCCGCGCCAGGTGCTGCTCGCCTGCATCACTCCCCGTCTGCTGCCGCACGCTGGGGACACCGACGTGTGCGTCATGTACAACACCTTGATCGGCCGCAAGGACGGCCGCTCGGTCACGGTGGAGTATTTCATGTGGGACGAGGCCGACACCGTGCACGGCCTGTCCTCCATGATGCGCGCCACCGGCTTCCCGGTGGCCATCGCGGTGCGCATGCTGGCGCGCGGGCAGATTCGCGAGAAGGGCATCGTGCCCCCCGAGGACGGGATCTACGGCGCGCTGTACCAGCGATTTCTGGCGGAGCTTCAAGCGCGCAACATCCTGATCGAGGAGCGGCGCACCATCCTCGACTGACAGCCGGCCGCTCTGCTACCGTCCGCCAGTGCTCAACTGGATCTGGCTGGGACTGATCGCGGTCTCCGTGCTGGTCGGCGCAGCCACCGGTCGGCTGGAGGCGGTCACCCGGGCGGCCTTCGATGGTGCCCGCGCCGCCGTGGAGATCTCCATCGGCCTCGTCGGCATCATGGCATTGTGGCTGGGGATCATGCGCATCGCCGAGGCCGGCGGCGCCGTGCGCCTGCTGGCCCGCGCCGTGCGGCCGCTGGCCCGCCGGCTCTTCCCCGACGTTCCCGCCGAGCACCCGGCGCTGGGGGCGATGTTGCTCAATCTCGCCGCCTCCTGGCTGGGCCTCGGCAACGCCGCCACGCCCCTGGGGTTGAAGGCCATGGAAGAGTTGCAGCGCCTGAACCCGAGCCCGGACACCGCCACCGACGCCCAGGTGACGTTCCTGGCGCTCAACACCGCCTGCATCACGGTGGTGCCGGCGACCATCATTGCGGTGCGCGTCACCCTCGGCTCAGCCGATCCCACCGAGATCGTCGTCCCCACCATCGTCGCCTCCTCCTGCGCCACCCTGGTCGCGGTGGCCGCGGCCAGGCTCCTGGCCCGCCTGCGCCCGTTCCGCGTGCCGCCGCCTGACACCGGCGAGAACGAGCACCCATGAGCCTTTCCGATCTCGCCCGCACCGTCTCCACCTGGCTCATCCCGGTGCTGCTGCTCGCCATCCCACTGCTGGCGGCGGCGCGGCGCGTCAAGGTGTACGAGGTGTTCATCGACGGCGCCACGGAGGGATTCGGTGTGGCGGTGCGCATCATCCCGTACCTGGTGGCGATCCTGGCGGCGATCGGCATGTTCCGAGCCTCCGGCGCCATGGATCTGTTCGTCGCGGCAGTGTCGCCCCTCACCGCACCCCTGGGAATGGCGGCGGAGGTGCTTCCGGCCGCGGTGATGCGGCCGCTGTCCGGCAGCGGCACCCTGGGAGTGGTCACCGAGCTCATGAAGACCCACGGCCCGGACTCCCTCATCGGCCGGCTCGCCAGCACCATCTACGGGTCCACGGAGACGACCTTCTACGTCCTGGCGGTGTACTTCGGCGCAGTGGGCATCCGGCGCACCCGGCACGCCATCGCCGCCGGCCTGGCCGGCGATGTCGCCGGCGTCCTCGCCGCCGTGCTGGTGTGCCGTTGGCTGTTCGGCTGACCCCCCCGACCGCCCCGGCTGCCCGGGCACCAACCCGGCCGCCGCTCGCTGCCACGGTCACCGTCACGGTCACTGGTCCGAAAATAGCCACAAACTTCGCCGCAGCAATAGCTCCCGAATGCCATGACACTTCCACTTCTCTGCCTTGCGACCCTGTTTTCATTCA
>JBBINC010000134.1:0-8254 GCA_037444085.1 Acidobacteriota bacterium | reverse complement strand
CCGTGGCTGCCGCATGGCCGAGCCTGCCTCCGCCCACCGTGCCCGTGTCTTCCTTCATCGGGGGGTTTCGCCGGCCCCACGGGCTTTCGTGTGCGGGGGGCTCCGCTTTCCCACCCGACCTCCGCCCGGCCTCGGCCGCCCTGGTGGGCGGCCGCTACATCGACCCCGGCGTGAATGTAGCGGCCTGCCGCAAGGCAGGCCGGGGTGGCTGGGCGGTGTCCGTGTCGATGTCAGTGACCGTGCCCGTGTCAGTGACCGTGCCCGTGTCGGTGTCCGTGCCCGTGTCGGTGTCCGTGCCCGGGTCCGTGCCGGTGACCGGGTCCGTGCGCGTGATCGTGCCAGTCGCTCATGACGACTCGTCGTCGCCACAGTGAATGAAAACAGGGTCGCAAGGCAGAGAAGTGGAAGTGTCATGGCATTCGGGAGTTATTGCGGCGGCGAAGTTTGTGGCTATTTTCGGACCAGTGTCAGTGACCGTGCCAGTGACCGTGCCAGTGACCGTGCCAGTGACCGTGCCAGTGCCAGTGTCACTGCCAGTGCCCGCAACGGTGCCCCCGGCCGCGTCTGCACCCGCATCGCCGGCCCCACCCGGGTGAGCGCCGGCGAGCGCTCATGGTTCTGCCCCACCGCGAGATGGATCCTGCGTGAAATCGCTGAGCAGTGCACGGGCAACGACGCGGTCGGGCTTGCCGGCCGGCGTGAGGGGAATCCGACCGACCCACCGCAGGAGGCGCGGGCGCTTGAACGCCGCCAGCACTGAACCCAGGCATCGGTCGAGTTCGTCCGCCGCCGGGGGGCCGTCCGCGCCAGCCACCGCCAGCGCCGCCACCAGCTCGCCCCACACCGCGTCCGGTACCCCGACCACCAGCGCCTCCGCCACGCCTGAGCACGCCAGCAATGCCGCCTCCACCTCCGCGGGGGCGACGTTCTCCCCGCCGGTGACGATGGCGCCGTCCTTCCGGCCGATGACGTGGAGGCTTCCCTGTTCGTCCAGCTCGCCCAGGTCACCGGTGGCGAACCACCCGTCCTCGTCAAGCGACGCTACCACCTCGCCGTTCTCCACGTAACCGTCGAAGAGCGTCGCGCCGCGCAGGCAAATCTCCCCCGCCACCAGGCGCACCTCCACCCCCTCAAGCGGCCTGCCGCAGCCTACCGGAACCTCCCCGGGCGCCACGGTGGCCACCTGCGAGCACGCTTCGGTGAGCCCGTAGGTGGGCAGTAGCGGCCACCCCAGCCGGCGGCCTTCTGCCAGCATCGCGGCCGGGCAGGGAGCCCCGCCCACCAGCACGGCGCGCAGCGAGGAGGGCGGCGGATCCGCGTGTGCGGCCAGGAGCCGAGCCAGCTGCGCCGGCACCAGCGACGCCAAGGTCACACGTTGCCGCGCCATGACCTCGAGCATCCCGCCGGGTTCCTGGGTCGAGGCCAGCACCGCGGTGCGCCGTGCCTGCAGGCAACGGGTGAGCACCGACAGCCCACCGACATGGGCCGGGGGCAGCGCCAGCAGCCAGCGGTCGTCCTCCCGCCACCCCAGCCGCTTGGCCGAGGCCGTCGCCGAGGCCAGAAACGCCCCCCGAGACAGCGCCACCGCCTTGGGGGCCCCGCTGGAGCCGGAAGTGAACAGCACCGCCATAGGGCGCCGTCCCGGTACCGGCGGCGGCAGGTCTGCGGGGGCGGCAGGGCCCCCGGCAGGCAACTCGTCCAGATCCACCGCCTGCGGCACCGCCGTCGCTGCCCGCAGACGCTCTACCTCGCTCCAGCGGGGGTGCAGCAGCACGGGTGTGACGTTGAGTTCCCACAGGGCGAACAGGCGCACGACGAACTCTGGCCTCGCCGCGGCGGTCACTCGAGCCCACCCGTCACCCACCAACGGGGCCACAGCGGCGACCTCGCGACGCACCTTCGCCGCCAGCTCCGCAAAGCTCCAGTCCACCCCCTCGGCCAGCAGCGCCGTCGCGGTCGGAGCGTGCCGCGCCGCCGCCAGGACCGAGAAGCTCATGGCTCCACCCGGAGCCCTCCGGCCTCCCAGGGAAACAACTCGGCCGCACCCCCACCCGGCACCGGAAGCGGGGGAAAAGCGGTGAGCGCCGGGTGCAGGTCCACCCCCTGGGCGTACCAGTCCTGCCAACGGAGGGTGCCCCCGAAGCCATCGATGCGTGCTGGCGGCCCCAGCTCCTCAGCCGCCCCGGCAGCGTCCGGCGGAGGAGCCTGCACCTCGTCGGCGCCATGCGCCGCAGGGTGTTCTGCCCACCCCAGCAGGAGGGCGACGGCCCGCACCGCCGCAAGCCCCACCGGCCCCTCGAAACAGTGGGAGACGATTGTCTGAATCCCGCGGCTTTGCGCCAACAAGCGCAGCTGCTGGCAGCGCTCGAACCCCCCCAGCACGGTGGGCTTGAGCACCCACAGGGAGCAGCAGCGCGCCCGCAGCAGCAAAGGCACATCTTCTTCGCGCTTGAGCGGCTCGTCGATGGCGATGGGCACCCTCGAGGGCAACACGTGCCCGAGCTCGTGCACAGGCACCGGATCCTCCACCAACTCCACCTGCGCGTCTTCGAACACTCCGTGGAAGCGCTGCCACTGCTCGAGGCTCCACCCACCGTTGAGATCCACCCGCAGCCGCCAGCCGCCGGGGACCGCCGCGCGGAGCCGCTCGATGAGCTTGACGTCCTCGCTGACGTACCCCACACCACCCAGCTTCAGCTTGAAGGTGCAGAAGTTCTGCGCAAGCCCCCGGCGCACCTGCGCCGCCAGGGAATCCACCCGCCGGCCGGAGAGCAGCTTGGAGACATAGATGGGGCCGTACAGCTCGCGGCAGAGCAGACGTGTCACCGCAACCGGCTGGTCCGCCCGCTTCCCCTGCAGATCAAACAGGGCGCTTTCCACCGCAAACCGGGCCGCCGGCGGCAGCGGCATCACCGCCGGGGGCCTGGCCGTTTGGAACATGTTCACCGTCAACGGCAAGGCGCGACACCACGCCTCCAGCGCCCGGTGGCACTCCTCCAGGGTATCCCGGGAGAATCCCGGCAAGGGCGATGCCTCCCCCACCCCCCGCCGCCCGTCCTGATCGAACACCTCCAGAAGCACTCCCCAACGCTGCCGCCAGTGCCGCCGCCGGTTGCCCACGGTGGGACACGCTCCACCCCACACCCGCACCTGCCCGCGCACGACGACCCATTCCTCCTCAAAACCCAGCATCAGACACTCACCAGGCCCAGCGCCAGCAGCACGCTGTGGGCGAGCAGGATCCTGCCCGCGATAGCCAGCGCCCGGTTCAGGGTGGGCCCATCCTCGGCCTGGGCCACGGTGCGCCACACCGCCAGCGCCGGAATGGCGGTCGCGAGCGCCAGCGCCGCCAGCGGTGGATACCTCCCGCCGGCCACCGCCACTAGCGTGGCGCCATGGGCCAGCGCGAGGAAGAAGCCGAGCTCGAGGACACCGGCTCGCCGGCCGAGACGGGCAGGTAGCGTGTGCCGCCCGGCGCGCCGGTCGCTGGCCCAATCGCGGGTGTTGTTGATCACCAGAATGGCGGTGGCGAAGGCGCCGCACGATAGCCCCCCCCACCACGCCGCCGGGGGTACGGCCAGCGCCTGCACCCACGCCGTCCCTACCACCGCCACGAACCCGAAGAAGACGAGCACGAAGGGCTCCCCCAGCCCATTGTGGGCAAGGGGGAAGGGGCCGGCGGTGTAGGCTACGCCGGCAACGATCGAGGCCACCCCGATGATTACCACCGGCCACCCGGCCTCCCACCACAGGTACAGCCCGGCCGCCGTCGCCGCCGCAAAGGCAACTACCGCGCCGCGCTGCACCTGCGCGGGGGTGAGCAGCCCCGCCTGGGTCACCCTCACCGGGCCGAGCCGATCCTCCCCATCGGTACCCCGCTGGAAATCCGCCACGTCGTTGACCAGGTTGGTGGCCACCTGGATCGCCAGCGCGCCAAACAGCGCCGCCATGGCCGGACCCAGGCGAAAACCGCCCACCGCCGCGGCGCACGCCGTACCCACCAGCACCGGTGCCGCCGCCGCGGGCAGCGTCTTGGGGCGCGCTGCCTGCAGCCACACCGCCACCGCGCCGGGCCCGGCGCCTGCGTCGGTGGTACGCCGGGCCGCCCTCATGGAAAGCGGGGAAACTTCCTGAAGTTGGGAGGACGCTTCTCGAGAAAAGCCTGCTTTCCCTCCTTGGCTTCCTCGGTGAGGTAAAACAGCAGCGTCGCATCCCCGGCCAGCTGCTGCAGGCCGGCCTGCCCATCACAGTCGGCGTTGAACGCCGCCTTGAGCAGGCGCAGGGCGGTGGGGGAGAGGGTGAGGATTTCCCGGCACCAACGGACGGTCTCCGCCTCCAGGCGGTCCAGCGGCACCACGGCGTTGACCAGGCCCCACTGCAGCGCGGTCTGGGCATCGTACTGCCGGCACAGAAACCACACCTCCCTCGCCCGCTTCTGGCCGATCACGCGAGCCATGTACGAGGCGCCGTAGCCGCCATCGAAACTGCCCACCCGGGGTCCTGTCTGGCCGAAGCGGGCGTTCTCCGCCGCGATGGTGAGATCGCACACCAGGTGCAGGACGTGCCCGCCGCCGATGGCGTACCCCGCCACCTGGGCGATCACCGGCTTGGGAAGCGTGCGAATCGCCCGCTGCACGTCCAGGATGTTGAGGCGCGGGATGCCGTCCTCGCCCACATACCCGCCGTCGCCGCGCACGCTCTGGTCGCCGCCCGAGCAGAACGCCTTGTCGCCCGCGCCGGTGAGGATCACCACCCCCACCTCGCGGTCATCCCGCGCCAGCTCGAACGCCTTGAGCAGCTCCTTGACCGTGAGAGGCCGGAAGGCGTTGCGCAGCTTCGGACGATTGATGGTGATGCGCGCGATCCCCTCCGCGCACCCCTCATAGATGAGATCCTCGAAAACCCCTTGCAGCCTCTCCCATTTCGGCGCCATCATGACGACCTCCAACCGCAAATTGTAGCCGCCCGGGCGAGTGCGGCGGCGCCATCCGGCCACCCTGCCCCGCCCCGATCGAGGCGACTACGCCGGCAACGACACCTGTGAAAGGGCCGCCAGGGCGCGCCCCAGGTGCTTCTCGGGCACCAGCAAATGGTCGGTGGCGAACGAGGAAAACGCCATCACCGGCACCTTCGCTTCGGCGAGGGCGCGGGTGAGCGAGGCCAGCACACCGACCGCGTCGAGCGGGAACTCCCCGCCCAGGGTCAGGACCCGCCAGCCGTCGTCGCGCCTGACTGCATCCGCCGCCACGGCATCGAGGAGGGCGACTGGCGCCATGAGGGTGACCTCCTGATCTTCAACCACGACCAGAATCGGCGAGCCATTCGCCGCCAGGCCAGCGGCTTCCGGTGACTTCGAGAGGCTGGCGATGCCGTAGCGGTGCGGCCACAGCGTCAATCGCACCCGTCCTCCGGCCGGCATCGCACGGGAACGCTCGGGGGAAGGACCGTTGCTCATCAGGGGTGCTCACGCCCGCCCGCGCCGAGTCACCACAGCTGGGATCAGTAGGCGTCGAGGATGTAGTGGAGCGGGTTCTGTTTCGTACCGTCCTTCCACACCTCGTAGTGGAGGTGCGGCCCATTGGTGCGGCCGGTCATGCCCACCTTGGCGACGTGTTGTCCGCGCACGATGCGCTCCCCCTCGCTCACCAGGAAGCGGTCCAGGTGCGCGTACAGCGTCGTGAAGCCGTGTCCGTGATTGATCCTCAGGACCTTGCCGTAGCCGCTCTCCCGGCCGGCGAAGACCACGACCCCATCAGCCGGTGCCGAAACAACCGTGCCCACGGCCACCGAGATGTCCAGCCCATCGTGAAACGCCGGCCGGCGGGTGAACGGGTCGAGCCGGGGCCCGAACCCGTCGGTGATGACACCGACCACCGGAGCGATGGTGGGCGTGTGCGCCAGCAGAAGCGCCTGGTCCGAGAGCTTTTGCTCCACCTTGGCCAGCTGCCGGTCGAGATCGCGCTGGCGATCAACCAGAGCCTCCGAACCCGACGACAGGCGGTCCAGGGGGCCGCCGGATCCCACCCCGGCCGCGGAAAACTCGCCGGTCGGCTTGAAGAGGTCGGTCACACCCGCCGCGATGGCCAGCGCTCGCGTGCGCTGCTCGAACTGGTCGAGGCGCCCTTGCACCTGAGCAACCGTCTCGGAGAGCCGCTGGTTGGTGCGCCGGAGCTGTGAGTTCTCCCGCTCCAACGACGCCGTCACCGCCCGCTGTCGCAGATAGGAACTGGAGGTAAGCAGGGAGACGATCGAGAGAACCGCCAGGGTTACCGCTGCCGCGACACACACCACAAGGGTGCGGCGCGAGAACTGCAGCTTGACGACCCTGCCGCGGGCATCCGGAACGAAGATGAGTGTGCTACGTCGTCTTTCGACCACCGACCCAACCTCCTTCGGAAGACGATATCGCCCCACGCCCACCGCTCGCCGTGACGCGCGTCTAGCATGCTGCCACAGGCGGGAGGCGGTGTCAATCACTCGCGCCCGCCTGCCCGCCGCCTCCTCCTCGGACCCTGGCCAGCAGCACGCCCGCCGCGGCCACTGCCAGGCTGGCGGCAAGCGCGCACGCGGCGGGGACTGCCGGATTGGTGTGGTAGGCCGTGATCTTGCCGTAGTACATGCCGAAGTGAACCACCAGGGCGGTCAGTGCCGAGGCCAGCACCCAGGGGGCAGCGAGACGCCGCGAGAAGACTCCGAACGCCACCGGCGCGAAGGTCGCGGCAAACAGCGCGTACACCCCGTTCTGGGTGAAGATCGCCACGGAGAGCGAGGGTCGTACCGCCTGCCACCAGCCGAGCACCAGCGTGAGGGGCGCCAAAGCCACCAGGAACAGCCGCCCGACCCGCAGCAATCGGCCGCGAACCGTTTCCTCGGGAACGCCGGCCAGACGAGCCAGAGTACCGTAGAAGTCGGCCGCGAAGATCGACGAGAGTGCCAGCGCCACTCCCTCCAGCGTCGAGAAGCCGGCCGCCAGCACCCCCAGCATGATCACCGCCCGCACTCCCGGCGTGAACGCCTCGACGATGTAGGTGGGGATGACGCGGTCGGGAGGCAGCATGCCGTCGAGGGTGAGACGGGCGTAGAGGCCGGTGAGCAATACGGCGGTAAACAGGGTCCCGACGATCATGGCCGTCGCCAGGTAGACGTTCACGTCTCGCTCGGAGCGCAAGTAGAGTGCCTTGGAGATGATGTGCGGCTGCATGATGATCGCCACGCCGATGACAAAGTTAGCGGCGATCACCTCGAACAGGTCGCGAAAGAGGAGCGAATCCGGGTTGGTACTGGAAGCGTAGTGGGGGCCCACCGCGGCGAGCCGCTCGAAAAACCCCGCCACGCCACCGCCGAACAGCGACGCCCCGGAGGCGATCAAAAGCACCGCCACGACGATCATGGTCAGCGCCTGCACGGTGTTGGACCAGACGTGGACGCTGGCGCCGCCGAGCAGGATGTAGCCGAAGGTGAACACCACAACGAAGGCAAGTGCGCCGACCAGAGGCACGCCCAGCACGCTTTGCAGCACCAGTGCCAGCGCCGTGACGATGAGCACGAGGAAGGTCACCTGCAGCAAGCTGGCGAGGGCGAAGAACACGGTCAAACGGCGGTCGCCATATCGCTGCCCCACCCACTGAGGCACGGTAATCACCGTGTAGGAGTCGCCGATGCGCCGAAACCGTTTGGACATCACGATCAGGCCGAGGAAGATCCCCAGCGGAGCGGCCATCCCGTACCCCACCACACCGGCCCATCCGTAGGCGTAGATCAGACCGGGATTGATCACGAAGGTGGCGACGCTGGTCATGTTGGCGGCCAGCGACAGCCCGACGAAGAACGGTGGAACCGTCCGCGTTCCGACTGCAAAGGCCTGCATGGACGAGGCCTTGCGGCGATTCCACCAGGTCAACCCGACGATGGCGATGATGTAGAGAGAGAACAGTACCCAGGGAATCAGCGTCTCGCCGGTGATCATGCGGCCTCCCGCCCGAGTCGTGCGGGATTGTACTGCCGCAACCGCGCACGGGCGTGCACCGCCAGGTGAAGAGGACGCAGGCACGGGCACCGCCACCGTCACGGTCACTGTCACGGGCACGGACACCGACACCGGCACGGGCACGGGCACCGACACGGGCACGGGCACCGACACGGGCACCGACACGGGCACGGGCACGGGCACCGGCACCGCGGTTGGACAGGCAAGAGGGGCGGACCCATCGAATTGGCGGGCGAGGGCGCCCGCCCTGCCCCTCGCGTCTTGCGT
>JBBINC010000133.1:0-8335 GCA_037444085.1 Acidobacteriota bacterium | reverse complement strand
CCGAGTTCGGCCGTCTCGGTGTCCGCACCGTGGTGATGACCGGGGACGCGGCGGAGCGGGCGCGGGTGGTGGCCGCCGACGAGATCCTCGCCGAGCTGTCGCCGGAGCAGAAGCTCCAGCGGGTGAGGGGGCTGCAGCAGGACGGCCGGCGCGTGCTGTTCGTCGGTGACGGGGTCAACGACGCCGCCGCCATGGCCGCGGCGGACGTGTCCGTGGCGGTGTCCGGCGGCACCGAACTGGCCGCCGAGGTGGGCTCGGCGACGTGGGCCGGCGGCGACCTCACCGCCATCCCGTGGGCGCTGGACGAGGCGCGGCGCACGCTGCGACTGGTTCGCTCCAACATCGTCTTCGCCGCCGCCTACAACCTCGCCGGGGTGGCGCTGGCGGCGGCAGGGATGCTGCACCCGGTGGTGGCGGCGCTGCTGATGACCTGCTCGTCGCTGATCGTCACGTGGCGTGCCGCCGGCCGGGAGTGGGAGGAGGACGGGGAGGCCGGCCGGACCCGGGAACTGGCCCCGGCGGGGGAGGCGGCATGGTGAGGCGGCGCGAGGATCAGGTCTTGGCAGTGGTGGTTGGCGGCACGGTGTTCGCCCAGGGGGTGGTGCTGGCGCTCATGACCTCGCCGCCCGCGCGGGCGCTGGTGCAGTTGCTGGTGGTGGCGGCGGCGCTGGGCGGCGCGGCGACCTTCGCCTGGCGGGTGCGGGGGCAGCTCGATCACCGCGTGGACATGGCGTTGATCATGGCGTCCTTCGGGGGGCTGGGGATGCAGCTGGGGTGGTGGCTGGACCACCTGGTGCGCATGCCGGTGCCTGGCCAGCGGCTCTACCCGAGCGTGTGGCACGCCGTCTTCTCGCTGATGACCCTCTTCATGCTCGCCGCCTCGGTGCCGGCCAGCGTGCGCTGGACGCGCTGCGCGCGCCTGGCCCGGCAGAGCCGCCGGCGCTGGGTGACCACGCACCTGGTCGGCAACGCCGCGATGATCGCCGGCATGATCGCCGGCGGGAGGCTTCTCGGGGCGGCGCTGGGGGCGCTGGCCGGCTCGCCCAAGGTGGGGCACCACGTGGCCATGGTGATCGGCATGGTGGTGGGGATGCACGCCGGCATGTGGCTGGGCGAGGCCGCGGCCGGGCTTGCGCCGTGGCGCAAGGAGGTCGTCCCGCTGGAGTGAGGGTCGAGCCAGCTCAGGGCATCGACCCGCCGGCGCGAGCGGCGCGGTGGCGGGTCAGTTCGGCGTGCACCGGGGCGGGGACGAAGCTGGAGACGTCGCCGCCGAACGCCCAGATCTCGCGGATGACCCGGGAGGAGAGGTAGACGAACTCCTCGTTGGGGGTCAAAAACACCGTCTCGGCCTCGGCCCACAGGCGGCGGTTGAAGAGCGACAGCTGAAATTCGAACTCGAAGTCCGAGACGGCGCGCATGCCGCGCAGCACGACGCGCGATCCCGACGAGCGCAGGAAGTCGACGAGCAGCCCCGAGAACGCCGCCACCTCGACGCCGCTGATGCCCGCCAGGCTCTCCCTGATCAGCCGGACGCGCACCGGCATGTCCAGCAGCGCCCGCTTGTCCGGGTTCTCCAGCACCGCCACGATGACCCGCGGGAAGATCGTCAGGGCGCGCCGGATGATGTCCAGGTGGCCGAGGTGGAGCGGGTCGAAGCTCCCCGGGTAGACGGCGGCGGCGCGGTGCTCGTTCATGGCGACTCGTCGACCGCCACGGTAGCACGGTTGTGGTGGACGTCGACGGCGCGCACCGCCAGCAGATGAGGTCCCCTGGCGGCGGGGATGCGGAACGTCTCCCGCCGCCCGTCCAGCAGGCCGTCCTCGGGCACCAACGCCACCCAGCGTTCGGCGTCGCGGTTCCATTCGACGATGGCCAGGGGTGATCCGGCATCCTCGACCGTGACGTTCCAGGTGTCGCCCTGACGGCTCAGCTCGATGCGGGGAGGGGTGGAATCGACCACGAACCAGCGCGACAGCACGCTGGCGGTGGCCGGAGCTTCGGGATTGGCTCCGGCGTCGCTGGCGGTGACGCGGGCGCGGTAGCTGCCGTCGGCGAGCGCGTGCGCGTCCAGCGACACCGAGGGCGACTCCAGCCGGCTCGCCACTCTCCAGAAGCGGCTCTGCCCCGCGCGCTGCAGCTCCACGTCGAACAGCAGCGGGTCGTTGTTGGGGTCGGAGGCCTTCCACGACACGGTCTGGTAGCCCACCAGGTAGTACTTCTTGCCGAGGCGGGCGGAGGTGTCGCTGGCCTCGCTGTCCAGCGTGGTGAAGATGCCGGCCCTGGTCGGGTGCGACACCGACACGGCGCGATCCGAGGGCGGCGGCCCTTTGATGAACACCTCGGCCGGGTCGTGCACGGTGATCTCGTCGATCTGCGGAGGCAGGTTGAACTGGCGGTACGCCACCGCCACGGCATCGAGCACCGCGTCCCCGGCAAGCGCCACCTGCCACTGCAGGTAGCGCGCCGTGGGAGCCGCGGCGCGGGCGTGCAGGCACGGTTGCCCGGTGGTCCACTCCGACCAGGTGTCGTCCACCGTGGCGGCGTTGCCGGAGCGGAAACGGAGGATGCACGGGCCGCTCCCCCGCGCCGTCACCTCGCCCCAGGCGGCCGGCTGCCCGGCGTCCTGGACGGGCGAGACGAAGGTGCCGCGCGGTGGCCCGGTGCGCCTGAGCAGGGTCACCGGCCCCTGGGTGAGCACGGCGTCGCCGCCAGAGGCCACGCGCACCACCTGCGCCGCGTCGACGCTGTCCAGCCTGGCCGCCGATCCCTCCACCAGGTGCCACAGCTCGCCCTCCAGTCCGGTTCCGGCGATGACCCCGTCCCGGCCCCAGGCGAGGGCGCCGGCGAGTTGTTTGCCGAAACGGTGCACGGGCGTTGCGGCGCCGGAGGGGTGGATGCGGACGATTTCCGAGGTGGCGGTGGCGCCGCCCTCGGTCTTGGGTGGCGCCGGGGTGTCGCTGCCGGTGGAGATCGCCACCTCTCCTCCCTGGGCCGAGGGCGGGGCGCCCATGGTCGGGTCGCCGGTGAGTCCGGCGGCGTAGACGGTGCCGTCGGGGGCGGCGGCGAGGGCAGCGATCTCGGTGAACGCCGAGTCGTACACCATCCCCGCCGGTCCCTGGCCGCTCCAGCGCAGCACCAGCCCCTTGCCCGAGGTGCCGATCCACACCGTCGAGCCGGCCACCGCCAGGCAGCGGGCGTGACGATCGGGAATCGGTGCGGCCAGCTCCAGCCCGGCGCGTCCGAGACGCAGCAGCCGGCCCGGGTTGCCGGCGGCCGCCACGAGCGTTCCGTCAAACCAGGCCAGATCCCAGAGGTTGCCCTCGGCGAGACGAGACACCACCTCCGGCGTGCCGCCTGTCGCTGGAAGCCGTACCAGCAGCGCCGGCACCGCCGTGGCGGCGTACAGGTCGCCACCGGGCGCCAGCAGCAGCGCCGTGACCTGGTCGGCCTCCAGCTCGGCGAGGAGCGAGACGGTGGTGCCGCGCACCCGGTACACCCGGGCCGGGCGCCCGCTGCCCACGTAGGCCGTGCCGTCACCAGCCACCGCCAGCGCCAGGCCCAGAGGTTCGTCGAACTCTGCCACCTTCTGCAGCGGCGGCAGCGGGCGCAGCGCCCCGTCGGGGGCGATCGCCACGCCGCTGGACAGACTGCCGGCTGAGGCCCCAGGGGTGTCCAGGTGGAAGTGGCGGGTCTGGGCTGAGCCCCCGGTGGCCATCGCAGCCACCGCCAAGGCCAGGCAGGCGGATCGAGTCATGGTGTCTCCCGGAACTCCTCGACGGTGAGGGGGATGCGGAGCGCTCCCTCGAGTGGGTACGGCGCCTGCCAGCGCGCCACCGCCACCGCCGCGGTGCGCAGGCGGGTCGCCTGGGCCGGCGACAACCCCACCGCCAGCGTCGATGCCCACGACGGGGGCAAGCCGGGCATCGATGCGCCCGGCGCGGCGATCCCCGGCTCGAACGCCTCCAGCGCTGCCACCAGGGTGGAGGCGGTGTCGATGAGTGCCACCTGGGCGAGCTGCTGGGCGAAGGAGGTGGGCTTGATGCCGGTGGCGCGGAGCGTGTAGGCGGTCCAGGCCGTTCCATCCGCCACCACCAGGTCCAGTCGCCCCGGGGGGGTCTCGGCCGGCACCCGCACCGCGAGCGGTATCCGGGTCACCTCCCCAGCCTCCGGCTGGAGATGCACGGTGACCACGAGATCCTCGCCGGGACGCACGCGCTGGCGCCGTGGGTAGGCCTGGACGATGAGCGCCCGGCGGGGCGCCTCGGTGTGCTCGGCCCGCACCTCGAGCCGGACGACCGGCGGGTGGGGGAAGGGGGAGTTGGTGAGGAAGCTTAGGAAGGTGCCGGCGAAGGCGGCGGTACGGGCGAGGGCATCGACCCCGGTGAAGTCCTGGGCCACCGTCGAGGTGGAGCCGTCGTCGAGGGTGGCGCGCAGCTCCAGCCGCACCGTCGCCTCGCCGACTCCCGCACCCCGCGCGGTGAGCGCGCCGTTGACCAGGAAGGCGGCGAGCAGCGGCTCGAGCAGCGGGATGCGGGCGACCTTGAAGTTCCAGCGGGTCTCCTCGCCGCCGCGGCGGACCGCCACCGACACCGGCAGCCCTGGAGGGACCGGACCAACCCGAGCCACCATGCCGGCGGGCCGGTCGGCGACGAACGCGCCGAACGGCTCGCCCACCGCGAACAGCTTGAACGGGTTCTGAAAACTGGTCTGTACCGCCAGCACCCGGGCCCGCGCCGCGGGCAGGGCGACGGCGCCGAGGCCGAGCAGCGGGTGGCCGAAGGCGTAGAGCGTGTCGCCGTCGCGGGCGGTGACGGTGCCGCCGGCGGCGAGGGTGGCGTCACCCCAGACGAGCAGCACCGCCGCCATCTCTCCGGCCGCCGGGACGCCGCCTCCGCCGCCGGTGGCCGCGCCTGGCATCGACACCAGTCCGGCCCGGTCCAGCACCTCGGCGGCGAAACCACCGGCGACTGGAAACCCGGCCATCGCTACCGGCTGAGGCACCCAGCCGGGCGGCCGGGGCAGGGTGGGCAGCGCCGCCAGGGGGGCGTCACCGCCGCTCGCCAGCGCCGCCAACTGCTCGAGGGTGGGCGGCGGCGGACTGCTGGCGGGGGCGAGCGCTGTGTCGATGCGGCGCATGGCGGCAAACGGCGTCACGCCGGCGAGAGGTTCGCGGGCGAACGCCCAGCCAAAGGCGACGGCACCCAGCAGCCGGCCATCCACGTACACCGGCGAGCCGCTGATGCCGGCGGGCACCCCTGATTCGGCGAATCGGGGGTCGTCGAAGCGCACCAGCACCGCGGTGCGCTCCGGGCCGGCGCCCTCCAGCACCCCCATCACCTTGACCGGAATTTCCCAGCGCTCCCCATCGGTCCACTCGGTGACGCAGACGCCGCGCAGGCCGGGACGCACCTCGGCAAGCTCGAACGGCAGGGTGGCAGCCTGAGCGGCGAGGAGCAGCGAGAGCAGCAGCATGGCGAGAGGCTACGCCGACACCGCCAGCGGCTGGGCCAGGGCGCGTCCGGTGAGCGGCAGGATGATCGGTAGCTGCCGCATCAACTGCCCCAGCTCGTCGGGCAGGATCGCCTGGCTGCCGTCGGAGAGAGCGCGCGCCGGATCGTGGTGGACCTCCACCATCACCCCGTCGGCGCCCGCCGCGGCGCCGGCGCGGGCGAGGGGCACGACCTTGTGGCGGCGGCCGGTGGCGTGCGACGGGTCGACGATGATCGGCAGGTGGGAGAGGCGCTGCACCGCCACCACGGCAGCGAGATCCAGCGTGTAGCGGGTGTGGTCGGAGAAGGTACGGATCCCCCGTTCGCACAGCACCACCTGGTAGTTGCCCCCGGACAGCACGTACTCGGCGGCCATCAGCAGCTCTTCCACGGTGGCCGACATGCCGCGCTTGATCAGTACCGGCTTGCGCGCCTCGCCGCAGCGCCGCAGCAGCGAGTAGTTCTGCATGTTGCGGGTGCCGATCTGGATCATGTCGGCGTACTCGACCACCAGCTCCAGCGAACGCTCGTCCAGCGCCTCGCTGACGATCGGCAACCCCACCTCGCGCGACACCTGGCTCAAGATCTCCAGGCCCCGCTTGCCCAGGCCCTGGAACGAATACGGCGAGGTGCGCGGCTTGAAGGCACCACCGCGCAGGATCTGGGCACCGGTGGCGCGCACGGCACGGGCGATGGCCAGGGTCTGCTCCTCGGTCTCCACCGAGCAGGGGCCGGCCATCACCGCGAAGTGACCGCCGCCCACCGGCACCCCACCGACGCGCACCACCGAGTCGTCGGCCTTGGCCTCGCGGCTGACCAGCTTGTAGGGGTGCGAGACGGTGATGACCTCGAGCACCCCGGGGAGGTTCTCGAAAAGCGCCGGGTTGACGATGTCCCGGTTGCCGGTGATGCCGATGGCCACGCGCTGGGCGCCGGGGATGGGGTGAGCCTTGAGCCCCTGGCCCTCGATGGTGGCGAGAACCCGAGCGATGTCGTCTCGGGTCGCGCCGGTAGTCATGACGACGAGCATTACTCACCCCCCTCCAGACGGAGCTATACTAGCTGAGGTAGGGAGGTTGTCAACGTGAAGGGGTTGATTCTCATCGCCATCCTGCTCGCGGTTGCGGCCGCAGCCGCCCAGGGTGCCTACGTGGTCATCCTGCGCGACGGTTCGCGGGTGGTGGGGCGCGAGAAGTACACCGTCAAGGGGAACAATGCCTTGCTCACCCTGAAAAACGGCACCCTGGTGGCGATCCCACTCGACCATATCGACCTGGCCGCCACCGACAAGCTCAACGCCCGCAATCTCGGGGATGCCACGCCGCTCGACTGGGCGGACGTCGAGGAGGAGGATCGGCCGGTGCCGACGCCCATTCCGACCCCGAGTCTCACCTCGCTGGGGCAGATCCGCGGAGGCCTCGGGCGGCCCGTCAACGACGCCGCGCGACCCACGCCGACGCCCGGGATCGCCTTCACCGGATCGGAGTTCAGCGACGCCCGGGTGGTGCGGGCGTTCGAGGAGGGGCTGGAGCGCTCGCGCCTCTACCTGTACCGCATCGGCCGCGGCACGCGCCCGTCGTACCTGGTGGTCGAGCTGCAGGTCAACGGCAAGCCCGAGGTGAACAAGGGGCTGCTGGCGGTGTGCGAGGTTTACCACATCCTCGCCACCTCTGCTCCGGAGCGGACGCCGGAGCGCGTCGAAGTGCGCATGCTCAACGAGTCCGGCCGGGAGGCGGGGCTGTTTCGCCTGGCGCCGGAGGAGGCGGCCGAACTGGCCACCGGCAAGGTGACCGCCGTCGAGTTCTTCCAGAAGCATGTCATTTTCTGAAGGCTCGCCGCTCCTTGGGGGGTGGTGCGCCGGGGCGGCAGTGGCGTGCCTGGGGGCGCTTGCCTTCAGCGCCTGCCGGGCGCCGCTGCCCGCCGCCGAGGTGCGCTGGCGGTCCGAGCGCCAGGAGGCGGTGCGCCAGGCACTGCCCGAGACTCGTCGCGCCGCCTTCGCCGGGCTGGCGTTTTACTCCTACGATCCGGCCTACCGCTTCCGCGCCATGCTGGAGCCGGTGCGTCCACCCCAGCCGCTTCACCTCGCGGCCAGCGACGGCAGCATGCGTCCGGCGATGCGGGTAGGACGGCTGCGCCTGCGCTTCCCGGCCGGTGAGGCGGGGCTCGCGGTCTTTACGCTCCAGGACATCCGCGACGCTGCCCCCGGCCACCACTTCTTGCCGTTTCGCGACGCGCTGGCCGGCCGCGAGACCTACGGTGCCGGCCGCTACGTGGAGGTGGTTTCGCTCGGCGCCGGGGTGGTGGAGGTGGACTTCAACCGCGCCTACAACCCCGACTGCGCCTACGGCATCACCGCCCGCTGTCCCATCACCCCCGAGGAGAACACCCTGCCGTTCGCAGTGCCGGTGGGGGAGCGGCTCCCCCCGGGACACTGATCGCCGCCGGCTCCCGTTCAACGCCCACCAGGGCCAAGTTGCCAATTGCTCTCCTTGTGGCAGATGAGTGCAAGATCTTGGGCGCTGCCCGCCTGCGCGCGGCCACTCCAGGCGCCGAAATGAACGGGCTCCACGATGCGCCGGCCGGCGCCAGCGACGGTCTACTTCACCCAGCCGATGGGGTGGGCGATGGCCGTCTCGGGGACGATGGGGTCGACAACGAGGGTGCCCTCTGGTCCGTCCACCAACGCATGGCGCCAGACGGCGCGGCGACTCGGCGCGTCCTTCGATACCAAGAAGAAGGTCGCCAGGCAGCGGCCGCCTGGCGCCAGCACGCGGCGAATCTCTCTCAGGTACTAATAGGTACCACGTCCAGCGTTATTGACATTATTTCGCTCGCCGGCGCGCGTT
>JBBINC010000132.1:0-8374 GCA_037444085.1 Acidobacteriota bacterium | reverse complement strand
CACCGGCGACGGCTGCCAGCTCCCCGCCAGCCGCTCCTCGCCAAGCCGCTGCCAGTTCGCCGGCCCGCTCCTCTCGCTCCAGGCTTCCTCCGCACACCCCCGCACAAAGGTGCCCTTGCGCTTCGCTCGCCTCGGTGCAACCTCCTCCCTGCGGGACTCTCACCCGGCCGTCGATGGTCAGGCCGGGCGCACAAATAAAGCGGCCGCAGCCTCAGGCTGCGGCCGTCAGGGGAGTGCGTTCGGGCGGATTCAGGGAGTCGACGGCGGTGGCGTCGGGGCGGCGCCGCCACCTCGCGTCAGTTTCTCGTACTCCTTCTGCAGGCGCGTCATCTCTTCGATGCGCTTCTTTTCTTCATCGGCCTTGAGGTTCTGCTCGGCCTTCGCCTGCTTGTCCCTCATCTCGGCCACCTTGTTGGGCTGCCCCGCCTCCTGATAGGCCAGCGCCGCGTCGGCGTAGCGTTGCGTCTTGTCCAGCAGAAAGCCCAGCGAAATATAGATTTGCCGGCGCAGGGCACCATCTGGCTGTCTCTGCAGGGCGCCGCGCAGCAGCGACTCGGCCCGAGCCCAGGACTCCTTCCCCAGGAAGCACTGACCCTTGTAGTAGTTGACGAGCGCGTTATCGAGGCCGGTGCGATCAAACCAGCCCAGGGCGTCATCGTACTGCTGCGCCCCCATCAACGCCTCACCGGCGGCCAGGGCGCCCTGTGGGCCTCCCTGCCTTTCCGCCAGCTGCTTGGCCACCTCGGCGACCTGCTGGTACAGCGCCTTCTTGGCATCCCCGGAGGCGAGGCGGGCTGCGCGGGTCCCGGCCGCGATGGCGTTGTTGGCGTGGTTCGGGTCGGAGGACGTCTCCCAGGCCTTGCGATAGGCCTGGAATGAGTCGGCGTTCTTCTCCTGTCTGGACAGCACCCCGCCAAGCGTGACCCACGCGTCCGAACTCTTGGGATCCGCCTGGCTCGCCTGGCGGCAAAGCTCGGTGGCCTGCGGAAAATCCCCCGTCTCCGCGCGCGCCCGACACTGCAGGATCAGAACAGCGGTCTTCTGGGCTCCGCGGAGCGCCTGTGGCTTGACCGGCTCCAAGGCCGCCCATGCCTCGCGCGGGCGGTCGCGCTCCAGCAGCAAGCCGCCCAGCGCCGCGGCGTAGGACGCGTTCGCCGGCTCCAGGCGATTCGCCTCCTGGAGTGCCTTGACTGCCTCGTCGTTACGCCCGAGCTGCTTGAGCGCAAGACCGATCATGTAGTGCGCACCGGGGTAGTTCGGATTGGTCTGGAGGACCCCCTGGAACTCTCGCAGAGCGGTATTCCAGTCCTTCTTGTTGTACGCATCCATCCCGACGTTCCAATCTGCTGACGCCGGCACGACACTCAAGAGAAGGACTCCCAGGACCAGTACTCTGTTTGGCATACGCACTCCTCAGTTGGCCACGTACAAGCGATCTACTTCTGGAACAGGGGCGTGACCCGCCGCAGGAACTCCCCCGCTTCTGCCCCCCCCTGAAGGAGAGAGATGGCGCGCGCCAGGTGATCCACCATGACCTGCACCGCCTCCATACCCTTTCCACGCTCCACCTCGGTCCGCGCCAGCCGGTACTGCTTCTCGACCGACTTGGCGCCGCCGGGGCCGGCGATCTCTTCGGCGATCTTGCGAATGTTCTCGGTCAGCGCCAGCAAGGTGGTCGCCGACGGTCCGGCCGGCACTCCCTGCACCGGGCGCTCGCGCGCCTCGCGCAGGCCGATTAGCCCAGATGCTACCAGCCCGTACAGCACCTTGCAGACGTCGAACGCCGAAAGACCCGATGCCTTCTCCAGCGTCTTGATCGACCGCTCGCCGTCGACCTTGGTGATGACCATCCACTCCTGCGGCGACAGGGTCACCTGGTCGCGACCAGCATCGCGCGGCGTGAAGTAGGGAATCAGCTCCAAAGACGGGATCTTGCGCTGCAAGACGCGCCACTCGTCGAGTCTCCTCGCCGCTTCCATCATCAGGCTGGTGTTCGGCTTGCTGATGGTGCGGCGATCGGACTCGACGTGCGGGGTGAAGATGAACTGGCCTCTCTGCCAGATCGCCATCTCGTAGACGGCATCCTCACCGCGGAGTTCGCCCACAAATGCATCGGTGATCTGGCCATCGCTGAGGAAGATCTTGCCCTCTGCACCGTCGGAGGACAGCGTGAAAACACCGGTCTTGCCCGACACGCTCACCAGCTGGATCACGTCCGGCAGCGCAAGATCGGTCAGAGAGCCCTGCAGTGCCATGCACCCCGCCCAGCTACTGCAAGTTGAAGCGTACCGTCACGGTGACGAGCACCTCGACGGGCCGGCCGTTCAGTGTGGACGGCTCGTACTCCCACTGTTTAACCGCCTCCACCGCCGCCTCCGTCAGACCCATCGCCAGACCGCGCAGCACCTTGACATCTCGAACCTTCCCCTGCTTGCTCACGGTGATCTCGAGGATGACCATGCCCTCGATTCGCGCCTTCCTGGCGATTTCGGGATACACCGGCTTGACCTCGCGGGTCTTGCGTGGCTCCTTGATCTGCCCGCCCACCCGGATCGGCCCCTCGTCGACGGGCGCGGGCGGGGCGTCGGGCACGCCAAAAATGGCATCGTCCGGGATCACGTCGGGGAGCTGGTCGTCGGTCTGCAATTCACGGATCGGCTCCGGCTCGTCCGGCGTCGGGTCGGGGATCGGCACCCTGACCACCCTCGGTTTGAGAATCTCTACCTTCTTCTCCACCTCGGGCGGCTTGAACTTGGGCTGCTGGACGACGAAGATCTTCTGTTTCTGCCGCTGGTCGGCCAGCGCTGCCTTGGTCATTTCCGGGAGGGGGCTCAGAAAGAGCACGATGTGGAAGACAACCGCTACCGCACCGGCGATCTTCAGCATACGGGCATCCTGGCGATACTCCTCCGAGAGGAACACCAGGTTCGCCAACGTCCCGTCCTGGATCTCCTCGGGTGCTCGGCCTGCCGCCTCGGAACCTTTGGTGCTCATGCTCGCACTCCCTCCTGTCACGGCATCGCCACGCCGAGAGCACCCCACGTCGCTTCGATCTCCCGCTGCGTCGGAAGGGCGATGTTGAGCTCCTTGCCAAGATTCAGCCGGTTCGGCTGATGGATTTGGCGAAGCTCGTCGAACGCCGCCATCATCGCCCAGAACGGTGCGTCAGCATCGGGTCGCAGGATGACCGGTTTGGAGATGACCGGCGGGTTCGAGCCGGGGTCGATCCTGGTCTTCAGGTAGTCAGCAAAGGACTCGAGGGGCAGCGGCCTGTTGTCGACCGTGAACGAACCGTTTGGCTGGACGCGGACGAAAACCGAGTCTTCGGCCTTGATCTCGCTGCGGCTCGGATCTTCCTTGGGCACAGCGAAGTCTAAACCCTTGGTGGCCGAGAACGCCATCGTCACCATGAAGTAGATGATGAGGAGGAAGGTGACGTCGGCCATCGAGCCGGTGAAGATCTCAGCCTTGTCGTGCCTGCGCTGGAGTTTCATCGCCTGTACCCTTCAGCGGTCTTCTGCTCCGAGAGCAGGAAAATGGTCCGCACCTTCGCCTGCTTGAGGGCATCGATGACCTTGTCGACGAGCTGGTAGCGCGTGTCCCGGTCAGCCTTGACGACGAACGCCAGCTCCGGGTTTCGCGCCACCACGTCAGAGGCGAAGGAGCCCACCTCCTCGACGCTGGGCACCGGCACCGAGGTTTCCTTTCCACCAGAAACCCTGATGATGCCGCTCTGGTCCAACGAAATGTAGGCCGACTCGCGAGGGACCTCGTTGCGGATCAAGGTGCTGGGAAGAACAACCCGCGACTTGTCTACCTCGAGGTTGTAGGTGACGATGAAAAAAATGATGAGCAGAAAGACGATGTCCGCCATCGAGGCCGTCGGGATGTACGGGTCGGGCTGCCGCCCGACTCTGCGGACCTTGAGCATTTAGGCCTCCGCGCCGCCTCCGCGGCCGTAGCGATCGCTGTCCATCTCCACGAACGTCTCCAGCAGCATGTTGGAGCTGGTCTCGATGTCACGCATGAATTTGTTGATCCGGCTCATGAAGTAGTTGTAGCCGAGCTGCGCGGGGATGGCGATGGTCAGACCAGTGGCGGTCGTGATCAGCGCCACCGAAATACCAGCAGCAACGGCGCCCGGATTGGTCAACCCCTGCGACGCCAGTGTGTCGAACGACTGGATCATGCCTGCCACGGTGCCCAGAAAGCCGAGCATGGGTGCCACGTTGGCGGTGGTTGAGAGCACCATGAGGCCCCGCTCAAGACGGCCGGACTCGAAGACCGCCGCGCTTTCGATGCCCTTCTCGATCTCTTCCTTGGGGTGGCCGTACTTGAGCAAGGCAGCCTTGACCACCGAGGCCACCGGGCCCTTGTACTCTTCGCACACCTTCACGGCCGCGCGAACATCCCGGTTCACCAGCAACGCCTTGCGAATCTTCGAGAGGAACTCGTTGACGTTGATCTGGGCGCGCCGCAAAGCGATTCCGCGCTCGACGATGAAAGTCAACGCAACCAAGGAGAAGATGAGGAGCGGCCACATCACGATGCCGCCCTTTTGGAAGAAGATTACGAGGTCTCCCACTGACGTTTCCTCCTCATTTTGGCCCGCCGGTGCCCACCGGTCGCCCTCTTTTTGTATCTCTGCCGCAGTCAGGAAGTTGCGTCCAAGCTGCGGAAGAGGATGCTAGCACACCACCAACACGAGCGTCAAGGCAGCGCGAGCGAAGATAGCACACCGCCAGAGCAATCGCATCGGCCGCGTCAAAGGGAGGCGGTGAGTCCAATCCGAAGGTGTGCTGCACGACAAACGCGACCTGCCGCTTCTCCGCCCGGCCGTTGCCCACCACCGCCGCCTTCACCTGCGCCGGCGGATACTCCTGCACGGGACCGCCCCAGCGCCCGAGCACCGCCAGCGCAGCTCCCCGGACCTCCGCCAGCGCCAGGCTGGATCGAGGATACTTGGCGGTAAACGAGGACTCGAGCACCGCCACATCGGGCCGGAAATCGACCAGCAACCCCCCCAACTCGTCCTGAAGTCGCTGGAGGGCGGTGGCGCGCCCACCCGAGCGGGGCAGAACGACGCGCCCGTAGGCGACAAGTTCGAGCCGCGGCGCACCGCCGTCGATCACGCCCCATCCGGTCAGGCGGGAACCAGGGTCGAGCCCCAGAACTCTCATCGTCGCCTTGACCCCGTAGCGTTCATCGGACGTGCACCCCCGGGGGGTGGCGTCAAGGGGGGAACTCGCGCGAGGCCATCAAGGCACCCACCAGTAGCGCGCAGGACGCGATCGCCTCCCACGTCGCGAAACCGTCAGCTCGCCTCGAGGAGCTTGTCGTCGATATCGAAGTTCGCCCAGACGTTCTGCACGTCATCGTGATCCTCGAAGGCGTCCATCAGGCGGATCATCTGGTCCGCCTGGCGGTCCTCGAGGCGCACCTGGGTGGAGGGAACCATTTCCAGTTTCGCACCTTCCACACCGAATCCCCGCGTCTCCAGACCGCTCTTGATGCGATGGAGATCCTCCAGTGCGGTGTAAATCTCGAAGTACTCGGCATCGTCGCCGAAAAAGTCCTCGGCGCCAAGCTCGAGCGCGGCTTCCATGACCTCGTCCTCGCCGGCGGCGCCCCTCGGCACCATGATGTACCCCTGCTTCTTGAAGAGGAACGAGACGCAGCCGTTCTCTCCCAGGTTGCCGTTGTGCTTGCCGAAAAGGTGTCGGATCTCCGCCGTGGTCCGATTGCGGTTGTCGGTCAGTACCTGCAGCATCACGGCCACACCGCCGGGCCCGTACCCTTCGTACCAGACCTCTTCGTAGGCTACCCCGGGCAACTCGCCGGTGCCACGCTGGATCGCCTTGGTGATGTTGTCCGATGGCATGTTGGACGCCTTGGCGGCGGCAATGGCACTGCGGAGCCGTGGGTTGCCCTCGGGATCACCACCGCCCTCGCGGGCCGCCGTGGTGATTTCGCGGATAATCTTGGTGAAGACCTTGCCTCGCTTAGCGTCGGCCTTTCCCTTCTTGTGCTTGATGGTGCTCCACTTGTTGTGGCCCGACATACACACCTCCGAGGCCCGAAGGCGCCAGACGCGTATTGTACACCCCACCAGCCGCCCCGCAATCGCTGATTGTGCTGATGATAGTGCAGCCGCGGCAGACCTCACGCGCGGCGATGGCCAGGGCCGGGAAGGCCGCGCCTCCAGCCCCATCTGTGGCGGGGGACGACGGCCCGCAAGCAACTCCCCAGCACTCTTGCTGGATTCCCCTGCCACACACGCCATGCTCCACCCGCCACCCGCGCTCCTCGCTGATCTGCTATTGACTTGCGAGGAAGTGCTCCGCACAATAGCCCGCGGACGCTCGCCGCGCGCAGTGGCATGAGGAATGAGCCAGATGATCCTTCTCGTCGATTACGAACCCCGAACCGTGGCGCGGGTGACTGAAGCTCTGGCGCCTCTCGACACCGAGGTCGTTGCCGCCAAGGACGTCGACGCCGCCGTCGGCGCCTGCGCCAAGCGTGAGCCAGCGGCCGTGCTCATCAGTTCAGTGCTGCCCAAGGTCAAGGTTGGTGACGCCATCACCCAACTGCGCGCGCGGGCCGGGTTGCGCACCACGCCCATCATCATTCTCATGAGTGGGTACACCGGGAACGACCCCGCCCGCGATGCCGCCGAATACGACGGCCAGCTCATTGTTGCCAAGCCCTTCTCCAACGACGAGCTGCTGGCGCGGGTGCGCAGCGCCATGGAGCAGCCGCGGGGGAGCGCCGGCACAGGCCAGGACACCCGTTCGGGCGTCATCGAGGCATTGCGCCGCAGCGCCGGCTTGGAGCCCAGCCAGGGCACGGTGACGTCGGAAGACCTGTTCGGTGACCTGATCGGCGACGAGGACCACGAGCATCCATCACCCGCGGTGACGCAGCGGATCCCGGTCGAGGCGGTCTTCAAGCCTGAGCCCCCCGCCCTGGCTCCGCCGTCCGAACCCAAGGTCCCGCCGGTCGTCGCCGAGAAGGCGCGCCCTGTTCCTCGACCGCCCCTTGAGGACTCCTCGGCCGACCGGACCGTGCAGGCTTCACTTGCCGACATGCTCGGCAAGGAGTCCAGGGTTGCTCCGCGCGAGGATACCGGCGGCGCCTCGGTGGATGAGTTGCTCTCGCAAACGCTCTCCGGGCTCGAGGTGAAGATCCCGAAGCGCGAGCGGCCGGCTGCTGCGGCGCCGCCGCCGGCAAGAGCCGAGGCAGTCAAGGAAGCCTCTCCCACCCCGGCGACAGAGGCGGACGCCCCGCTGGCTGGAGGTACGCCCTTCGGCCAGTACCAGCTCGAGAGCCTGATCGCCACCGGCGGCATGGCGGAGGTGTACCGAGCCCGCATGCAGGGTGTCGAGGGGTTCCAGAAAATCGTTGCAATCAAGCGAATTCTCTCGCATCTCACGGACAACGATGAGTTCGTGACGATGTTCATCGACGAGGCCAAGCTCGCTGCCCAGCTCCAGCACCCCAATATCATCCACATCTACGACCTGGGGAAGATTGACAAGTCGTATTACATCGCGATGGAGTTCATCGATGGCCGCGACCTGCGGTCAATCCTGCGGACCGTCGAGGCAGGAAAGCGGCGTCTGCCAGTGCCGCTTGCCGTGTATATTGCCTCACGCCTGGCCGCGGCGCTGGACTATGCCCATCGCAAGCGCGACCTGCAGGGTAGCGCGATGTCTCTTGTCCACCGCGACGTGTCCCCCCAGAATGTGCTCATCTCCTTCGATGGCGACATCAAGCTCTGCGACTTCGGCATTGCCAAGGCGGCCTCGAAGGCATCCCACACCCGCGCCGGGGCACTCAAGGGCAAGCTCCAGTACATGTCCCCCGAGCAGGCCTGGGGCAAAGATCTGGATCACCGTTCTGACATCTTCTCGCTCGGGCTGGTGCTCTACGAGATGATCACCGGGCGAAAGGCCTTCGCCGGCGATTCCGAACTCTCGATTCTGGAACAGGTCCGTTCCCCCAGACTGGTGCCGCCGCGCGAGATCGACCCCTCCATCCCCGCCGAGCTGGACCGCATCGTGATGAAGGCGCTGCACGAGGACCGGGACAAGCGGTTCCAGAAGGCCGCCGAGCTCGCCGCCGAGCTGGAGGCGGTCCTGCAGGCCGCCAAGCCGGTCCCCGGTGCCGCCGAACTGGGCGCCTTCCTCGCCGAGTTGGAAGGCCGCGGTCGTCCGGCGCCTGCCGCGGCGGCGGAGACGAAACGCCCGGCGCCGGCTGCCGCGTCCGCGCCCTCGCCCGTGAGCCGCTTCGACTCCAAGCCCGGAGTTGGTCCCGTCATGTGGAAGTGGTCCGGGGCGACGTGGGCCGGCCCGAGTCGCTTCGCCGGGCTTTC
>JBBINC010000131.1:0-8480 GCA_037444085.1 Acidobacteriota bacterium | reverse complement strand
GGCAGCGCCAGGCCGATGGCGGTGAGGCTGCTGTCGCGCACGCAGGCCACCACGTGTGGCCCGCCCTCGGCGGTGGCGAGGCGCTGCACCAGGGGGAAGTGGCCGCGCTTGTCGGCCTCCAGCTTGCCGACGCCGCACACCACCACCACGTCGCAGGCGGCGATGAGTCCGGCCGCCTCGGGGCGCGGCTCGAGCACCACGCAGCCGCCCGCCACGCCCGCGGCCCGCTCCCGCACCTCCCGCTGCTGCCGCGGCGTGCCCGGCCCGGCGACGAGGAAACGAAGATCCCCGGCGGGCTCGACGGCCGCCGCCGCCTGCAGGAAGAGCCCGGCCCCCTTGTGCGGCGCCAGTTGGCCCAGGTATCCCACCCAGACCCCTGCCTCGGGCAGCCCCAAGGCCCGCCGCGCCGCCGCCGGGTCGGGAACCGTTTCGGGCACCGGCACCCCGTTGGACACCACCTTCACCCGCAGCTCCGGCGCCTCGTCGATGACCCACCCCCGCACCGCCTCGCTCACCGCCACGAAGTCGGCCCCGGAGCGAGCCATGATCCGCCCCCACCAGCGCCGCCGCCGGCCCGGCGGGAGGATCTCGCGCAGGTGCCAGAGAGTGGGATGCCCCGCCCGCCGCGCCGCCTCCGCGGCCGCCCGGTGAGGCAGGCAGTTGACCAGCACCACGTCGGGGGCGAGCGTCGCCATCGCCCGCTGCAGCCGGCTCACCGCCCGCTGTGCCAGCACGCAGCGCAGCGCCTTCCAGGCCACCACCGGCCAGGGCCGCGGCTCCCAGTAGCTCAGCCAGCACGGGCGCGAAGGCACGGTGGCAAGGCGTACACCGGCGTCGCGCACCTGCCCGCCGAGCACCCACTCACCCGGCAGCAGAACGGTCACGTCGTGCCCTCGCCGGGCCAGTCCGGCGGCGAGCAGGGCGAGGCTGCGCTCGGCGCCGGTGGGCGCCCGGGGCGAGGCCAGGTGGCTGGCCGCCACGACGCGCAGCGGCCGGCTCACGTCGCCACCTCGGCGCGCCGGTCCAACACCTGCCGCAGCCACGCCTCGGTGACGAGCAGGCACCACAGCCGCTCGCCGTGGTCGATGACGCCACCCAGGTGTTCGCCAACGAGACGCGCCACCACCGGCGCCGAGAACACGCCCCGCGACCGCACGCTGCCTTCGCCCAGGAGATCCTGCAGCGGCTCGCGCAGCGGTCCCCGCAGCCACGCACCGATCGGCACGTCGAAGCCGTGCTTGCGCCGGCCCGCCGCCTCCCGCGGCAGCCACCGCCTCGCCGCCCGCCGCAGCAGCCGCTTGTCGCGCCACAGGCCGAGGCGAACCTTCCCCGGCAACGCCAGCACACACTGACTCAACTGGTTGTCGAGGTACGGCACCCGCACCTCCAGGCCGTGCGCCATGCTCATGCGGTCCACCTTGGGGAGCAGGTCGCCCGGCAGGAACAGGCGCAGGTCGGCGAGCAGCCTGGCGGCGAGGGGATCGCGGGTGGACAGCCGGTCGAACTCCGCGGCGAGCTCCGTCCGCTCCTGCTCCCACTCCTGCGCGGGCGGTGGCGGGACGGCCAGCACCTCCTCCGCCAGCTCCGCGGGGAACACCCGCGACCAGTCCAGGTAGCGCGCCAGGCTCGGGGGAACGTCCAGCCGCGAGCGCGCCCTGGCGGAGAGCGGGTGTCCCGCCAGGCGCCCCAGCGCGGGGAGCCACTGCCGACCGGCGCCCCCCAGCCGGTCCAGCAGCGCGTCCCACCGCTGCCGGGCATAGCCGCCAAAGAGCTCGTCGGCCCCCTCCCCCGACAGGGCCACGGTGACCTGGGTGCGCGCCAGCCGGCTCACGTACCAGGTGGGAATGGCGGTCGCGTCACCCAGGGGGGAATCCAGCGACGCAGCCAGCCGCTCGAGATCGCCGGCCACCTCGCGAGGGTCGATCGCCAGCACGTGGTGGCAGCACTCCAGGTGGGCCGCCGTGCGACGCGCCGCCGGGGCCTCGTCCAGCCTGCCCGAGTCGTCGAAACTCACCGTGAACGCCTGCAACGGGCGCCCCGCCGCCTCCTGCGCCAGCGCCGCCACCAGGGAGGAATCCACACCCCCCGAGAGGAAAACCCCCAGCGGTACATCGGCCACCAGCTGGCGCGCCGCGGCCGCACGAAGACGCTGGGCCACCTCCTCGGCCGCGCCGGGCGACGCGGTGGGCAGCACGGCCGGAGGCCTCCAGTAGCACCACCTCTTCGATTCGGCCGGCGTCACTTCGAGGACCGAGGCGGGCGGGAGAGAGCGCACCCCCTCGACGATGGCGCGCTCGGGCGGCACGTACTTCTGGTCAAGGAGGTGACGCAGCGCCAGGAGATCCAGCCGCCGGTCGGGAGGGAAACCGCCCGCCAGCAACGCCCCCAGCTCGGAGGCGAAGGCGACGGTCACTCCGTCCTGCCAGACGTACAGGGGCTTGATCCCGAAGCGGTCCCGGGCCAACTGCAGGGTCCTGCTGCGCGGCTCCCACAAAGCGAAGGCGAACATGCCATCCAGGCGTGCCACCGCCGCGATTCCCCTCGCCGCCAGCAGCCGCAGCGCCACCTCGGCATCCCCGCGGGTCCTGAACTGCTGCGCCGGCTCGAGCTCGGCCCGCAGTTCGCGGAAGTTGTAGACCTCGCCGTTGAGGGCGATCACCGCGCCGGTTTCCGGCATGGCGATGGGCTGGTCCCCGGTCACCAGGTCGATGACCGCCAGGCGGCGGAACCCCAGGGCAATCTCCTCGTCCTCGTAGTAGGCCTCGGCGTCCGGGCCGCGGTGCGCCAGCGCGGCGGTCATCGCTTCCACCCGCTGCCGCCGCCGCTGGCGCGACTCGGGAGAGCGAAGCACGCCGCAGAGGCCGCACATCGCCCTACGATCCCGACGGGGGCAGGAGGCCGGAGGGCGTCCGCTCACCCCAGACGCGGCGCCCCAGGGCTCGCAGCTGATCGCGGATGACCTCGTCCCGGTGGGCGGCGACCTCGGGCCACGAAACCGGAAGCGCTGTGAAGGGGTTGGCCCTGGCGCGGTAGGTATAGAGCATCTGGAAGTTCTCAAGCCATGAGCGATCGCGCTCGAGAATGCGGCCGGAGCGGTACTCCACCTCCGGCAGGTCATCCACATGCGGGGGTTCCTCGGTGACCAGCAGGGCCACCTCCCGCGGCCCCAGCAGCAGCATGCCGGCCAACAACTCGGGCCGACTGATCCCCGCCTCCGCCAGGGTGTCGGCCAGCGCGGGCTCGGCCAGCGCCCCCCAACGCACCCGCACATCACCCTCGTCAACGACTCCGGTCACCACGGTGAACTCGTTGAGCACGATCGGGTCGTACCACACGGCGGCGCCCGGGAACACCTCCCAGAAGGCGCGCAGGATCGACAGGTACGATTCCCTGGTCAGCGAGTACATGGGCAGCCACATGGAGACAACTCCGCCCGGCGCCAGACGGCGGCGGCACAGCTCGAAGTACTCGCGGGTGTACAGCGCCGAGTTGCCCGCGTACACCGGGTGGATGGAGTCGGAGAGGATGGCGTCCCACTGCTGCCGCGCCGCCACCAGGACATTGCGCCCATCGTTGACGACCACCCGCACGCGCCGGTCGGAGAGCACGCCGAAGTTGACGTTGCCGAACACCGAATCCGAGACCGCCAGCACCTCGGGCGAGATCTCGGCGACGTCGATGGCCTCCACCTCGCCGTGGCGCGACACCGCCCACGCCGTCCCGCCGGAGCCGAAGCCGATGTGGAGCACCCGCCGCGGTCGCTCGGTCAGCAGCAACGGCAGGTGTCCCTGCAGCCGCTGGATGGCGCGCAGCTCGGTGCTCGTGCCGGCGACGTTGACGCCGTTGAGCTCCAGCGACCGCCACGTCCCCCTGGCGTCGGTGATGCGGCGCACCACCACCGTGGCGGACGCGCTCTCGGTGATCGTCTCCACCTCGCCCTCGGCGATCATCGCGGCGCCCTTCAGCACCGCTGTTGGCGGCATGGCCACGGCGATGGCGATCAACGCGCCCCCCCCGGCCGCGGCCAGCCACGTCGTGCTGCGGCGACGGCCCAGGACCGCCGCGGCCACCGCCCCGGCGGCGGCCAGCAGCAGCAGCGCCCGCTGGGTTCCCAGCAGCGGGACCAGCAGCAAGGGGCCAGACACCGCTCCGGCGATGGCGCCCAGGGTATTGGCGGCCGACACGGCGCCGGCGCGGGAGGCCTCGGTGCCGGGGAGCGGCGCCGCCGCCACGGTGAGCGGGAAGGTCGCTCCGAACAGTACCGTGGCGGGCAGGAGGAGAAGAACGACCCCGAGCGCCAGCGTGCCCTGCAGTCCGGCGAAGCCGGCAGGCTTGAGTAGCACCGCCAGGGCCGCGAGCAGGTCGCCGAACACGGCGAACAGCGGCACCTGCGCGGCCATCACCAGCACCAGCACGCCCTGGCACACCGCCAGGGCGTGCATCGGCTCGACGCGCAGGCGCCGCGCCACCATCGCTCCCAGCGACAACCCCAGCAGATAGACCGCCAGGATGAGGGCGAAGGCGTACACGCGGGAACCCAGGTGGAGCAGCAGCACCCGCGTCCACACCAGCTCCGCGGCCAGCGCCACGAACCCGAACAGCGCCGGCCACGCCAGCCACGGCGACCAGGAGGTCGGTTCGCGTACTCCGGCCGCGGTGGCGCTGGGGATGCGGGGCTCGGCGAGCCAGGCGGCGAGGGCGACCCCCAGGCCGAGCATCGCCGCGGCGGCCAGCGTGCCCTTCTCCCCCAGGTTGGGCAGGGCCAGGAAGGCCGTCACCACGACCCCGGCCATCGCCCCCAACGTATTGGCGGCGTAGAGCTTCGCAACACGCGCCCGGAGCACGCCGGCGCGCGCGGCGCGCTCCACCATCACCGGCAAGGTCACGCCGAGGGCCACCGTCGGTACGGCGAGGAACAGACCCGCCACGGCGAAGCGACCGGCCAGCGGCACTCCCCACCCGGCCAGGGGAGCCGGACCAAGCGCCGCCGCCAGCGGGGTGAGCAACGCCAGCGCCGGACCGGTGGCCAGGGCGAACAACGCCGCCACCGCCTCGGCGGCGGCGTACCAGCGGGCGTGGTGCTGCAACCGATGCCCCCAGCGAGCCACCAGGGCGCTGCCCACCGCCATGCCCCCCATGTACGCCCCCACCACCAGCACCGCCGCCCACAGCGAGTTCCCCACCAGCAGGCCCAACGCCCGCACCCACACCAGCTGGTAGGCCAGCGCCGCGAACCCCGAAAGGAAGAAGAAAACCCCTACCAGCGTCCCCATGTGCGCTCCCAGATCGTGGCCACTTTCTCCGCGCTCACTCGCCTCAAAGGGCGTGGCATCGCCGCTCCGTCCGTTCCTCTCGACGCTTCCGTGTCCCGCAACTCGCCATTCCAGCCAGGGTCACCAGCGTCAAGGCCGCTCCAGCGACAATCCCGGGTGGACGGTAGCGCGCCTCCACGACGTGGTCTCCACGCCGTACAGGAATCCCCCGCAGGATGCCTGGTCCCCGCTGGGTCTGGACCCGCTCGCCGTCCACGCGGTATCGCCACCCAGAATCCGCCGCGTCGAGCCGAAGCACGACGCCGCGGTCCGCATCCACCCGCACAGCCCAGCGATGGTAGCTGCGCCGGACGTCGTGTCGCAGCACGTCGCCCGCCACCACCAGGGAGGCGCCGGCCGCCGGCACCCCCTCGACCACGGCCACGAGGGGCCAGGCGCGGGGGTTGGCGGACACGACCACGCCACCCTCGGCGCAACGCACCGGGAAGGCGGGGATGGGTTGCAGGCTGACCACGACGTCGGCTCCAAGGGCGTCCAACCACCACCGCCCGGCCGGACCGCGGTCCGCCTCGCTCAGGTGCGCGGCAAGATCGGCGTTGGCCAACGGGGCGAAGCTGCGGGCCATCTCCCGGCCGTCCTGCAGAGCGTGATACCCCAGCCCCAGCGCCGCGGTGCGCGGCAAAAAGTCGCCCGCGATCCAGCTGAACATCGCCCGCGACGGTTCCACCACGTAGATCCTCGCGGCGGCGCGCTGCTCGATCGCGCACGGCAAGGGGTGCCGCTCGACGCCTCGCAACTCCAGTGCCGGCGCGTGCACCCCGGCCAGCGCCAGTGACCCCGCGGCAGCCGTCCATGGCCCCCACGGCGCCACGCCAGCGAGTCCCGCCGCCAGGGCCTGGGGTGCGGCGGCGGGAAAGGTGGCTCCCACCAGCAGGCCCGCCCCACCCAGGGCGAGCGCCAGCGCAAGGCCCGCCGAGCCTCGCCAGGCCGCCCGATTCAGAGCCGCCGCCCCTGCCGCCGCGGCCATCACCGCCGCCGGCATGAGCAGCCGCGCCGGGTAGCGCACCAGACCTAGCGTCGCGGCGGTCCACAGCTCTCCCCCGGCCACCGTCCCGGCCAGGGCTGCCGCGCCGATGCATACCAGGACAGCCACGGCCAGGCGGCGCACCGGGCCGGCCTGGCTCAGGGCCAGCGCCACGCCCAGCAGCGCCCAGGCCGGAACCGTGGGATGAATCACGAAGCCGAATTCGGGGCCCACTCCCCCCGCCCCGGGGAAGGCCAGCGCCGGCAGCAGGCTTGGCGTCAACGCGCCCCGCGCCGCCTCCTCCACGCCCATCGCGGCCCCCCGATCTCCGCCAGCCACCCAGAAGGCGAACGGCACCGCCTGAATCGCCGTGATCCCGGCGGCCAGCAGCAGCGAACCGCCGGTGCGGCGAGACGGAGCGAGCAGCAGTGAGACCGCTCCGCCCACGGCGGCGATCTGCGGCTCGCCCGCGAAGAACGGCAGCGCCGACACCGCCGCGCAACGGCGCACCGCGCCCGCCAGCGCCGCCTCCCACGCCCACGGCAGCCAGGTGAGCGCGGTGAGGTTGTTGAGCACCCCGGCGCTGTCCATCACTGGCCCCGCGCCCACCGCCCCCAGACCGGCGGCTACCGGCCACCAGCCGGCCGCCCCCAGTCGCCTCGCCAGCAGCGCCGCTCCCACCCCCAGCAGCGCCAGATGCAGTCCCACCTCGACCCCCACCGCGACCTCGGGCGGCAGCAGAAGCGCCAGCCACGCCGGCGGGTAGAGCATGGCACTCTGCGGATTGGCGAAGAACGGCTCGCCGCATCCCACCTGGTCAAGCCAGAAGGGAGACGCTTGCCCGGCGAGCACGCGGGCGGTGTGGTGCCGCAACGGGACGAAGTACGCCGGCACGTCGCGGGCATGGGGGACCCACCCTGCCAGAGCAGCGACGACCAGCGCCGCGCCCGGGATTCCCGCCGCCGCCCAGCTCCAGCGGCTCACCGGCGACCCCCACACGCGCTGCCGACGAGGGCGGCCCGCGCCCCATCCCAGCGCACCAGCTCGCGCTCGTACGCGCTGATCATCACCACCCCGGTACCGGCTTGCCGGGAGGCCTCCGCCCGCTCGAGTGCGCGGCACGCCGCCTCCAGGCGTCCCTCCGCCAGCTCCAGCGCCGCGAGCAGCAGCCACGCGCGGGCGAAGTTGGGCTCCAGGCGCACCGCCTCACGGGCCAGGTGATCGGCCCGGCGGCGCTCGCCCAGGGCGGTGGCGGCTTCGGCCTCGCCGTAGGCGGCAAAGGCATCGAGGGGGTTCGACGTCCGGGCCGCCGCGAACTCCTCCGCCGCCCGCTCCACCAGCGCCGCCTCTCGCCGCTCCAGCCACCAGGCCAGGTGCAGCGACGCCAGCAACCGGCGTCCCTCCCCCCAGCGCGGCCGGCGGCGGACCGCCTCGCTGGCTCGCAAAGTGGCGGCCGCTGGGTCGGCGGGCGCCAGCCGGCGCGCCTCGGCGGCAAGCGCTCCCGCGTCCGGCGCGATCCCGTGCCGCGGCCACGACAGGGCCAGACCCACGGCCACGGCCAGCAGCACCCCGCCAGCCGCCGCCTGGCGCGGGGTGCAGCGCCACAACGCCACTCTCCGGGGCGGCCGCAACGTCCCCGCCAGCGCCAGGGAGGCGACAACCGCCACCGCCGGGACCGGCAGTTGCGTGTTGACCGCGCTGGTCATCGCCAGGGCCGCAAGCACTCCCAGGCCCGCCTTCGTCGTCCGGCGAAGCAGCAGCAGAGCCAGCACCGCCCCCACAACCGCCCCCGGAACTCCAAGCGCGGCAGCCAGTTGCAGGACATCGGACTCGGCCACCGACGGCTCCCGGTAGAACCGCGCCAGCTCTCCCTCCCGGGGGAAGTTATGGGGTAGCGCCGCGTCGGCGTACCCGGCCGGGCCGGCGCCCCACGGCGCCTCCGCCAGCGTCGTGCGCACCGCCACCTGCCAGATGCGCACCCGCTCCCAGCGCAGCGGATCGGCGTCGCCGGCCAGCCGCGCGCCGAGCGAGGGGACGAAGAATCCGAAGTACTTGAAAAAGGCCAGCACGCCGATGTTGAGAGCGAGACTCGCCCAGACGAGGCGATTCTTCTTCTTAGACTTTTCGAGGGCGAG
Organism: Acidobacteriota bacterium; assembly: GCA_037444085.1. GTDB lineage: Bacteria > Acidobacteriota > Thermoanaerobaculia > Thermoanaerobaculales > Thermoanaerobaculaceae > CALEVZ01. The sequence goes on along the minus strand of JBBINC010000131.1, from coordinate 48 downwards.
GGCGATCCAATAATCGCCCAGCGTCGAAAGCCCCAGCAGGAGCGCGTA
>JBBINC010000130.1:0-8533 GCA_037444085.1 Acidobacteriota bacterium | reverse complement strand
TGCCGCCGGGCCGGGTGCGCGTCAAGGGCAAGCCTGTCGGTCGCTTCGCGACCCTTGACCCTCACCCGGCGCCGGCGGCGGGAGGGGGCGCATGAACGAACGGGAGGCACCCATGCACGCACGCACCACCCCAACCCGCCCACCGGCGCAGGCCAAGGCGCTGCACGCCGCCCCTCTTCCTCACCTCCACGTTCGTCTTCCGCAGCGCCGAGGAGGGGGAGGCGTACTTTCGCCAGGCGTACGGCGATAATCCCGGTGGACCGAGTCAGCCCATGGGGCTCATCTACTCGCGGCTCAACAACCCGGTGTTGGAGATCCTGGAAGATCGCCTGAAGGTGTGGGAGCGAGCCGCGGCGGCGGCCAGCTTTACCTCGGGCATGGCGGCCATCTCGACCACCATCCTGGCGCTGTGCGCTCCCGGGGACGTGGCATCCCGGTGTACGGCGGCACCGACTTCTTTTTCAACCACGTCCTGCCCGTCTACGGCATTCGCGCCGTTGCCGTGGAGGCCGGCGACGGCTTCGCCGACCGGGTACGCGCTTTGAAACTGCTGCACGCTCGGGTGGTGTACGTGGAGACCCCCGCCAACCCCACCATCTCGATGACCGACATCGCTGCCGTGACGGCGCTCAAGGGCGAACTGGGCGGCACCGCGGCGGCCGACCGCGCAGCCGTGGCCCCGGGCGAGACGATCGTGGTGGTGGACAACACCTTCTTGGGAGCGCTGTGGCGGAACGCGCTCGCCTGTCGCGCCGGCGTGTCGCTGTACTCCGCCACCAAGTTCATCGGCGGGCACTCGGACCTCATCGCCGGGGCGGCGGCGGGGCGCGAGGATCTGCTGGCGCACATCAAGACGTTCCGCACCATCCTCGGCACCATGGCCGAGCCGTTCACCGCCTGGCTCATGCTGCGCTCACTGGAGACCTTGAAGATCCGCATGGAGGCGCAGGCGGCTAACGCCGGCCGACTGGCACAGTTTCTCGCCGGCCACCCCGCCGTGGGGCGTGTGCTGTATCCGGGGCTCCTTGCCCCGGGATCGGCGCCGTACGCCCTGTTCGCCCGCCAGTGCTCCGGCGCGGGGTCGTTGATCGCCTTCGAGGTCGGCGACGGGCGCGACAAGGAGGCAGCGTTGCGGGTGCTGAACCGCTTGCGGCTCGCCCACCTGGCGGTGAGTCTGGGTGGAACGGAAACGCTGGTGGAGCATCCGGCAGCGATGACGCACGCGGATGTGTCGGACGAGGTCAAGAAGCGCTCCGGGAGTTCGCCAGGGCTGATCCGCGTCTCCTGCGGGGTCGAGCGGTGTGAAGACCTCATCGAGGACTTCCGTCAGGCCCTGGATCCTGAAGGCTGCGAAGCTCGTTCGGTGACGAAGCAATGACGGGAGTTCGAGGTGAAGATCATTCAGGTGAACGGCAGGGATTTCGAACTATTTTCGCTCAGCATGGGATTTCGTTGATTTCTATTGGCAGGAGGTCGTCGAGAGCCTATCTTTGTTCACAAGGAACATCTCCACCCCCCGCGCCCGGTTCGGCGGCGGGAAGGCAGGGGAGGGAAGGAGGCCCGAGATGACCACGATGCATCCCGATGGAGTCGCCCGCTACGTGCGCCAGGCCGAGCAGGCGCTGGCCCGCAGGCGGATCGAACGCGCCCGCGTGCGGGCGTTGAAGTTCGACACCATTGCCGTGCACGGCATGTACTCCATGGAAGAGGCATTCGCCGGCGGGCAAGGGGGGATCATCGAACCGGTCTTCCCCTCCACCTCGCAGGGCTACCGCGACAGCGACGAGATGGAGGCGGGGCTCGCCTACCTCATCCCCACCTGGTGCTATTCGCGCATCCACAACCCGACCGTGTACTACCTGGAGGAGACGCTGGCTCTGCTGGAGAGCTATCGCTGCTCCTGCGACGCCTCGGCGCTCGCCACCTCCTCGGGGATGGCGGCGATCAAGCAGGCGGCCGAGCCGCTGCTCGCCAGACAGCGGGAGGGAGAGGAGCGCATCAACTTCGTCTCGGCGGCGCAGGTGTACGGCGGCACGTTCCAGCTCTTCTCGGTGCGCATGCGCGAGCGCGGCGCCCACGTGCGTTGGGTGCGCGAGCCGTGGGAGGTGGAGGCGTGGCGGGGGTTGATCGATGAGGACACCCGTTTCCTCTACGCCGAAATGCCGTCGAACCCGCAGCAGGCGTGCTTTGACGTCGCCGCCGTGGCTGATCTGGCGCACGCCCACGGCATCCCCCTGATCGTCGATGCCACCATCGCCACGCCGGCGCTGCTGCGCCCCCTCGCCCACGGCGCCGATATCGTTGTGCACTCCCTCACCAAGACGGCCGGCGCGGGCGGCTTCACTGTTGCCGGAGCGATCATCGCGCGGCACGACCTGACGAGCCGGCACCTCGCCGAGGAGGCCCGCGCCGACTACGCCACCTGGCTAAAGCTGTGGCCGTTCCGCGACTCCGGGCCGTGTCTGTCCGCGCACTCCGCCTTCCTTCTGCTCAACGAGCTGCGCACCCTGCGCGTCAAGGTGGCGCACATGGCCGCCAACACCATGACCGTGGCGGAGCACCTGGCGCAGCACCCGCGGGTGGATCGGGTGGACTACCTGGGGCTGCCCTCGCACCCGCTGCACGCCCTGGCCTCGCGCTATCTGCAGGTGGCGGACGATGGCACGGCGGCCTTCGGGCACCTCATGTCGTTCAACGTGCGCGGTACGGCGGCGGACACCCGGACGTTCTTCGACGGTCTCAAACGTATCTGGCGCGCCACCGATCTGGGACGGGTCAAGTCGGTGGCCACCATTCCCGCCATTTCCACGCACCAGCAGCAGGGTGAGGAGGGGCGCGAACTGGCCGGCATTCCGCCCACCATGGTGCGCCTGTGCGTGGGCGCCGAGCACCCCCACGACATCATCGCCGACCTGGACCAGGCGTTGGCGCGCCTCGGATGAAGGAGGAGTCCATGAGAATCGTGTTCGTTGGTTTTGGGGTGGTCGGCCAGGGGCTCGGCGAGCTGCTCGTGGAACGCCGCCAGCAGCTGGCCGCGGAGTACGGCCTCGAGTGGACCGTGGTGGGCATCGCCGATGCCGCCAAGGGGAGTTGCTACCTCCCCGGGGGCATTGACCTGGCGGCGGCGCTGGAGGCGGCGTCGCGCGGCGTCTCCCTCGCCACGCTGCCGGGGGGGTGCGACTGGGATGCCCTCGCCATGATCCGCGGCGCCGCCGCCGACGTGGTGTGTGAGGCCACCTGGACGGACATCGCCACCGCCGAGCCGGCCACCAGTCACGTGCGTACCGCGCTGGAGCGGGGCATGCACGTGGTCACCACCAACAAGGGGCCGCTGGCGCTGCACTACCACGAGCTGGCGGCCCTGGCGGCGGCCAGGGGCGGGCATTTCCTCTTCGAAGGGACGGTGATGGCCGGCACGCCGCTGCTCAACCTGCGGCGGGAGTGCCTGGCGGGGTCGGGGATCCAGGCAGTGGCCGGGATCTTCAACGGCACCACCAACTACATCCTGACGCGCATGGAGGAGGGGCTTGCCTACGCCGACGCCCTCGCCAAGGCGCAGGAGTTGGGGTTTGCCGAGGCCATCCCGGACGCCGATGTGCTGGGGCACGACGCCCTGGCCAAGGTGACGATCCTGGCCAACGTGGTGTTCGGCGCCACGCTCAGACCCGCCGACAGCCCCTGCGAGGGGATCACCGGCATCACGGCTTCCGACATCGCCCGCGCCGGCGAGCAGGGGAAGCGCTACAAGCTCATCGGCAGGGTGTGGCGCGCGGGGGACGCGGTACGCGCACAGGTGGCCCCGGAGCTCATCCCGGTCACCCATCCGCTGGCCGGGGTGAGCGGCGCCACCAACGCCGCCACCTTCACCACCGGCGCGCTGGGCGAGGTGACCGTCATCGGGCCTGGCGCCGGGCGCAGGCCCACCGGTTACGCCATGCTCAACGACCTGCTGCACATCGCCAGGAGGCGGCCATGAAGATGTTCCTTGCCGGCAGATGGGTGGATCGCGAGCGCCGCATCGAGGTGCGCGATCCCTTCGACAACTCGCTCATCGACACGGTCCCGGCGGCGACGCGGGAGGACGTGGAGACGGCGATGGCCGCGGCGGTTGAGGGGTTTCGAGTGTCCCGCTCCCTCACCACCTTCGAGCGGGCGCGCATCCTCCGCGGTGCCGCCGAGATCGTCGCCGACAAGCTGGAAGAGTTCGCCCGCACCATCGCGCGGGAGGGTTCCAAGACCATCCGCGAGGCGCGCAAGGAGGCGCGGCGCTGCACCAACACCCTCACCGTCTCGGCCGAGGAGGCCAAGCGACTGCTGGGCGAGACCATCCCCTTCGACTCCTTTCCCGGCGGCGAGCAACGCCGCGGCTTCTGGGAGAGGCAGCCCATCGGCGTGGTGGTGGCCATCACCCCGTTCAACGATCCGTTGAACCTGGTGGCGCACAAGCTGGGGCCGGCCATCGCCGCCGGCAACAGCGTCATCTTGAAGCCCGCCACGGTGACGCCGCTGTCGGCTCTGAAGCTCACCGAGGCGCTGCTGGCGGCTGGGTTGCCGCCGGAGGTGCTGCAGACCATCACCGGCTACGGCGGCGAGATCGGCGACGCCCTGGTCTCGGATGCACGGCCGCGGATGGTGTCGTTCACCGGCGGAGTTGAGGCCGGACAGCGAATCGTCAAGCTGGCGGGCCTCAAGAAGATCGGCATGGAGCTGGGGTCCAACTCGCCGGTCGTCGTATGGAAGGACGCGGACATCCCCTGGGCGGCGGAGAGCTGCGTATCCGGGGCGTTCTGGGCGGCGGGGCAGAACTGCATCGGGGTACAGCGCATCTACGTGCACGGCAGCGTCTACGAGGAATTCCGCAGTCGCATGGTCGAGCGGACCAGAACGTACCGCATCGGCGACAAGCTGGACGAGACCACCGACATGGGGCCGATGATCAACGAGGGGGAGGCCAGTCGGCTGGAGCGCTGGATCGCGGAGGCCAGGGCCAAGGGCGCGCACGTGCTGATAGGTGGCGGCCGCCAGGGCGCGTTGCTGGAACCCACGATTCTGGAAAACGTGCCGAAGGACGCGACCCTGCACTACGAGGAGGTGTTCGGCCCGACCGTCAACCTCTACCCCTTCGAGGATCTCAACGAGGCCATCCGCGAGGCCAACGCCATCCCCTACGGCCTGCACGCCGCCGTGTTCGCCCGCGACGTCAACGTGGCCTTCAAGATCGCCTCGGCGCTGGAGTGCGGCGGGGTGATGATCAACGACTCCACCGACTACCGCCTGGATTCCATGCCCTTCGGCGGCATCAAGAACTCGGGGTTGGGACGGGAGGGGATCCGCTTTGCTCTGCAGGAGATGACCGAGCCCAAGGTGTACTGCTTCTGGCTGGGGTAGCGCCCGCTACCGCAACTCGTGCGGCATCCGGCGCCCGGAGATTGACAAGGGCCCCGATTGGCGCTGTACTCTCGGTGAACATCGGTGACGCGACAGGTGTCCTTGGGGGGCGCCGAACCGGTGGGGGGTGGGTCGATGAGCCTGGTGGGCCGTCTCGAAGAGTTGTCGCTGCCGGAGATCCTGCAGATCGTCTCGGTGACCGGCAAGAGCGGCCGCCTCACCCTGAGCACCGGTGTCGACGAGGGCGTGCTGGTCGTGCGTAAGGGAAAGATCATCTATGCCGCTTCCACGTCGGCCCGGGAGGCGTTCGGGCATCTGCTCTTGCACCTCAAGCTGATCACTCAGGAAACGCTGGCCGACGCGCTGGACCGGCAGTACCGCAGCAAGGAGGAGAAGCGGCTGGGGTGCGTTCTGGTGGAGATGGAGGCCATCACCCAGGAGCGGCTGGATGCGGTGATGCACCGGCAGGTGTGGAAGGTGCTGTCGGAGATGTTCGAGTGGCGGGCGGGGTTTTTCCGCTTTCGCGCCCTGGAGGTCGCCGACCGCGGCGAGGTCGAGGTGGACGCCAGGGACTTCCTGCTGGAACGTGGCATCGACGGCGAGGGGATGGCGGTGGAGATGCTGCGGCGCTGGGACGAGCTGCGCCGGGAAACGGAAGCGTTTCCGCCGCCGGCCGGGACGCCGGAGCAGGCCACCAGACCGAGGCCCCGCCGGGAGCCGGCGGCAGGCAAGCCGACGACCCTGAGCGCGCTCATGGCCGACTTTTCGACCTCGCTGCTCACCGGCGAGCAGGTCAACGAGGTGCTACGGGCGGCGGCACGGGTGGCGGCGCGCGGCGTGCTCTTCTGCGTGCGCGGCGAGGCGCTGACCGCGGTAGGCACCTTTGGACTGGGCGAGACGACTGGGGTGCGGGTGGACCGGTTGGCGGGGATGCGCCTGCCGGTGGATGACGGGGCGGTGGCGGCGCCGGTCTTACGCACCGGGCGGCGTTACCGCGGCGAGCTGGTGGACACGACGTGGAACCGGGCGCTGGTGGAAGCCATGGGCGGTGCCTGGCCGCGGCAAGTGGCGGTGGTGCCTGGCTTGCGGCGGGGGAAAGTGACGCTGTTGGTCTACGCCGACGATCGGCCGGCCGGCGGACCCATCGGGCCGTTGGAGAGCCTGCAAGCCGTGCTCACCGAGGCAGCGGCGGCCATGACCTCGCCGCTGCGCGGTCCGCGGCCTGAAGGTGACGCGCAACCGGCTCCCGAGCCGACCAGCTGACTGAGAACCGTCGTTCCTCGCCACTCCGCGCCCCGGGGTTCGCTACCATGGCTGGAGAAATGAGGACTCCTATGGGCCGGATGATGTCTCGCCTCTTCTTCGCGTTGGGTTTCCTCCCCGCGCTCGCGGCCGGTGAGACCGGCTTCGATACGTTGTTTTTCGACCGCACAGTGCGGGTAGACCTCTACCACGTGGGGCACGCCACCGAGGAAGTGTTCACGGTGGATCGCCTAGTCCTGGAAGGACCGTGGGCGGGTGCCCGGGGCCGCGGTTTGGTGGACTCCCGTCCCCTCGGGCGCTACCTCGCGCGGCTGGTGGACCCTTCGACCGGGGCCACGGTGTGGGCGCGCCCGTGGGATTCGTACTTCGGCGAGTACCGCACCACCGCGCCGGCCGAGCGCGGGGTGCGCCGCACGTTTTCCGAGTCGGTGCGCCTGCCGTTGCCTCGCCGACCCGCCGAGCTGGTGGTCGAGGTGCGCGGGCAGGGGAAGGTACGGACGCTGCTGAGCGCCCCGATCGACGCCGCCGACGTCTTCGTGGTGCGCGAGGAGGCGCGTCCCTCGGTCGTGGTGGAGAGCCACCAGTGCACGCCGGCGGCGTCCTGCGTGGATCTGGCGATCGTGGGAGAGGGGTACACCGCCGCCGAAGAAGGGAAGTTCCGCGCCGATCTGGTCCGCTTCACCGCCCTTCTCCTCGGCCACGAGCCATTCGCGTCGCTGAGAGACCGCATCGCCGTGCGGGGAGTGCTCGTGTCCTCGGCCGAGAGCGGCTGCGACGAGCCATCCCGCGGCGTGTGGCGGCGCACCACCGTGGGGGCGTCGTTCGATGCCCTTGGCTCGGAGCGCTACCTGCTGACCGAGGACAACCGCGCGCTGCGCGATGAGGCGGCTGCTGTGCCCTACGATCTGGTCATCGTCATGGTCAACCACTCGCGCTACGGTGGTGGAGGCATCTTCAATTTCTACAGCACCTTCACTTCAAGAAACACCTGGTCGGAGTACGTTTTCCTGCACGAGCTAGGACACACCTTCGCGGGCCTGGCGGACGAGTACTACACGTCCTCCGTGGCCTACAGCGATTTCTACCCCCGCGGCGTCGAGCCCGCCGCGCCCAACATCACCGCCCTGCTCGACTCGGCGGCGCTCAAGTGGCGGGCGCTGGTGGCGCCGTCCACCCCCCTGCCGACTCCGTGGACGAAGGAGGGCTTCGACACCCTCGACCGCGCCTTCCAGGCACGGCGGGAGGCACTCAACCGGCGTATCGCCGAGGCGATGCGGGCGCAGGCGTCCGAGGCCACGGTGGCGCAGCTCATCGACGAGGGGGAGCGGCTATCGGTGGACCACGCTCGCGCGGTGGACGCCTACCTGGCGGGCAGCCCCGGCCGCGGTGTGGTGGGGGCGTTCGAGGGCGCCGGCTACTCGTCCACGGGGTTGTACCGCCCGGCGCTGGACTGCATCATGTTCAGCAAGGGTCTCAAGCCGTTCTGCCCGGTATGCCAGGGTGCGATCCGTGCCGCCGTCGAGCTGCTGACCGAGTGATCGGTACCCGGACCCGGTCACGGATCGCGGACCCGGTCACGGCCACTGGCACCGGTCACTGTCACGGTCACCGACACTGGCGCCGACACTGGCACCGACACGGACCCTGGCACTCCAACGGCATGAAGACTTCGTGGGGCGGGCGCCCTCGCCCGCCTTTTCGCCGGGCCGGTGTCGCGACGCCGCACCATCGCGCTGCTTTGGCGGATCACCCACCCGCGGCTTCCCGGACACGGACACGGACACGGACACGAGCAGGCACGACCCGCCCTGCCATCACGCGGGGGCGGGGTGGGGGCGTGGTCGGGGTGGTTGGAGGCGAGAGAAGCGAGCGTCCGGCTTTG
>JBBINC010000129.1:0-8569 GCA_037444085.1 Acidobacteriota bacterium | reverse complement strand
CCGCCGACAGGTTCGTGACACTGCCCCTCCTGAAGAGCTTGTCAAGGGGGCGTCGCTTCTGATTTTCTACCGAGCGTTCGGTCGGTTCGTGGCACCGTGCCGACGGAGCGTGTGAGGGGCCGCACGCCTCACCCCCGCGGTGCGAGGCGAGCTGCTCTCCTATGGTTCCTTCCCGGTGGGAGCAGGCGCGCAGCCTCCCCAGCCACCCCCGCGGCTCACCGTCCTGCCGCCGCGGCGAGCAAGCTGGCGATGCGGTGGCCGGCGCGGCCGTCGCCGAACGGGTTGGGGCCGCAGGTCATGGCGGCCAGGGCGGCGGCGTCGTCGAGCAGGCGGCGGGCGGCGGCGAGCAGCCGGTCGGGGTCGGTGCCCACCAGCTCCGCCCACCCGGCCTCGACCACCTCGGGGCGCTCGGTGACCTCCCGCACCACCAGCACCGGCACCCCCACCGCCGGCGCCTCCTCTTGGATGCCGCCGGAGTCGGAGATGGCGAAGCGGGAGGCGGCGAAGGCCCGCAGCAGGGCCGGGTAGTCCAAGGGCTCCACCAGCTCCACCCCGGGCACCCCGCCGAGGATGCGCCTGGCCGGGCCGGCAACGTTGGGGTTGGGGTGGACGGGGTAGAGCAGGCGCAAGGCGGGGCGGCGCTCTTCAACGAGGCGGCGCAGGGCGGTGAGGACGCCCTCCAGGGGGGCTCCGAAGCTCTCGCGGCGGTGCAGGGTGACGAGCACCTGCACGCCGCCCGAAGGGGCGGTGTCGCACGGCGGGGTGGCCCGCAGGATGTGCTGCACGGCGTCCACGACGGTGTTGCCAGTGACCGCGATGGCGTGCTCGGCCACCCCTTCGCGGCGTAAATTGGCGGCGGCGCGGGGGGTGGGCGCGCAGTGCAGCGCCGCCGCCACCGCCACGCCCCGCCGGTTGAACTCTTCGGGGAACGGGGCATCCAGTCGGCCGGTGCGCAGTCCGGCCTCCACGTGCGCCACCGGCACACCTCCATAAAAGGATGTGACCGCAGCGGCGAAGGCGCTGGTGGTGTCGCCCTGCACCACCGTCCAGGCGGGACGCAGCCCACCGAGCACCCTCTCCAACCGGCGCATCACTTTGGCCGCCACCTGCGCGGGGGTCTGGCCTTCGGTCATGATGTTGAGGTCTTCGTCGGGAACGAGGTCAAAGGGGGCGAGGGCCTGCTGCAGCAGCTCGCGGTGCTGGGAGGTGGCCACCACCACCGGGCGCAGCCGCCCCTGGGCGTGCAGCGCCGCCACCACCGGGGCGAGCTTGATCGCCTCGGGGCGGGTTCCCATCACCACCATCACCGTTGGGCGGTCGTCCACGGGGCGCTCCGGCCGGGCATTCTACCCGCCCTCGGGAGAACGCAGCCATCAGCGGCGCGGGCGTGCCCGCACCCAGCCGAAGAAGGCGCGAGGCAGCACGACCACGGCGGCCACCCAGGCGGCCGCCAGCTTGACCGCGGCGCCCCACGAGCTGCGCCGCATCCCGGCCATCCCCCAGGCCGCGTCGAGCACGGCGCTGGCCAGCACCACGCTGGCCCCGGCGATCGCCGGCGTCCTCGCGCCCTCAAGCAGCACCACCCCTGCAGCCAGAACGCGGGCCGGGATGGTGAGGGTGAGCGGCCGGCTGAACAGCTCGACGAGGAACGCCGCACCCTCGAAGGGCGAGCGGAGAATCAGGTGAAGCCACGCCCGCGGCTGCAGGACGAGGAGGGAGAAGCGTCCGGCGAACCAGCGGGCGCGCTGGCGCGCCGCGGCGCCGACCGTCTCGGGCTTGTCGTCCAGCACCACCGGCGAGGGCGGCCCGAGGCGCACGCGGTAGCCGCCGGCCGCCAGCAGCAGGGAAATCTCGAAGTCCTCGACGGTGGAGCGCAGGCGACCCAGCTCCCCCAGCAAGACCTGCGGCCGTAACGCCGTGCCGGTCCCGCGCAGGCGCACCGCCCAACCGAGTCGCTCGCGGCCCTGGTCCTCGCGGTGCTGGGCAAGCAGTTCGGAGTGCGCCGCCGCCTCACCGACACTGCGCCCCCGGCCGGCGAGAAAGGCCTGCACCGCGTCGGCGTCGGCGGGCCAGGCAAGACGCTCGAAGAAGTTCTCCTCCAGCCGCGAGCCGACGTCGACGAAGAGCACCGCGTCGGCCGCGCCGATCTTCTCGGCCAGACCCGCCGCCACCCAGGCCAGCGCCGCCGCCTTGGTGGGGCCGCCGCTCGGCTTGACCACCACCTCGACCCCCAACCGCCGGGCGCAGGCCTCGGCCACCGGATCGGGTCCGTCCAGCAGCAGCACCACGCTGGGAGGGCGTGCCGCCGAGCCGGCGAGTATCGAGCGCAGCGTCCCTTCGACCGACTCCCCCTCGGCCCGCGCCGGCACGATCACCAGCCAGTGGCGCGGCTGCTCGGCGCCGGCTTCGGCAAACCTCCACGACCGCGCCTTGACGGTCAACAGCAGGCGGCCGAAAGCATCCACGGTGGCCGGCAGGACGGCGATCAACAGCAGCAACGCCAGAGCCGTCAACGCTGCCCCCCATGCGCACCGGTGCGCAACGAACTCCCCGTCTCCCGCATCACGAACCGCGCCGGCCCGGGGCACCCATGATCTCGCGGCGAGAACTGGCCATGTCGCCCGCTCACCCTGCTGCCGGGAGGCGCAGTATACGCGACCGGTGGGGCGCCGTGCTGCCCGCCGGACGGCGCGGCGTGGCACCATGTGATCCGTGCGACATTCTCCGCACCTGTGGCCCGGCTCCATCAAGAAGATCCCGGAGGACTTCTGCGTGCAGGAGGAGACCTCCCTGCAGCCCGGCGGAGCGGGAGCCTTCCGGCTGTACCGGCTCACCAAGCGTGGCCTGGGCACCGAGGAGGTGGTGCGCCACCTGGCCCGCCGGCTGGGCGTGCCTCGCGCGTCGTTGGCGTATGGCGGTCGCAAGGACCGCGCGGCGCTGACCGTGCAGCATCTCACGATTCGGGGCCGGCGCGACCGCACGCTGGAGGGCGAGGGATTCCAGCTCGTCTCCCTCGGCTTCGTGGACCGGCCCATGGGTCCCGACGCCATTACCGCCAACCACTTTCGTGTCGTGGTGCGCGGCCTCGACCCGGCCTGCCAGGAGGATGTCGCCGACAACGCGGGCGATCTGGCCCGTCGGGGGGTACCCAACTATTTCGACGATCAGCGCTTTCGCTCGGTCCCCCAGCACCGCGGATTCCCCGCCGCGCTCATGGTGCGCGGCCAGTGGGAGGCGGCCGTTCGCCTGCTGCTCACCTCCCCCGAGCCCGGGGCGCCCCGCCGCGAGAAGGATCGGTTGGCGCATCTCGAGGCGGCGTGGGGGCGGTGGGAGCAGTGTCTGGCCCTGGCCCGGTCTCCCCAGGAACGGCGGGTGATCGAGCGGCTCGCCCAGCCCGGGGGCACTCCCGCCCACGCCCTCGCCGCCCTCCCCCGGGAGGCGCTGTCGATGCTCCTGACGGCGTACCAGTCGCACCTGTGGAACCGGGCGCTGGCCGCCGCCCTCCGGCAGTACTCCAAGCCCTGTGTCGCGCTCCCCGGACTCGCCGGCGACTACCTCTTCCCTGCCGATGGCGGCGAGCACCACCCGGCGGAGCTGCGCGACCTGGTCATTCCCACGCCCGGCCCGCGCCTGGCCGAGGCCAGCCCCGAATGCGCCGAGCTGGTCCATCGCGTTCTTGTGGAGGAGGGCATCACCGCAACCCAGCTCGCCCTGCGCCCCCTGCGGACGGCGTTTTTCGCCTCCACACCCCGGCGGGCGTTCGTCGTCCCCGGCACCCTGGCGTTGGAGTGGCTTCAATCCGGCGCCGGCCGCGCGAGGGGGGCGGCGGTCCGACTCACCTTCTCGCTCCCCGCCGGCTCCTACGCCACCATGGTGGTGCGCGGCCTGCTGCTGCGGCGCGGCACCTCTCGAACCGCCGACCGGCAACCGACGTAGACATGGGTGAGGTTTGAGGTGACGGCGGCAAAGCCCCCACGAGGTCACCGCGGCTGGCAGGCGGTGGAGAGGACGATGGCGGGCCTGGCTCGAGCGTTGGGGCAAGCCACTGACGGGCTGCAGGCCGGCGACATCCAGCGCCTGTTCCAGCGCGACACGGCGCGCGCCTATGCCGTGCTCACTCGCGAACACGCGTCGGGAAGCGAGCCGCGCGGCGCGGTGCGGCGGGCGTTTCACCGCCTGCGGCGTATCCTCGCCGGGCTATCCGCCCGCCTGTCGCCGCCGCGCCGGCTGCTGTTCGTGGCGGCGCTGGTGTTCGCCCTGCTCGCCCTGGTGCAGGTGCGCTTCTCCACTGGAGGCGCGGGGGTGAGCCTGGACGGGTCGCCGCTGTGGATCGTGCTGAGCGTGGGGACGTTGGTCCTCCTCCTCGCCCTCGAAATGATGGATCGAGTGCTGGTGCGGGACGAGATCGAGGTGGCGCGGGAGCTGCAGCGGGCGCTGCTCCCTGCCGGCACGCCGGAAGTGGCCGGGTATCGCTTCGCCCATTCCTACCGCATCGCCAACGACATCGGCGGTGACTACTACGGCTTTCACCGCCTCCCCGACGGGCGGCTGCTTCTCGTCGCCGGTGACGCCAGCGGACATGGCATGGCGGCGGGCCTGGTCATGGCCATCGCCGACTCCACCCTCAAGGTCGCATTGGACATCGAAGCGGGTCCGGAGCGCACGGTGGCGCTGCTCAACCGTGCCCTCTACCGCACCGGCAGCGCCCGCAACTTCATGAGCGTCTTCTACGGCGTCCTCGATCCCGGCGCCGGTAGCCTGGAGTACGTCTGTGCCGGTCACCCCTTCCCCCTGTTGCGCCGCGCCGACGGCAAAGTCGAGGAGCTTGGCCACGGCAGCCTGCCGCTGGGTGTGCGCGAGTCGGTGGATGCCGCACTCCAGCGCTCCGCACTGCAGCCGGGCGATACGCTGGTGATCTACAGCGACGGCCTTCCCGAGGCCGTGGACGAGGCAGGGCGCGTCTTCGGCTTCGAGAAGGTCGCGGCGCTGGTGCAGGAGGGCGGCACCCCGCATCAGCTGCACGTCCGGCTGCTCGGCGAGCTCGACCGCTTTCTCGCCGGCGAGCCCCTGGGCGACGACGTCAGCGTGGTGGTGGTGCAGCGCGACCCTGCCGGCCCTACCAGCGGTGGTAGGCCGGGTGACCCTCCGCCACCGCCACGAACACCCCCCGCGCCGTCGAGGTGACCTTCCCGGCCGCTTCCAGCGTCGCCTCCACCGTCGCCCGGTCATCGCAGGACTCCACCACCCTGGCCCGCACCCTCACCGGCCCGCTGGACGGGGTGGGGCGCCGCAGCCTCACGGCGTACTCCGCCGTCACCGTGCAGGGGGGATGATCCGTGCCGCGCCGCTGCATCAAGTGATAGGCAGCGGCCCAGTTGCAGTGGCAATCGAAGAGCACCCCGATGATGCCGCCGTTGAGCACCCCGGAGAACGCCTCGTGGTGCGGTTCGGGAGACCACTCGCAGACGACCTCGTCCCCCTCCACAAAGCTCCTGATTCGCAGGCCCTTGGCGTTGGCCGGACCGCACCCGAAGCACCGGTTGCCCGGCGCATGCCACTCCTGCAGGCTCACCTCGGCCGGCCCCGACGTGTCTCTGATCGGCATGCTCACCTCCCGTCCCGCATCACCCGCGGTTGAAACCGGTACCGCCCCATGTCCAGGCGGCCGTCGGGCCCAAACACCACCCCCTCCCGTTCCAGCAGCGCCTGCTGCAACCCGGGAGGAAAGTCCCCGCGTCGCTCGGTGGAACACCCGCCCGACGCGTTCACCACGCGGTGCCAGGGAACGTCCTCGGGGCAGGCGTGCATCGCCCACCCCACCGCTCGGGGGGAGACCGCAAACCCCAGACACGCGGCGATCTGGCCGTAGGACATGACCCGTCCCGCCGGGATGGCGCGTGCCAGGTCGTAGATGGCCGCCCACACCGGACCCCGGGAATCCACCGCCTCGCCGTGCACCCGGCCCGCCGGCGAGCGACGCTGCGCTGGGGGCACCATGGTCAATCAGTCTACCCCAGCACACCGGCAGCGGCGGGACTACAATGGCGGCGACCGGGGGCCTCAGGGCCAACGTGCCGGCTGGAGGACGAACCCGCGATGACGTGGAACTACAGTGAGAAAACCACCAAGCTGTTCATGGATGCGGTGCAGGGACGGCCCGGTACCCACATGGGCGAGATTGCCAACCCCGACGGCCTTGGCGAACACGGGTCCATCGCCTGCGGAGACGCCTTGCGCTTCACCTTCAGGGTGGACCGGCACCCCACCGATCCCACGCAGGACGTGATCACCGAGGCGCGCTACCTGACCTTCGGCTGCACCTCGGCCATCGCCGCGTCAGAGGCGCTGTGCGCGATCATCGAGGAGCGGCGTTTGACACCCATCCAGGCGCTGGCCATCACCAACCGGGACATCGTCGACTACCTGGAAGGCCTGCCGGAGCAGAAGATCCACTGTTCCGTGATGGGGGCGGAGGCGCTACAGGCGGCGGTGTTCAACTGGGCGCAGCGGCGGGGCGTGGACCTGGCCGCCCTGGGAGTGGACATCACCCGTGAGGAGCAGGAGGAGGGGCGCGTGGTGTGCACCTGTTTCGGCCTCACCGAGCCTTACCTGAGGCGCAAGATCAAGGAGTTGAACCTGCGCTCCATCGCCGACATCACCAACGCCGTGAAGGCCGGGGGCGCGTGCATGTCCTGCCACCACAAGCCCGCAGGGCTGCAGGACCTGCTCGACGACATCTGGGGGCGTCAGCCCATCGAGTTCAGAACCGACGCCGAACTGCCGGTGGCGCAGCTCCTCGCCCGCGCTCGGGGCGAGGACGGTCTCTCCCCGTACCAGTTCGCCAAAAGGGTCGAGCGGGTGCTGGACACGTACGTCCGCCCCATGCTCGCCCAGGACGGCGGTGACCTGGAAGTCGTGGACATCAAGGACACGCTCATCTACTGCCGCCTGAAAGGAGCGTGCGCCGGCTGTGTGGGCGCCAACCAGACGATCAAGTTCATGGTGGAGCAGGCGCTCAAGGACCGGGTGGATCAGCGCTGCCGGGTCATCGCGGTCTAGGAGTCCCCAAAATGCCCACCGTCTATCTCGACAACAACGCCACCACCGCCGTCGCCCCGGAAGTCGTCGAGGCCATGTTACCGTACCTGCGCGACGAGTACTTCAACCCCTCGTCGATGTACGAGCCCGCCCGCGGACCGGCGGCGGCTGTTGCCACGGCGCGCACTTCCCTCGCCCGCATGCTCTCCTGCCGCCCCGACGAGTTGCTGTTCACCTCCTGCGCCACCGAGTCCAACAACGCGGCGATCATCGGCGCCACCCGCGCCCGGCCCGGACAGCGCCACCTGGTCACCAGCGCGGTGGAGCACCCGGCCGTGCTCGAGGTGTGCAAGTTCCTGGCCCGGGAAGGGTATGACGTGGACTTCGTCCCCGTGCACCGCGACGGCACCCTCGACACGGCGGCCTTCGTCCGCGCCCTGCGCCCAAACACCCTGCTGGTCTCGCTGATGCACGCCAACAACGAGACCGGCGTGCTCTTCCCCATCGGCGAGCTGGCGCGCATCGCCAAGGAGACCGACCCGGGCATCGTCATCCACAGCGATGCCACCCAGACCGCCGGCAAGCTCCCGCTGGACCTTGCCGGCGAGCTCAAGCACGTGGATCTGCTGTCGTTCTCGGGGCACAAACTGCACGCACCCAAGGGCGTCGGTGCACTGTTTGTCCGCCGCGGTACCCCGATCCGACCGTTCCTGCTGGGCGGCCACCAGGAGGGCTCGCGCCGCGGCGGCACCGAGAACGTGCCATACATCGTCGGCCTGGCGCGGGCGCTGGAACTGGCCATGGCCACCCAGGCCGAAGACGAACGCCGCATCACCTCCCTGCGCGACCGGCTGGAGCGAGAGCTGGCAGCGCGCATTCCGTACCTCGAGGTCAACGGCAAGGGGGCGTCGCGCCTGGACAATACCCTCAACCTGGCTGTCCACTTCGTCGAGGGAGAAGGGATGCTGTACCAGCTTTCAGCGCGGGGCATCTGCGCCTCTTCCGGGTCGGCCTGCACCTCCGGCTCCCTGGAGCCCTCCCACGTGCTGCGCGCCATGGGGGTGCCGTTCACCGCGGTGCACGGGTCGCTGCGCTTCTCCCTCTCCCGCTACACCAGCGCCGAGGACGTGGACACCGTCATCACCGCCCTGCCGGAGATCGTCTCCAACCTGCGGCGCCTGTCCCCCTACTGGGACGAGCGCACCCAGGCGCCCCGCCCGGAAGGCGAGGCGCTGCTGCGCCAGGCGGTGGAAGAGCGCCGGCAGCAGCTGGCGACCCAGTAGGAGAGGCGAGAAACCACGAAAACGCGCTGCAAAAACCGGGGCGTGGGAGGACCTACACTCCTGTCTTGCCACCATCAGCGCTCGTCCCCGCCAGGACTGGCAAGAGTGCCTGTCCTCCCCAGCGCTCATCCACCCGTGACCGGGTCCGGGCCAGGGTCCGTGTCAGTGCCAGTGTCCGTGCCGGTGACAGTGCCCGTGCCGGTGCCTGTGTCAGTGAGCGTCGACGGACTCTTCCACCCTCGGCGGGG
>JBBINC010000128.1:6398-8627 GCA_037444085.1 Acidobacteriota bacterium | reverse complement strand
CTCTCACCCGGCCATCGATGGTCAGGCCGGGCGCACAGACGAGCGCCGTCGGGCTCTGCCCGCGGCGCGCCCTATTGACTCACGCCGGGCGTTCGCCGCCCCGCCGCACCACCAGCTCGATGCCCTCCGCCGTGAAACGCTGGGCGACGACAGCTTCCTCGGCCAGAGCCGCGCGCAGCTCCTCGCCGCCCTCGGCAGGGAAACGCAACACCTCGAGACCCGGCAGCGCCAGGATCCGCTGGCGCACTACCCGCCGAAGCTCCGCAAGCCCCGCGCCGGTCCGCGCCGAGACGGCCACGGCGGTGCGCTGCAGCGGCGCCAGCGGCGCCTCGTCGAGCACATCGATCTTGTTCAGCGCCAACACACACACCGCAGGATCCACGCCCAACGACTCCAGCACCTCCTCGCCTACCTGCCACTGCTCCGCCCAGCCCGGATGGGAGGCGTCAATCACGTGCACCAGGATGTCGCCGTGCAGCGCCTCGGCGAGGGTGGACCGGAACGACGCCACCAGATGGTGAGGGAGCTTGCGGATGAAGCCCACGGTGTCGGACACCGTGGCGATGAGACCGTCGCCGAACTCGCCGCGGCGAATGAGCGGGTCAAGCGTGGCGAAGAGGCGATCCTCGATGGGCGTTTCCACCCCGGTCAGGGCTGAGAACATGGTGCTCTTGCCGGCGTTTGTGTATCCCACAAGGGCGACTCCGGGCAGGCGGGCGCGCCGTCGGCGCTGGGTTGCCCGCTCCCGTTCCACCTCTGCCAACCGCCGCCTGAGATGGGCGATGCGCCGCCGAATGAGGCGGCGGTCGGTCTCCAGCTGCGTTTCGCCGACCCCCCGCGTGCCGATGCCTCCAGCCTGGCGTGACAGATGGCTCCAGCGCCGCGTCAGCCGCGGTAGCAGATACTCCAGCTGCGCCAGCTCCACCTGGGTCTGCGCCTCGCGGGTGCGGGCGCGCTGGGCGAAGATGTCCAGGATCACCCCGGCTCGGTCCAGCACCTTGACCCCGTCGGGCAACTCCCGCTCGAGATGTCCCACCTGCGCACCCGAGAGGTCGTCATCGAACACCACCACCCGCGCTTCCGTCTCGTCCACCAGACGTTTCACCTCGGCCACCTTGCCGCGGCCGACGAAAAAGGCCGGGTCAGGCGACGAGCGCTCCTGCACCACCCGCCCAACCTCGAAGCCACCGGCGGTGTCCACCAGCTGCGCCAGCTCGTCCAGGTGATCCTCGACCGCCCGGCGTGACACCCCAGACCACGCCACCCCCACCAACACCGCGCCTTCGCGAGATATCATCCTTTTTATGATACGACGAGCCGGCGGCACCACTGCTCACCCGAGGGGCGTCGTTGCGTAGTTGCGAACAACTCAGGGCCTGGCTGCAGGCACGACCGCGGGTCCTGGACGGGGCAGGCGCCGGCGAGTTGTTGCGGCGGGGCGTGACCGCGGCTGGCCACCTGTGGGGAGTGGGCGCGCTGCTGCAGGCTCCCGACGAGGTGCGCCGCCTGCACCGCGACTACGCCGCCGCCGGAGCCGACGTGCTGACGGCCCTGACCTTCCGCGTCGCACCCTACGCCCTGCGGCGCCACGGCCAGGGGGATCGCGCCGCCGAGCTGGCTACCGCCGCCGTGCGGCTGGCCCGCGAGGGCGCGGCCGAGGCGGGGCGGAACGTCCTCGTTCTGGCCTCGATGACAACGCTTCAGGACTGCTATCGGCCGGAGCTGGTGCCCGACGACGATACGCTGTTGAAAGAGCACGCCGCCACCGCCGAGATCCTTGCCGCGGCCGGCGCCGACGCCCTGCTGCTGGAGACGTTCAACTCGGTGCGAGAAGCGGTGGCGGCGCTGGACGCGGCGATCGCCACGCGGCGGCCGGTGATCGTGTCGTTCGCCTGCACGAGCGGCGGCCGCCTTCTCTCCGGCGAGGAGGCGGGGCTCGCCGCGGCTGCCGTGTCCCTCCCCGAGGTGGCGGCGGTGGGCGTCAACTGCACCGCCATCCAGGACACCCTGCCCGCCCTCGAAGGCTTGGCGGAGGCCACCCTCCTGCCCCTGGTGGCGTACGCCAACAACGGTTTCTGTTCCGAAGACGCCCCCCACCTGGCGGCGGCACCGCTGGAGCCAGCGCGCTACGGGCGCTGTGCCCTGGCGTGGCTGGCCGCCGGGGCGCGGCTGCTCGGCGGTTGCTGTGGCACCTCGCCAGAGCACGTCGCCGCGGTCGCGGCGGCGCTC
>JBBINC010000128.1:0-6298 GCA_037444085.1 Acidobacteriota bacterium | reverse complement strand
GCCTTCGCGGCCGCCTTCGCCTTTCTCGACCCCGCCTGCCAGGTCGACGTGCTCCACGGCGACGGCGCGTCGGTCGAGCCGGGCGAGGTGGTGGCGGTGATCTCGGGCCGAGCACGCGCCGTGCTGGCCGCCGAGCGCACCGCGCTCAACTTCATCGCCCGCCTCTCAGGGGTTGCTACCCTGACTCGACGGTTTGCCGACGCCATCGCCGGCACGACCTGCCAGGTGCTGGACACCCGCAAGACCACACCCGGCTGGCGGGCGCTGGAGAAACACGCCGTGCGCTGCGGGGGCGGCGCCAACCATCGCATGGGGCTCTACGACGCGGCGATGCTCAAGGATACCCACTTGGACGCCTGCGCATCGCTGGCCGATGCCGTGGCCAGCGTCCGCGCCAGCCTCGGCCGTCACTTCCCCCTGGTGGTTGAGTGCGGCACCCTGGAGATGGTGCGCCAGGCGCTGGCCTGTCGCGTGGAGCACATCATGCTGGACAACATGACCGTGGAGGAGATGCGCGCGGCCGTCGCCGAGGCTGGCGGACGAGCGCGGCTGGAAGCCTCGGGGGGCATCAACCTGGCCAACGCCGCAGAGATCGCGCGCACCGGCGTCGACTTCATCTCGGTGGGAGCCCTCACCCACTCCGCCCCCGCCCTGGATTTCTCCCTGAAGGTGCGACGATGAGGCTCGCTGACCGCGAACACTGCCAGGTGCTCGTGCTGGGGACCGGCGTCGCCGGCCTCGCCGCCGCCCTGGGTGCCGCCGAGACCGGCGCCGAGGTCCTCCTCGTCTGCCGCACTGCCGAGCCCGGCGCCACCAACACCGCCTGGGCGCAGGGGGGCATCATCTACCGGGGGTTTGATGACTCCCCCGAGCTCCTGACGCGGGATATTCTTGCCGCTGGGGCCGATTTCGGCCTCCCAGAGGCCGCCGCCTTTCTCGCCGAGCACGGTCCGGCATGCGTGCGCGAGTGGCTCATCGAGCGGCTGCAGGTGCCGTTCGATCGGCGGCCTGACGGCTCGTTGGACCTCGCCCTCGAAGGTGCACATTCCGTACCCCGGATCATCCACGCCGCCGACCGCACCGGTGCCGCCATCCAGGCCGCGCTGCAGCGCGCCGCCGCCGAACACCCGCGCATCTGGCTGGCGCCCGGCTACCAGGGGGTGGACCTGCTCACCACCCACCACCACAGCCGTCGTGCCGCCGATCGCTACTCCATGGAAAACCGGGCTGCCGGCGCCTACCTGCTGGAGACCGCCTCCGGCAGGGTGTGCACGGTGATGGCCGACGCCACCATCGTCGCCACGGGAGGAGCCGGAGCGGTGTACATCCACACCTCCAACCAGCCCTCGTCGATTGGCTCCGGCTTCGCGATGGCGTCGCGCGCCGGGGCGCGCCTGCTGAACCTGGAGTTCATTCAGTTCCACCCCACCTGTCTGTACGTGCCAGGGGCGCCGCGCCACCTCATCACCGAGGCGTTGCGGGGCGCCGGCGCGCGGCTGGTGAACTCCAACGAAGAGATGTTCATGACTCGTTACCACCCGCTGGGGCCGCTCGCCCCCCGTGACGTGGTCACCCGCGCCATCATCGACGAGATGCACTCGACGGGAGCAGAGTGCGTCTACCTTGACCTGGGGGGCAAGGGCAGGGATCTGGCGAAGCGCTTCCCCACGGTGGCCGAGAGCTGCGCGAGGTACGGCATCGACATCCGCAACGAGCGCATCCCGGTGGTGCCCGCCGCCCACTACACCTGCGGCGGCATCGTTTCCGATCTCGCCGGCCGCACCAACATTCCAGGCCTCCATGTCGCCGGCGAGGTGGCGTGCACCGGCGTGCACGGCGCCAACCGGCTGGCCTCGACGTCGCTGCTGGAGGGTCTGACGTTCGGATTGGCGGCGGGAAGGGAAGCGGCGGCGTTCGCCCGGCAGATCCCTCTCTCCGCGGAACAGGCCGGGGCCGTCGGCGACTGGGAGCCGGTACCCGGCCCCTCCAACGAGGACCCGGCGCTCATCGCCCAGGACTGGTCGGCGATCCGCCACACCATGTGGAACTACGTCGGCATCGTGCGCACCCGCGAGCGCCTGGAGCGCGCCGTCGCCGACCTGCGCCACCAGCTGGTGCGTCTCACCGCCTTCTATCGCACCACCCCGATCTCGGCGTCGCTGGTCGACCTTTTCCACGGCTGCACCGCGGCAGGGCTCATTGCCGCGGCGGCGCAGCGCAACACCACCTCGGTGGGGTGCCACCACCTGGCGCGGTAACAAACGCCAGGTCTCAGCACGGCAAACCACCCCTGTGGGAGGCCGGCACCCGGCCCGGCCGCTCGATTCGTGAGACGCGAGCGACGAGCGACGAGAGGCGAACACGGCACACCGGGCAGCGGGGTTCCAGCCAGCTCCCGGCCACGGCGACCACTCTCCGACAACCGGGGCGAGGCGATCGTCTCGCCTCTCACCTATCTCGTGTCTCACGTCTCCAGGAGGGTGGTCTCATCCAGCGCCGCGTGCAGGTCCTGACTCCTGGCGAGACGGCGCGCCGCTGCCTGCTCCACTGCCGCCTGCAGGGTCGGGTAGGCGCGCACCACGTCTTCGAATGCGGCCCGCTCGAGCACCAGCAGAAGGCACGGCGTCAGCGTGCGAACCGTCGCGGTGCGACGGGCGCCGGCCAGCAGCGCTTGCTCCCCGAAGAAGTCGCCGTCGTCCAGCGCCGCGATGTGCCGGACCGTGCCGCCGACGTGCAGAGTCACCTCCACGCGGCCGCGGGCGATGACGAAGAAACGCTCTCCCGCCTCTCCCTCCCGCACCACCACCCGGCCCGCCTCCCAGTTCTCCACCACCATGCGCGCCGCGACATCGGCCAGCGCCGCCTCCTCCACGCCGCCCAGGAGCGGGACGGAGCGCAGGTGGTGGGGCCGCACCCTCACCGCCAGGGCGTCGCCGCGCGCCGCGGCGACCTCGCTGCGCACCTCCACGCCGCTCTGTTTGGTCCACAGCGCCGCGTACACTCCACCGCGCGCGAGCAGTTCGGCGTGGTTGCCGGTTTCGACGACGCGGCCCTGATCGAGCACGACGATGAGGTCGGCGTCGCACGCCGCCGCCAGCCGGTGCGTCACCGTGACCACGGTGCGCCCCACCGCCAGCCGGGAGAGCGTCGAGTTGATCGCCGACTCGGTGGCGGGATCCAGCGCCGAGGTGGCCTCATCGAGCAGCAGCGCCGCCGGATTGCGCAGGATGGCGCGGGCAATGGCCAGCCGTTGCCGCTGTCCGCCCGACAGCCGCCCTCCCCCCTCGCCCACCGGCGTGTCGTACCCTTGCGGGAGCGCGACGATGGCGTCGTGCAGCTCGGCCGCCCGCGCCGCGGCCTGGATCTCGCCGTCACTCGCCCCCAGTCTACCCAGGGCGATGTTGTCGCGCACCGTTCCATCGAACAGAAAACTCTCCTGGAAGACCGCCGCGAGCCGCGCGTACACCGAATCCAGGGCGAGGTTGCGGAGGTCCAGCCCGCTGACCAGGACGCGGCCACCCTGCGGGTCGAAAAAGCGCAACAGCATCCCCAACACCGTGCTCTTCCCCGAGCCCGATGCCCCCACCAGGGCGACCCGCCGCCCCGCCGGCACTTCCAGCGAGACCCCCTGCAGCACCGGCTTCCCGCCGGGGTAGGCGAAGGTCACGCCCTCGAGACGAAACGCAACCGGGCCTGGCGGCAGCGGGCGCGCGCCCGTCTCCTCTCGCACCTCGATCGGTTCCCCGGTGATCTCCTCGATGCGCTGCAGACCGCCCGCCGAGGAGATGAGCGCCGGCACCACCTTCTTGGTGAGGTCGTAGATGTCCTTGGAGACGATGGCGTGTAGCGACAAGAACGCCACCAGCGTGCCCGCCGACAATCGCCCGGTCACCGCCAGATGCGCCCCGACTCCGAGCACCAGCACCTGCACCGCCAGCACGCCAAGGCTCGAAGAGGTGCCGACCACCTCGGCGAGGAAGTCGGCGCGGGTGAATCGCCTCTGCAGTGTGGCGAGCTGTGAGGCGAAGCGCTGCGCCACCCACGGCCGCAGCCCGTATACCTTGACCACCGCCTGGGCGCGCACGTTCTCCTGCACCGTGGCGGCCAGCGCCCCCTCCTCCTGTTTGAGGCGATAGCGCGAGGCGGCCGCGGCGCCGCCGAACAACCGGGTGCCGATCCCCACCAGAGGCAGGCCGGCCAGCATGACCAGCGCGAGCCGCCACTCCAGAACGAACGCGACGGGAATGTTGATGACCAGACCGAGCAGCGCGAACGCCGCGTCCACCACCCGAGTGGTGAGGCTCTTCTGGATGTCGGCGAGGTCGGAGGTGAAGCGCGCCACCACGTCGCCTGCCCGCACCCGGGCGAAGTACCCCATGGAAAGCCGCTGCAGGTGGTGGAACATGTTCTCTCTGACGCGATTGATGATGGCGGCGCTGGCCCGGGCGCGCAGGTAATCGGCGAGCAGCTGCGCCGCGCCGGCAAACAGGAATCCCACCGCGAGCGCCGCCAGGACCCGCAGCATGAGCGGGCCGTTGCGGCCGAGGATCCCGCCGTCCACGATGAGGCGCTGGCTGTAGGCGAAGAACGCCTTGTACCCCTGCGGCACCGCCAGCACGGCGAGCAGCACCGCGGCGGCAGCGGCATGCGGGCGCCAGAGATGGACGGCGTGGCGGATGGTGTCCGCCAGCGTCACCGTCGTGCCGGACTTCGCAGCCGAAGCGGGTTTGGCGGGCTCGGGCGTGGCGCGTGGTCGAGGCGTCATGGTTCTCGAGGCGAGCCTAGCACCGCACCCGCTACAACGGTAGGCCCTGCCCGCCGGGCGCTAGAATGCCTCCATCACCATGAAGTACGGGAAGACCCCGAGCGGGCTCACCCCCACATCGAGGCGCAGCGTGATGCGCTCGGCGCGGTTCAAGATGTAGCGTACCCCCGCGCCCGCGGCCCAGAGATCCACCGGCTTGACGTCGGCGAGCGTGTCTCCCACGCCGCCGACTCCGGCGAACACCGCCGCCGCGAATCGGCCCCGGGCAGGAAAGCGCCACTCCGCCTGAAACGATGCCGCCGTGCGATCAACAAAGACTCCCTGATACAACCCGCGCAGCGGCAGCGAAGGAAGCTCGTAGAAGGGCACGTCCCCGCGTACCGTGTCGGCGGCCACCTGCAGCCCCAGCACATGGCCGGGCCGCACGGTGAGATAGCGCCGCAGGTCCAGGGCGTAGTGCTCGAAGCCGTAGTCGCTGCCAAGTGAGTCGCGGTGCGCCCGCATCCACGCGCGATACCAGGCGCCCGCCGCCGGGGCGAAGGCCGCATCGCGGCCGTCCCACTCCAGCGCGGGCCCCAGACCCACAACGTCACCTCCGGCGAAGCCCCGAACCCCCCCAGCGGCCAGATCCCCGCCCGGCTGCACGTCGTGCAGCGAATCCGCCGCGAACCTCGCCGCGGCCCCGGCGCGCAGCGCGCCCGTCACCGTGAACAGCGCGGTTCCCTCCAGCGCGAAGCATCGATTGGTGTACTCCTCCTCCAGGGCGTCAACCTCGTCTCGGTCGAGGCCGGCGGGGTTGCCGACGCCGAAGTACAACGTGGGCATGTCGGGGTGCATGAGCGCCAGGCGGTTGCCGGCGATCAGCTCGTGGTCGAGGGTGGCGGCCGCGCCCTCGTCCACGAATACCGCACCGCCCCCCGAGGGGGCGAAGTTGCCGGTGTAGATATTGCCCTGCAGCAGCACAACTCCCGCGTGGCGCTCCACCACCAGCACCCCCCCGCCCCACCCGTACCCCAGCGACTCGCCGATGCGATTGCCGCGAAAAACGTTGCGCCGCACGATACCGGAACCGTTGAGGGTCAGCCCGCCGCCGTGGTCGCCGTGGCCGACGTTGTCCGCGATGAGGTTGTCCTCGACCAGGACGTCCTCGCAGTGGTGCAGGTAGATCCCCGCGGCGTTGGCGCCGGCGTTGCCGCGCACCGTGCTGCGCGCGATGGTGATGCGGCGGCCGAGGGCGCTGATCCCGCCGCCGTGCTCGCTGGGGATACCGTTGCCCTCGACCAGCAGGCGGGCCAGCCGCACGTTCTCCACGACCGGGGGCCACGCCTGGTCGTCGACCAGCACGCCGCGTGCGCCGCCGGTGATCCGGAACCCGTCCACCACGCTGCCGGGCGCATCGGAGAGGTGCACGACGGCACCGGCCCTGCTGCCCTCGATCCAGGTGGCCGCCGGGTCGGTGCTGCGAGTGGAGAAATCCCCCGGCTCGCCGTCGTAGCTCGCAGCGCCGGCGAAGCCGCCCAGCAGCCGCACCCC
>JBBINC010000127.1:0-8774 GCA_037444085.1 Acidobacteriota bacterium | reverse complement strand
CACCGCTACCCCGAGCGATGCCGCCAGCAGCGGCGCCAGCCGCGCCGGGGCGCTGGGAAGGGCGGCCGCCACCGCCGCCCAGGCGGCGAGCACCAGCAGGGGGGGGAGAGCGAAGCGCCGCAGGGTGGCGTCGCCCAGCAGGGTGAGGGCGTAGGCGAGGGGAAGCAGTGTCGCCTCCGCCAGGCGCCGCTGCCACCCCCCGGGGGCGATCCACCCGCTGGGCGCAAACGCCGCCGCCACCGCCGCCACGGCCCACACCCCCTCCCCCGGCGGCAGCTCCCCCGCGGCGACGAGCACCGCAACGAGGGCGCCGAAGCCGAACAACGGAGCAAGTGCCAGCGGGCGGGCGACCAACACCTCGCGCAGTATACGAGGCTGGCCTCAGCCAGCGTTGGAGCGCGCCGGAGGAGCCTGATCGCTCGGGCGAGGCGGGACCCGTTGACGCCCGCCGGTGAGGTGCCGAGAATGGCCGCCGGCTACGGGCGGATGCTATCCAACGATGCGGTGACGCGGCAGCCGCGAGCGACCGGGCGGGGTGGCACCACGGTTTGGTGGTAGGCGGCGCTGGTGCTGGTGTTGGCAGGAACGCGGATCCTGGCCGGCCAGCTCTCCCCGTGGGAGTGGGACGACTTTGTTTTCGCCGCGGCCCTGGACACCTTCGCGCCCCACCAGCAGGTACCCCACGCACCCTTTTATCCAGGGTTCGTGGGCGTTGGTCGGAGGGCGCGATGGATTGTCGGTGACAGCCACGCTGCCCTGACCTAGGCGAGCGTCGCGGCCGGCATGCTGTCGCAGGGTTTCCTCTTTCTCGCCGCCCACGAACTCTTGGGTTGTCGCCGGCGGGCGGTGGGGGCGGTGGTGTTGTTCGCGTTCTTCCCCGCGGTTTGGTTGCACGCGCGGGTGCCCCTGTCGGACCCGTTGGGTTTGGCGGTGGCGCTCGCCGGGTGGTGGCTCGTCCTGCTGGCCCGTCGCCGCCCGGGGGCGCTCACCGGCGCCGCAGCCGCGGCCGCCGCCGCCGTCAGCGTGCGCCCGCAAACGGCTGTGGTGGTGGCGCTGCCGTTGCTTCACTTGGTGGTGGCGCAACGGCCGAGGAGGAAAGCTCTGGCCGCAGTGATGGCTGGGGCGGCCGGGGTGATCGTCTTGTACGCGCTACCCATCGTGCTGCCCGGGGGTGGCCTTGCCGGGCCGTGGCGGGTTTTCTCCTATCAGACCAACTTCGTCGTGCAATCGGATTCGCTCATGGCGCACCACTGGGATCTCTTTCGGGTAGCCCAACGCTACCTCGTGGACCTATGGGGCGCGCCCTGGCTTGCACTGGTGGTGACCGCGCTGGTCGTGGCCGGCGCGACCGTGATGTGGCGGGAGAACCCGCGGGCAGTTGCGGCCGTCGCCCTCGCCTTCGCACCCTACGTCGTTCTCATCGTGGTTTTCTGCGACCCCCAGAGCGCCGGGGATACGCGATGCCGGCTCTGGTCATGGTCGCCATCCTGGCGGCGGTGGCTCTCACCAAGGCCGAACAGCAGTGTGGTCTCCCCAGCGGGCTTGTCGTCGGCCTCGTGACGGTGGCCTGTGCGGTGGTCGCGGCGCCTGGGGTGATGGTGGTTTCTCACCGCGCCTCACCGCCAGTTGCCGCGGCGGCGGAACTCCGGCGGCTTGCGGCCGATCGACCATTCCAGGTGGTCTTCGAACCTGCGCTGTTGGTTCACATGGCGACCCTTTTCCCCGCGGCGCCGAGGTTCGCGCTGGGCTCGCGCCACCCCCGCGCGGATGTTCCCGCGTTCTCGTTCGGCACCACCCCGCCGGTGGACGGTGCGAGGGTTTTCTCCTGGGTACACCAACACTTCTTCGCGAGAGTGGGACGCGGCCGATATCTCCACGCCGCCGTCGCGCCTTTGCCCCCTCAGGTGGGTTTGGGAGCGGGCTTTGACGCGCAGGAAATGGACCGCAGCAGGGCGCCCGGGGAACCATTTCATTGGATGGGTCAGCACGGCGTGCTGGTGCTTGCGCCCAGCTTAAGCGCGCTGCGCCTGACCCTGAATCTCGTCGTTCGCTTGCCGAAGCTGGACGCCGCGCCAACCATCTCTGCCGCGGTCCGGGGCGCCCTCCTTGGCTCGTTTGTTGCGACGGCGAGCCGGCACTCGCAGACGTTCGACATCGCGAGGAGCCTGCTTCACCCCGAACGCCCGACGGAGATGGTCATCACCACCACCCACACCTTCGTGCCTGCCGCCCGCGGCGGGGGCGAGGACAGGCGCGTGTTGGGGCTGCAGGTGCGCCACCCCCCGGCTGCAGGTGCTCGCCGGTGCGGGCGAAGCCGTCGCCGACGACGGCGGCCGTTGCTTGCCCCCGCCGCGCTGCGCCAGAATGGGCCGGGAGGCGGAGCAGACCATGCTACCCCGCGAGCTGTACCGACAGGACCCCGGACGCCTGCGCGCGGCGCTGGCGGCGCGGCGTTCGGACGCGCCGCTGGATGCCCTGCTGGCCGCCGACGCCCACTGGCGGGCGCTGCAGGTCGAACTGGAGGGCGTCCTGGCGCAGCGCAACCGCGGCTCCAAGGAGGTGGGGGCGCTGTTCGCGGCCGGCCGGCGCGGTGAGGCGGAGGCGCTGCGCGCCCGCCTGGCGGGGCTGGGAGCCCGGATCGGCGAGCTGGAAGGGGAGGCCAAGGCGGCGCGGGAGGAGGTGGAGCGGCTGGAGCTGGCCATCCCCAACCTGCCTCACCCGTCGGTGCCGGTGGGCGCCGACGAGACGGCCAACACCGTGCAGCGCACGTGGGGAAAGCCGCCGGCGTTCGCCTTCCCCCCCCGGCCCCACTGGGAGTTGGGCCAGGCGCTCGGCATCCTCGACTTCGAGCGGGCGGCAGCGGTGGCCGGCGCGCGCTTCGCCGTGCTGTGGGGGGCCGGGGCGGCGCTGGAGCGGGCGCTGGCGGCGTTCATGCTGGACCTGCACCGGGCCGCCGGCTACCGCGAGGTGGCGGTGCCGTACCTGGTCAACAGCCGGGCACTCACCGGCACCGGGCAGCTGCCGAAGTTCGCCGACGATCTCTTCCACCTGGAGGGCACGGATTACTACCTGGTGCCCACCGCCGAAGTGCCGGTCACCAACCTGCACGCCGGCGAGGTGCTGGAGGAGGCCTCGCTGCCCCGCCGCTACTGCGCCCTGACACCGTGTTTCCGCGCCGAGGCGGGATCCTACGGCCGGGACGTGCGCGGGTTGATCCGCCAGCACCAGTTCCTCAAGGTGGAGCTGGTGCACCTGGCCACCCCCGAGACCAGCTACGACGAGCTCGAACGCCTCACCGGCGCCGCCGAGGCAGTGCTTGAGCGCCTCGAGCTGCCGTACCGGGTGGTCACCCTGTCCACCGGCGACATGGGGTTCGCCGCCGCCAAGACCTACGACCTGGAGGTGTGGCTGCCGGGCCAGGGGTGCTACCGGGAGATCTCCTCCTGCTCCAACTGCGAGGAGTTCCAGGCGCGCCGCGCGGATCTCAAGTACCGCCCGGCGGGGGGCGGCAAGCCGCGCCTCCTGCACACCTTGAACGGCTCGGGGCTGGCGGTGGGGCGCACCCTCATCGCGGTGCTGGAGAACTCCCAGCAGGCCGACGGGTCGGTGGCGATCCCGGTGGCGCTGCGCCCGTACCTCGGCGGGTTGGAACGGCTTCCGCCGGAGGTGGCGCCGTGACCGCCGCGGTGCTGCTGCTCGGTGCGGCCGTCTCGTCGTTGCCGCTGGGGGTGTGGCCGGAGGAGGTCGGTCCGCCGCTGACCGTGGTGGACGAGGTGGAGTTCTACGTGGCGGACCCCGAGGAGGACTACTGGATCATCGCCGTGCAGGGGCTGTCGCCACCCCTCGGGCCGGGCGAGACGGTTCGCCTCAAACGAATGGCTGCCACCGCCGCCCGGTTGGGCGTGGATGCGGTGCTGCTGCTCGGGGAATTGCCCGAGCAAGCCATCCCTGAAGACCACGAGGAGGCGCTGGAGCCCTCGGACCGCTTCAGCGTGGCGGTCTTCTTGAACTTCGTGGGTGTGCCCGAAGGGACAGCGCCCCGCCTGGCGCAGGGACTGCGGCGGGCTGCTCCGTTGCAGCCGGCCCAGCTCCGGTAGCCCTCACCGGCGCGAGCGCGTCACCGCGAGGCCCCCGGCCGCGAGCAGCAGGAAGATGCCGGCCTGCACCACCGTCTTGGGTTGGGCGGGGGTGGCCGCCAGGCCGGCGATGAGGAACGCCGCACCGACCAAACCGATGCCCGCGTACACCGCGCGCATCATCCGGGCGGCGCGCCGCCGCGTCGCCTCGGTGTCCTCGCCGAAGGCGCGCGCGAAGGCGATCAGTCCCAGCACCGCTACCACGTCGAGGACCGCGAACAGGATCCAGAACAGCCGGGCACGCTCGTCGGCCGCGGGGGTGCCCAGCGCTGGCTTGAGCAGGCGCTCGTAGAGGAAGCCGCCCAGGTTGGAGCCCAGCAGGGAGCCGAAGACGCCGTACAGGAACGCGTACCCCAAATACACCGCCTTGCGCTCGGCCGGCGCGATCAGGCCGATGAAGCTGTAGTACTTGGGGTGGGCGGTCATCTCGCCGAGGGTGAAGACGGCGATGCCGGCGATGAACACCCAGGGGTTGCGGGAGGAGGCGAGGAGGAGAAACCCCACCGCGCCCAGCGCCATCCCCGTCACCATGGTGGGCAGCGCCGCGCGCTCGCGCACGATGCGGCTCACCACCACCTGCAGCAGGATGATCACGCCGGCGTTGATCACCGTCACGTGTTCGGCGTCGAAGGTGAAGGTCCAGCCGAGGCCCACGGCGTGCAGTGCGGCGGTCACGGCGGCGCTCACCGGCTCGCGATCGACGAAGTCCCGCAGGTACCACAGCACCGAGCCGAAGTTCTGGAAGTAGAGCACCCAGAAGCCGGAGTAGACGACGATCATGAGCATGAAGCGGGAGTCAGCCAGCACTTCCGCGGCTCCCTTCAGCGTGGTGGCCAGCGAGGAGGTGCTGGCCGGGCGGGGCGGATCGCGGAAGAGCAGGGCGGTGGGTATGAGCATGAGCCCGACGTAGGCGGCCGAGGCGGCGAACACGTAGCGCCAGGAAAACCCTTTCAGGTAGCTCACCACCAGCGGCGCCAGGAAGGCGCCCAGGTTGATCATCCAGTAATAGATGCCGAACCCCAGCGCGGAGGTACGCGCATCGGTGGTGCGAGCGATGGTCCCGGAGATGATGGGCTTGAACAGGCCGGCGCCGGTGCCCATGAGCAGCAGAGCCAAGAAGACCAGGGCGTAGGTCGAGGTGTAGCCGGCGGCGAAGTACCCGGCGGTGAGCAGCGAGAACGACACCAGCAGCATGCGCCGGTAACCGTAGCGGTCGGCCAGCGCCCCGCCGAGGATGGGCAGCACGTACACCAGCGCGTACAGGATCGACTGCAGGAACCCGACCTCCTGCTCGGAGGCGCCGATTCCGCCCGCCGCCACCTCCAGGGTCAAATAGACGGCGAGCACGGAGTTGAGCCCGTAGTAGGCGGCGCGCTCGAACAGCTCCATGAGGTTGGCGGTCCAGAACGTCCGGTTGAAGTCCTTGAGAATACTGACCTGTGCCATGGGGCTTCGGTGTCCTCTCTCTCTCTAGTCTTTGCCGCTGCCGGCAAGGCCGAGGCGGGTGCGGATCTGACCCGTATGGGCGGTGTCGTGGGCGAGCATCAGTGCGATGAGGTCCGCCACGGTGATCGGGCCGCGCTGGCGGTGGATTCCCAGCCGTGCCAATTCCCCGGCACTGCAGGCTTGCAGCAGCTCCAGGTTGCTCTCGCGCCGTTCGGCGAAGCGCGCCAGCGCCCGGGCAAGCGGCCACGCCAGGTAGCTCGACCGGCTGGCCAGCGCCTGCTGGTCCCACGCCTCCAGGGTCGGCCGCTCGCCGGTGAGCATCAACCGCAGCCGGGTGGCGAAGAACAGTTCGGCGTCGGCCAGGTGGGCGAGCACCTCGATCGGCGCCCACGTCGCGGGGCCGGCTTTGACCGTCCACGCCGCGGGTTCGGCGCGTCGGGCCAGCTCATTCAGGCGGCGGGGGGTCTCCGCCAGCGCCTTGATCTGCACCAGGCATTCCAGGAGGTCGGCCATGCCGGGGATTGTAGCCGGTGGCGGGGGCGCCGCGGCCGGGGCATACTCGCGCCATGACGGTGCGCGAGCAAATCTGGGGAGAGCATGCAGCAGCCATCGAGCGGGCGCTCGCCCAGGCCGATCCCGACCTGGCGCGCTACGTCATGGAGTTCGCCTACGAGGAGGTGATGGCGCGCCCGGGGCTGGACCTGAAGAGCCGCGAGCTGCAGGCTGTCTCGCTGCTCATCGCGCTGGGCAGTCCGCCCGAGATCGCCACCCATCTCGAAGGGGCGCTCAACGTCGGCGCCAGCGAGCGCGAGGTGCGGGAGACCATCATCCACGCCGCCCTCTACGTCGGCTTCCCCCGTGCCCTGGCGGCGATGAAGGCGTTTTCCCAGATCGTGGGGAAGCGAGGCGGTCGGGAAGGGGGGTGAAGCTCTCGCGCCCTCCAAGCATCCAGCGCAGCTCCCGAGGTCCCGAGGACGCCCGCCAGCTCGGCGAAGTACGCCCTTGCAGCGAAAATTCGACTGGACTTCTCTCGCTCAGTGCACCCGCGCCCGATCCGCCGAGTTGTCGTCGTCGAAGCCGTGGGAAAGCACGAAGAGGTAGACCACGATTGCCTCGCGCTCATCTTCCAGGACCAGCTCGAAGGAGACCTCCTCCTCGCCGGGCACCACCTGCACGTAGCTGACCCGTTCCGGCTCGATGAACAGCTCCCCGGCGATCTGCTTGCCGCGGCAGAGCTGCACCACCCATGTGGAGGCATCCTCCTGGGCGAAGTGCCAGTGCAGGTCCTCGTCGTCGTAGAGCACGGCGTCTTCCGTGCCGGCGCGCACGATGCAGTTGTGGTGCCTGAGTAGCCAGGTCCAGAAGGTGTCGAAGCTGATGGGGCCGTCCATGCCGTCTCCCCTCGCGGTCATTATGGCGCACCCCGTTGCGCCGGACGCCCGCCCAGGACCACCAACCCGGCGACGATGAGGGCGAAGCCCGCCAGTTGCCTCACCCCCGCACGCTCGGCCAGGAACGCCATGCCCAACAGCCCCGCGACCACGGGCTGCAGGGTGGTGTAGGTCGCGGCCAGCGCCGGCGAGGAGCGGCGAATCGCCCAGGTGTTGAGGGCGTAATTGACTGCGGTGGGGATCAGCACGATGTAGGCCATGCCGGCCCACGCCGCAGCAGGCACGGCGGCGAAGGACGCCCCGGCCAGGCTGGGGGCCGCCACCACCAGCACCCCCACGCCCCCGAACACGAACGCCCAGGCGATCAGGGTGAGGGGTGGCAGACGCTGCAGCAGCGGGCGTTGCAGCACCAGGTAGGCGGCGTAGGCGAGGCAGTTGAGGAGGATCAGCAGGTCCCCGAACGAGGTCCCGCCGGCGAGCGAAAAGCGCGTGGGATTCAGCAGTACCAGCGCCCCGGCCACGGCCACGCCGACGCCGGAAGCGCGCCGGGGGGACAGTCGCTCCACCCCCAGCACTGCCGCCACCAGCACCGCGAAGACCGGGATCGAGGGCATGAGGATGGCGGCGTTGGTGGCGGTGGTGTGCGCCAGCCCCAGGATGAACAGCACCTGGTTGGCGAAGACGCCGAGAAGGCCGAGCAGCGCCAACTCCTTGAGGTGACCGCGGGGGAAAGGCACGCGCTCGAGGCGCCAGGCGAGGGCGAGGAGCAGGGGTGCGGCCACCAGCACCCGCAGGGCGGCCACGGCGAGGGGCGGCAGGTGGGCGAGCACACCCTTGCCGACCACCGGAAACGCTCCGAAGGTGATCTGCACGAACAGCAGCGCGGCGTGCACGCGCCAGTCGATGCGCTCCATGGCCCCCGGCGGCCGTTGCCGCCGGCCGCTCCGGGCGGGGATTGTACGCCTCGCCGTGCCCGCGCCGGCACCGCACACGATGCGCTTATACTAAGACACGTAGCGTAGACTCTTTTGCGACGAGCGGAGGGGCATGATGGTCAGGCGAACGCAGGCGGTTGCTTGCGCGGCGGCGCTGCTGGCTCTGGCTGCCGTGGTGGCCCCGGGCGCCGCCCAGGGGACACCGGCGACCCTCAAGGGAGCGGTGTACACCGAGGGATCGGCGACATCGGCGGCGGTGCGGGTGTGGGCGCTGGGGGAAAAGGTGGTCGGGGATCGGGCGCTGCTGGCCACACCGCTGGGCGAGGCGAGCGCGGCGCCGGGGTCCGCTTTCACCGTGCAGTTGCCCGCCGCGGCCCCCTGGCCGGTGCGCGTCGAGGTGTCGGCGCCGAACCATGTGGCCGTCTGTCTGGATGTGCTGTTTCCCGAACAGGCGGCGCTGCCCCCCGCCTGGCTGCCGCAGGGCGAGCGGCTGGAGATCGTACTGCGACGGGAGGGCAAGGCGGCGGGCGAGGCGCTGAGTTGGGGGACGGCGCTGGAGGAGTTCGCCGACACACCGCCCATGGGGCGGTTCTACCCCTGCGTGGGGCGCGCCCGCTCGGCCGATGGGCGGCGGGAGGTGTGGGTACCGGCTCAATCGCTCGTCGCCCTCACCGCCCTCGACCGGGATGGGGCGTGGGCAAGCTGGCGGGGGATGAGCGGCCGCCTGACGCGGGCCGCGCTGAGTCTCGACACGACCGCCGCGGCGGTGCGGGTGGTGAGCGACCGGGGTGAGCCGGTGGCCGGCGCCCGCGTGGCGGCGGGCGAGGCGCCGCTGGGGGCGGCGGCGCTGACCGATGGCGAGGGTC
>JBBINC010000126.1:0-8820 GCA_037444085.1 Acidobacteriota bacterium | reverse complement strand
CAAGACCCCCGCCGCCCCTCACCTCTGGACTCCTGGAGGCGGCGTGATTCCTCTCACCCACCTGTCCCAAGGAACCGGGGGCGGTTCAGCTTGACGTTGACGAGGTCTGAGGAAGTAGTGGCGGAGCTCCTCCTCGGTGATCGTGTCTGGGGCTTTCTGGTAGTAGCGTGCCAGTTGGCAGACGGCGCCGAGGTAGGCTTCCTGGGTTCTTGCGGCGAACCCGTGGAGTTGCATATCCTCGACCATGCGTTGACGTAGTGGCGTCATCGCACAACTCCTTCCAGGGAAGGGGTGATGGCTCCTCCCTGGAGGGGAATCTGGAGCAGACCGTGCTGCGAGGAAACAGGGAATCCAGATCGCCAGCGAGGACCACCGGGGATCTATCCGCCGACAGGCGGATTCAGTTCAACTTCGGCTTGGAGCTGGCGAGCCGCCCTGGGGCGGCTCGCAGCTCAAGCCAAACGTTAGGCGCACCTGACTCACCGCCGTGCAGTGCGCAACGACAGGAATCGAGACGCCATCGGCCATGACCGATGACGAACCCCACTACCACGGCCATCGCCAGCGTCTCCGTGAGCGCTTCCTGAAATCCGGGCTGGCCGGCTTCGCCGACTACGAGGTGGTCGAGCTGTTACTGACTCTGGCCATTCCGCGCTCCGATGTGAAACAGCCCGCCAAGGCGTTGATCGCGAGGTTCGGCGACCTTCGCGGCATCCTGGACGCGTCCATTGAGGAGCTACGGGCGGTGTCCGGCATCGGCACTGTCACTCCGGTCGCACTCCAGATCATCAGGGCCGCGGCGACGCTCTACCTCCAACAAGGCAGCGAGGGCCGCGACTCGCTCGCGGACCCCGTCCGGCTTGCCGAGTTCTGGCGCCTGCGGATCGGTGCCCTGCAGAACGAGGTCTTCGAGGTCGCATACCTCGACTCGGGCTACCGCCTGCTGCGCGACGGCGTGGACACGCTCGAGGAAGGCACCATTGACCGCGCCACCGTCTACCCCCGACGCGTCATCGAAGCCGCGCTGAAGCGCGGCGCGGCAGCGGTGGTGCTCGCGCACAACCACCCGAACGCCAACGTCACGCCGAGCGAGCACGACAAGGTGCTCACGCGCGCCATCGTCCTGGCCGCGGAGACGGTGCACCTCAAGGTGGTCGATCATCTGATCGTGTCGGCGGAGGACACGTTCAGCTTTCGGAAGGCGGGCCTGTTGTGAGCATCGCGCCCGCGATCGCCGAGCACTATCCGGCACTCAACGATGCCCAACGGGCCATCGTGGGCCATCTCGACGGCCCCCTGCTCGTGATCGCCGGCCCCGGCTCAGGAAAGACGTACAGCATCGTGCTTCGTGCGCTCAACCTTTTGCTGTTGGAGAAGGCGCAGCCCCGGCAACTGGTGCTCTGCACCTTTACCGAGAAGGCCGCCTTCGAAATGCGCGACCGCCTGGCCGCCGCTGCTCGCAAGGTCGGCTACACCGGTGACCTCTCGCAGCTGGCCGTCTCCACGATCCACAGCTTCTGCAATCGCATCCTCTCGCAGCACCGCCACCGCACCGAGCTCGGGCACAGCTTCGACACGCTCGACGAACTCACCCAGCTCCTGTTCATCTTCGAGCACTTCGACGAGATCATCGGGCCAGCCGAGAACGACCTCTTCCTGCTGCGCTGGAAGACCCGCTGGACGGCGATCGAAGGCGCGCGCGGCTACTTCGACAAGATCACCGAGGAACTCGTCGATCCGGCGCAGCTCGCGGGCGCAGCCGATCCGTTCCTTGTCGCCATCGGCACCGCCTACCGGCGCTACGAGCGCGCGCTCCTCGACGCCAACCGAACCGACTTCGCTCACCTGCAGAGGCTCGTGTACGACCTGCTCGGCGATCCTGCCACCGCTGAGTCCGTGACCCGCGACATCCGCTACGTCCTCGTGGATGAGTACCAAGACACCAACTACATCCAGGAGCAGCTCCTCCTCAAGCTCACCGAGAAAAGCCGCAACCTGTGCGTCGTCGGGGACGAGGACCAGAGCCTCTACCGTTTCCGCGGGGCCACGGTGCGCAACATCCTGGAGTTCCCGCAGCGCGTGCCCGGCTGCGCGACCGTCAAGCTCACGACGAACTACCGCTCCCACCGCGCGATCGTCGAGCGCTATGACCGCTGGATGGCGTCGGCCGACTGGTCCAACCCGTGCGGCCCGTCCTTTCGCTACGACAAGACCATCGAGGCCGACTCGGCGGGCACACATCCAGACTATCCGTCCGTCCTCGCGATCTGGGGAAAGGACAAGCGCGACGAGGCCGCCCGCTTCGCCGACCTCGTCGAGTTCCTGAAGCGCAACGAGGTCATCGCCGACTACGGGCAGGTGGCTTTGCTCCTGCACAGCGTGCGCGAGGAGCACAGCGGTCCCTACCTGGCCGCGCTCGACGCCAAGGGCATCCCCGCCTTCTGCCCCCGCGCCCGCGCCTACTTCGAGAACCCGGAAGTCCGCGACCTGGTCGCCTGTTTCGCGGTGCTGTTTGGCTGGCACGGCAATGGGCGCGGACGGGTTGGCGGAGCGGTCGCGGGGTTCGCGACCTACGTGGACGACGCCATCGTCCAGCTCGGGCGCCGCTTCGGCGCCCCGCATCCGCTGGCCGCCGCCCTGCAACGATGGACCGGCGAGATCGCGGCGCTTCAGGAAGGGGAAGCGCTCGACCTGCGCCCGGCCGACGACTTCTACCACCTGCTGGCGCTCGATCCGTTCAAGACCGCAGTCCGCAACGAGAACACGGCTCGCAACCTCGCGATCTTTTCCCAGTTCCTGAACGTCTTTCAGAGCTACTACCACTACACCGTCGTCACGCACAAGAACCGCGAGTTGCTGCGGCTGCACTTCTTCAACAGCTTCCTGCGCCTGCTCTACGACGGCGGCATCAACGAGTACGAGGATCCGGACCAGCCCTTTCCCAAGGGTCACGTGCAGGTGATGACGATCCACCAGGCCAAGGGACTGGAGTTCCCGGTGGTCGTGGTGGGATCTCTCGCCACGCAGCTCTCGAGCCCCAAGCAGATCGACCGCGACCTCGGGCCCTACTATCACCGGCCTGCCTTCGAGCCGGAGAACCGCATCACCCTGTTCGACCGGATGCGCCTGCACTACGTGGCTTTCTCGCGGCCGCAGAAGGTCCTCGTGCTGACCACCCACGAGGCGCCGAAAGACCACTTCACGCCCCTCTGGCAGGGGCTCCCGCAGTGGCCCTACGTGCAGAAGGATCTGCTGGCCGCCCAGCGCTTCGAGGTGCGCGAGCGGATGCCGGTGAAGAAGACCTACAGCTTCACCGGCGACCTCAAGATCTACCAGACCTGCCCGCGCCAGTACCAGTTCTTCCGCGAGTACGACTTCACGCCTTCGCGCTCGGCGGTGATCTTCTTCGGCCTCCTCGTGCACCAGACCATCGAGGAGATCCACCGCATCGCCCTCGACGGCAGGCTCGACACGCTCGACGAGCCCCGCATTCGCGAGCTCTTCGACCGCACCTTCCGCCTTCTCGTCGCGAGCGACGTGCGGCCCATCGGCGACAGAGCCCGCGACGCGGCCCTCGCGCAGGTGCTGAACTACTTCCACCAGAATCGCGACGAGATGCGCCGCGTGATCCAGACCGAGGTGGACGTGTCGCTGGAGAAGGACGGCTACATCCTCGCCGGCAAGGTGGACCTGCTGCTCGGTGGCGACGGCAAGCTGGAGCTGCTCGACTTCAAGACTTCGCCGCGCCCCAAGGACAGTCCCGAGCTGATCGTCGCCTACGAGCGCCAGCTCTGCACCTACGCTCATATTCTGGAGCGGCGCCATGGCCGGCACGTGGACCGCCTGCTGCTCTACTGGACTTCGGAGCCCCGCAAGCAGGACGCGCTCATGGTCCTGCCCTACGACCCGAAGCGCGTGGAGGAGGCCGGCCGCCACTTCGACGAGACCGTGCGCCGCATCCAGGCACGGGAGTTCGGGGTGGCCACGCCGCCCGAGGCGGCGATCTGCAAAGAGTGCGACCTGCGGATGCTCTGCCGCAGCGAAGGCATCATCACAGGAACGGACTGACGAGGAGACCCATGGCAAAGATCGACATCACCAGAACCGAGCTGGTCTGGCCCGGCAAGTACAACGAGGACGGCACGCTCAAGGAGGTGCCGCGCGTCAGCCTGCCCTTCCAGGTCATCGAGACCGTCAACGAGAGCCGCGCCACGCGCGAGGCGAAGAAGGGCGGCGTGCAGGGCACGCTCTTCGATGTCTACGAGGGCAGGGAGGGCGACACCTTCGAGGCGGGCTGGCGCAACAAACTCATCTGGGGCGACAACCTGCTGGTCATGGGGTCTCTGCTGGAGAAGTTCGCTGGGAAGATCGACCTCATCTACATCGATCCGCCGTTTGCGACGGGCGCGGATTTCTCCTTCACGGCACCCATTGGTGAAGCCGGCGAGGAAGTTGATAAGGCACAGTCGATCATCGAGGAGAAGGCTTACCGGGATACATGGGGCCGTGGGATCGACACATACCTTGAGATGTTAGTCCCGCGCCTGCGCCTCATGCGGGACCTCCTCTCGGAGAACGGTTCCCTTTTCATCCACCTTGGCGTCCAGGTGAACCACTTCATCAGAGTCGCGCTTGAAGATGTTTTCGGAGCCGGAAACGTCGTGGATGAGATCATCTGGAGCTATGGAACGCCGTCCGGGGGGCGTGCTGCGGGGAACAAGATCATCAAGGCGCACGAGTACATTCTCTACGCTGTGAGATCCTACGGATCGCACATCTACAACAAGGAGTTCCTCGGCTATTCAGAGAAGTACATTGAAGAACGCTTCAGCTTCACGGATGAGCAAGGGCGCAGATACCGGGTGCGTACACGTGGTGGTGGAAAGGTTGAGCGGCAATATCTCGACGAGAGCAAGGGCGTCCCACTCTCGACAGTTTGGTCCGACATCAAGCAGACCTACGCCATGCACCTAGTTAAGCGTGCGGCGGAGGAGACTGGTTTTCAGACGCAAAAGCCCGAAGCGCTTCTGGAGCGTGTGATATCGATTGCCTCCAACCCGGGCGATCTGGTCGCCGACTTCTTCTGCGGCTCCGGCACAACCCTGGCCGTCGCCGAGAAGCTCGGCCGCCGCTGGATTGGCTGCGACCTCGGCCGCTGGGCCATCCACGTCACCCGCAAGCGGCTGCTCGGTATCGAGAACTGCAAGCCCTTCGAGGTCCTGAACCTCGGCAAGTACGAGCGCCAGTACTGGCAGGGCGTGACCTTCGGCGAGGCAAGGGACAAGCCACTGGCCGAACAGGCGCTCTACGAGTACCTCGCCTTCATCCTCAAGCTCTACGGGGCGCAGCCGGTGGCGGGCATGGCGCACCTGCACGGCAAGAAGGGCAAGGCCATGGTCCACATCGGCGCGGTGGACGCGCCGGTGACGATCGCCGAGATCGACGCGGCGGTGGACGAGTGCGCGAAGCTCAAGCAGGGCGAGCTGCACGTGCTCGGCTGGGAGTGGGAGATGGGGCTCTACGACCTGATGGTGGAGGCCGCGAAGAAGAAGGGCGTGAAGCTGCTGCTCCTGCAGATCCCGCGCGAGGTGATGGAGCAGCAGGCCGCCGCCAAGGGCGACGTGCGCTTTTTCGAGCTGGCCTACCTCGAGGCGGAGATCAAGCAGCCGAAGAAGCTCACCGCGCAGGTGGCGCTCAAGGACTTCGTCATCCCCAACACCGAGCTGATCCCCGAGGAGGTGCGCAGCAAGGTGAAAAGGTGGTCGGACTACATCGACTACTGGGCGGTGGACTGGGACTTCCAGAGCGACACTTTCATGCAGGGCTGGGTCGCCTACCGCACACGCAAGGAGCGCAAGCTGCCGCTCAGCTCGGACGCGCACACCTACGAGAAGCCCGGCAAGTACCGCATCCTCGTCAAGGTGATCGACGTCTTCGGCAACGACACCTCGCAGGCCTTCGACGTGGAGGTGAAGTAGCCATGGCCAAGGCCGTCATCGCCTACGACAAGGACCTGCCGGAGATCCCGGGCCGCCGGCCATGGGAGAAGCCCGCCTCGTACCTGGTGAAGGACGATGCCGCGGCCACGGGATGGCGGGTGGACGAGTCGGGCCGTCGCCCGAGCCGGCTGCTGCTGGTGCCGAAGATCCGCGCGGCGGTGGATGCCTGGCGCGCGGGCGGCTACGAGGGCGCGTCCGACGTGACGCGGCGGCTGTTCGAGTACTGGTTCGACGAGGACCACGAGGTCCCCGGCTTCGGCGCGCCCTTCCGCTACTACTTCTGCCAGCGCGAAGCAATCGAGACGCTGGTCTGGCTGGTGGAAATCGCCGGCCAGCGCGACGCGCAGAAACTCATCCAGGCGCACGCCACGATCTTCGAGAAGAACCCCTTTTCCAAGAACATCACCTTCCAGACCACGATGGATGGCCGGCGGCAACTGCGCCGCTACGTGGCGGAGCTCGACGCCGAGGGCGTGCAGGACCTCCCACCCGAGGACCTGCGCCGCTTCGCCTTCAAGATGGCCACCGGCTCGGGCAAGACCTGGGTGATCGCGATGGCGATCGTGTGGGCGCGCTTGCACAAGCAGCGGGTGCCGGGCTCGGAGCTGTCGACGAACTTCCTGATCGTGGCGCCCAACGTGATCGTCTATCAGCGGCTGGAGAAGGACTTCGCCGCGAATCGGATCTTCTACGAACTGCCGCTGATTCCGCCGGAGTGGCGCGGCGCGTTCTCGCAGAAGGTGATCCTGCGGGGCGAGGCGGCGGAGCCCGACCCTTCGGGCAACCTGTTTCTCACGAATGTGCAGCAGCTCTACGAGTCGCGCGATCAGGCGTGGACACCGCAGAACGCCATCGAGGCCCTGCTCGGCAAGAAGCCCGCGCAGGACCTCGCCGCCTCGGGGCAGCGTTCGGTGCTGGAGCGGGTGAAGTCGCTCAAGGACCTCGTAGTGTTGAACGACGAGGCGCATCACGTGCACGACGAGGACTTGCAGTGGAGCCAGTCGCTGCTCGCGATCCACCGCGCGCTGCCGAAGGGTGTCGCGCTCTGGCTCGACTTCTCCGCCACGCCCAAGGACCAGAACGGGATGTACTTCCCCTGGACCGTGTGCGACTACCCGCTCGCCCAGGCGGTGGAGGACCGCATCGTCAAGGCGCCGTTGATCGTCACCAAGGAAGACGACCCCAAGCAGCCCAAGGATGACCCCGAGGGCGTCACCAGGGACAACATCGGCGAGAAGTACGGCTACTGGCTGCGCGCGGCGGTGCAGCGCTGGAAGGAACACGACAAGGTCTACAAGCAGCTCGGTACGCGACCGGTGCTCTTCATCATGGCCGAGAAAAACGTCTACGCCGACGCGATCGGCGAGTACCTGTGGAAGACCAAGGAGTTCGGCTTCAAGGAGTCCGAGGTGCTGGTGATCCACACCGACGCCGCCGGCGAGATCACCAAGAAGGACCTCGACAAGGCCCGCGAGGCGGCCCGCGACATCGACAAGGCCGAGAGCAAGGTCAAGGCAATCGTCAGTGTGATGATGCTGCGCGAGGGCTGGGACGTGCGGAACGTGACCGTCGTCCTCGGACTGCGCCCGTTCACGGCGAAGGCCGAGATCCTGCCGGAGCAGGTCATCGGCCGCGGCTTGCGGCTGATGACGGAGGTGAGTCCGGACCGCACGCAGACGCTGGAAGTGCTCGGCACCCGCAACCTGCTCAATGTGTTGCGCACCCAGCTAGAGGCGGAGGGAGTGGGCGTCGCCAGCACCAAGACCGATCCGCCTCCGCCGGTCATCATTGCGCCGATCCAGGAGCGGCTGGCCTATGACATCGCGATCCCGATCACGAAGCCGAGCCTGGTGCACGACATCCGCAAGCTGTCCGCACTGAAGGTGGAGGCGCTCGACGCCATCTACGAGCAGGAGGAGCTCGCCGAACCGTTTCGGGTGAAGCTGAAGCTCGAGTTTGCCACCACCGAGACCGAGGTCCACCAGGCCGACATCGCGGCGGGTGAGCTACCGCCTGCGCAGGAACTGCTCGCCAGCATCACCAACAAGGTCATCGACCGGGCGAAACTGCCGAACCGCTTCGCCGAGCTGTACCCCACGGTGCGGGACTACGTCGCGACCCGCTGCTTCGGCAAGTCGGTCAGCCCCGATGACGAGGCGCTCCGCTCCCATCTCTCGCGGCTCGAGCTGCAGGAGGGGATCGCCAAGTACCTTGCACGCAAGATCGCTGAGCTCACCATCGACCGCCGCGCCGTCGAGTTCGACAAGGCCGACTTCCGGCTTTCCGAGACGAAGCCGTTCAGCTGGCGGCGCAACCTGCCCCCACTCGATGCCAAGAAGACCGTCTTCAACTACGTCGCCACCTACAACGACTTCGAGCGGCGCTTCGCCGAGTTCCTGGACAAGAAGGCCGACGACGTGATCCGGTTCGCGTCGCTGGGCACCACCGAGCAGGGCGAGTCCGGCACCCAGTTCCGCGTGGACTATCTCAAGCCGAGCGGAGCCATTGGTTTCTATCATCCGGACTGGGTGGTGGTGCAGACGACCAAGGCGGGCGAGGTCAACTGGATCATCGAGACCAAGGGCCGGGCGTGGGAAGGCACGGCGGCGAAGGACGAGGCGCTCGCGACGTGGTGCGAGCGGGTCAGCGCGGCGACGGGTACGGTGTGGAAGTATGCCCGCATCAACCAGACCGACTTCGATCCAGCCGCTGCGAGTGGCTTGGGAGAACTCGTCAATGGCAAGTGATCAGCCCCATCGCGCGGGGGCGCCCAACGAGGTAAGGCTTCTTGTCGCGCGGAGCCGCGACAAAAGCCTGAGTT
>JBBINC010000125.1:0-9045 GCA_037444085.1 Acidobacteriota bacterium | reverse complement strand
GACCGTCATTCTGCCAACTCCTCCCAGGGCCCCATCCTGCCCCAATCAAGTGTCCAAGGAAACTGTGGGCCGGGGGACCGCGTTGTTCACCCCTGCACAGGAAACCACCGCTACGTGTAGATCAGCGGTCGCTCGATCGTCTTGTGGTTCTTCCAGACGTGGGTGTAGAGCGGGTAGTTGAGCACCACGTCGAAGCGCATCTCGATGTGGATATAGACGTTGCTCCGCGTCACCTTGAGGTTCTCCGCGGCCAGTTTGATCCGCAGCTTGTTGGCTCGCTCCAGGATTCGCTGCGCAATCACCTCATTGGTCATGCCCGGCGTGGTGGCGCGGTCCGCCAACTCGCCGGCGTAGTCTGTCAGCTCCGCCACAGCCAGCTTTGCCGGCACTGCCTTGATTCCGATGATGACCACGACGGCGAAAATAACAATGGCGACGATGCAGCCGACGTTCCCCTCGCCCCTTTCGCCTCGCCTGCGCATATTGGCCTCCTTCCGTCATGCTACCGCACCAGATGAAAGGTGCGCGACCAACGGGTCCGGGTGAAAAAGTGTACTACCACCGAGGCAATCTGCTTGACCCGGTCCCACCACCCCCGCCACTGGTGGGCATTTGGCTCTGCCTCGTACGACCAGTAGATGAACAGCGCCCGACCCTTCATGTAGTCCCGCGGCACCGGACCCCAGAAGCGGGAGTCGTAGGAGTTGTCGCGGTTGTCGCCCATGCAGAAAACGTACCCCTCGGGCACGATGTACGGGCCGAAGTGATCGCGGTTGCGTTGCGAAGGATGCAGAAAGGGCGAGTCGGGATAGACCTGGGGATCCTTGAACACGGCGCGGGAGCCGACTTCGGGTCTGCCGGCAACCGTCAGGCGCTTGGCCTCGATGTCCAGGGACTGGCCGCCCACTGCCACCGCGCGCTTGATGAAGTCCCGCCGCGGCTCCTGCGGATACTTGAAGACCACCACATCCCCTTCCCGAACGTCCCGGTACGGCAACAGGCGGTGGAGCGGCGTCTTCCAGTGCGGCGCGTAGACGAACTTGTTGACGAACAGGTGGTCACCGATGAGGAGATTGTCCTCCATCGAGCCGGTGGGAATCTTGAACGCCTGCGCCACAAAGGTGCGTGCGAACAATGTGAAGATCACCGCCACCAGAATGGCCTCGTAGTACTCGCGAAACAGTTTGCCCCGCTTCATGTCTCCACCTTGAGAACAGCCAGGAAAGCGTCCTGGGGGATGTCGACGCGGCCCAGGCGCTTCAACCTCTTCTTGCCTTCCTTTTGCCGCTCCAAAAGCTTGCGCTTACGAGTGATGTCGCCGCCGTAGCACTTGGCGATGACGTTCTTGCGCAGCGCCTTGACCGTCTCGCGCGCGATCACCCGCGTGTCGATCGCCGCCTGGATGACCACCTCGAAAAGCTGGCGCGGGATCATTTCCTTGAGCTTGGCTGCGAGGGTGCGGGCGCGGGGATAGGCGGAGGCCCGATGCACGAT
This sequence comes from Acidobacteriota bacterium, assembly GCA_037444085.1. Classification (GTDB taxonomy): domain Bacteria; phylum Acidobacteriota; class Thermoanaerobaculia; order Thermoanaerobaculales; family Thermoanaerobaculaceae; genus CALEVZ01. Next base: position 7,551 of record JBBINC010000125.1, on the reverse strand, counting down.
CAGCGCCAGAGCGTCCACCGGTTCCCCGTTGACGAGGATGTCCAACTTCACGAGATCGGCCTCCTGGTACCCCGCGACGTGATAGTCGAACGACGCGTAGCCGCGGGAGCAGGACTTCAACTTATCATAGAAGTCGAGCACCACCTCGGCGAGCGGCAGGCGGTACTCCAGTAGCACCCGACCGCCACCCAGGTGCTCGAACCTGGTCTGCTCGCCGCGCCTGCCTTCCACGAGCTTCAGAACCGCCCCGAGGAACTCCTCCGGCGTGAGGATAGTGGCCACGATGATGGGTTCCTCGATGAGCTGGATGCGCCCGGGGTCGGGGAGCTGCGCGGGGTTCTCGACCTCCACCATCTGGCTGGCCTTGGTCTTCACGCGATAGGCCACGTTGGGCGCGGTGGTAATCAGTTCCAGTCGAAATTCCCGCTCCAGCCTCTCCTGCACGATCTCCATGTGCAGCAACCCCAAGAAACCGCACCGGAAGCCGAAACCCAGCGCCTGCGAGGTGTCGGCTTCGAAGGTGAAGGCGGAGTCGTTGAGCGCCAGCTTCGCGAGCGCGTCCCGAAGTTCCTCGAACTGAGCCGCATCGACCGGGTACAGGCCGGCGAAGACCATGGGTTTGGCGTCGCGAAAACCGGGCAGGAGGGTGTCGGCCGGCCGGCGGGCGTCGGTCAGGGTGTCGCCGATGCGCACCTGGTGGATGTCCTTGATGCCGGCAAAGACAAACCCCACCTCGCCCGTCCCCAGCTCGTCCTGCGCCACCGCCCGCGGCGTCAACACCCCTACCGTCTCCACCTCCGCGTCGCGCCCGGAGGCGAGAAAGCGCACCCTCTCGCCCCGCCGGACGCGGCCGTCCACCACCCGCACCAGGCAGCGCACCCCCCGGTACGGATCGTATGAGGCGTCGAACACCAGCGCCCGCAGCGGCGCATCCGCCTGTCCGGGCGGCGGAGGCACGCGGGTCACCAACGCCTCCAACACCTCCTCGACCCCCCTCCCGGTCTTGGCGGAGATCTCCAGGGCGTCGCTGGCATCGAGCCCCACCACGTGTTCGATCTGTTCCTTGACCCTGGCAGGGTCGGCCTGCGGGAGATCGATCTTGTTGAGGACCGGGATGATCTGCAGGCCCTGCTCGACCGCCAGGTAGGCGTTGGCGAGCGTCTGCGCCTCCACCCCCTGGGAGGCGTCCACGACCAGGAGCGCCCCCTCGCAGGCCGCCAGCGATCGCGACACCTCGTAGGAGAAGTCCACGTGTCCGGGGGTGTCGATGAGATTCAAGATATAGCTCAGGCCGTCGCGGGCCGCATACTTCAACGACACGACATGCGCCTTGATGGTGATGCCCCGCTCCCGCTCCAGATCCATGGAATCCAGCACCTGCTCCATCATCTCCCGCTCGGGGAGCGCGCCGGTGCGCTCCAGCAGGCGATCGGCCAGGGTCGACTTGCCGTGGTCGATATGGGCGATGATGCAGAAGTTGCGGACTCGTTGCTGACTCAACCCGGATCCCCCTGCCCGCGAGGCGCGAACATGAGATTTTATACGAATTTCCGCCCGACCCGAAGGCGTCTACAGGGCCGGAAAGGTGGGGCGGCCGCGGGAATCCGACCCTCCCTTGAAGAGAGCGCGCGGATAGGCGCGCAACGTGAATGGATCATCCAGGCGGCCGGCCAGAGCCCGCAATTGCCCGGCTCTGGCGATCATGGCGGCGTTATCGGTGGTGAGGGCGACGGGAGGGAGGATGACGGGAACCCCGCTGGTCTCCCCGAGAGCGTGAATGCGACGGCGCAGCTCGGCGTTGGCTGCCACGCCGCCCGACACCGCCAGCGCCTGGGGACGGTACCGCTGCAGCAGCTCCGGCACGGGCGCCAGCAGCCAGGTCACCACTGTGTGGCGGAAGGAGGCGAGGAGATCGAGCGCGATCTGCGGCGGCTGTGCAGCGTCCACCAGCGGCACGCACCCCAATTCGGCGGCGGTGCGGATGGTCGCCGTTTTCAGCCCGGAGAAGGAATAGTCGAGCACTCCATGCGGATCCTTGATGCGGGGGGCGCTGAACGAGAAGGCGTGGGGATCGCCGCCCTCGGCAAGCCGGTCGATGATCGGGCCGCCAGGATAGGCCAGCCCCAGCGCCGCCGCCACCTTGTCGAACACCTCTCCGGCGGCGTCGTCGCGGGTGCGGTTGAGCGGCCGCGTTTCGCCTCCGTCCATCAAGAAGCAGCTCGAGTGTCCCCCCGACACCACCAGCGTCAGGCCGCGATCCGGCAACGGCACCGCTGGCTTTCCGTCCAGGCTGATGAACGGTGACACGAGGTGGCCTTCGAGGTGGTCGACCCCGACCAGGGGTAGCCCCCGCGCCCAGGCGTAGGCCGAGGCGAAGCTCGTGCCCACCAGCAGTGCGCCGATCAGACCGGGGCCGCACGTGACCGCCACCAGTTCCACCCCGCCCAAGCCAACACTCCGATCCGCCTCGGCAAGCAGTCGTGGCAAGGCCTCAAGGTGCCGACGTGACGCCACCTCCGGCACCACCCCCAGGTAGGGGGCGTGGGCCGCCACTTGCGACGAGACCAGGTTCAGCGCCACTGCCCCGTCCGGTTTCAACACCGCGACAGCGGTCTCGTCGCAGGAGGTCTCGATCCCCAGGGTGAGCGGTGCCGCTCCCCCTGTGGACGGCGGTGGCGGCGCTGTCACAGCGCCACCCGATGTACCGCCGCAGCGGTCACCGGTGAGGCAACGCCGCGCTCCGAGACGATGGCGTGGACAAGATCGGCAGGGGTGACATCGAACGCCGGGTTGAACACCCCCGCCTCGGCAGGACAGGCGCGGCATCGGCGGAAGCGGCGGACTTCGTCGCCGGCGCGCTCCTCGATGGGAATTGCGGCGCCTTCAGGGCAATCCAGGTCGAAGGTGGTGGTCGGCGCCGCCACCACCAGGGGCACGCCGTGGCGCGCCGCCAGCACCGCCAGTGGGTAGGTGCCCACCTTGTTGGCGACGGCGCCATCGGCGGCGATGCGATCGGCCCCGACGACGACGCCCTGCACGCGCCCGCGTGCCAGCAGGGTGGCGGCCGCCGAGTCGGCCAGCACGGTCACCGGGATGCCGTCCTGCAAGAGCTCCCAGGCGGTCAGCCGGGCTCCCTGCAACACCGGCCGCGCCTCGCAGGCGTACACGTGCACCAGTCGGCCCTGGGCGTGCAGCGCCCGCACCACCCCGAGCGCCGTGCCCACCCCCCCCGTCGCCAGGGCGCCCGCGTTGCAGTGCGTCAGCAGCGCCACGGGTTTGGGAAAGAGCGCCGCGCCGTGGAAGGCGATGGCCTCGCACGCCACCGCGTCCGCCTCGTGCAGCGCCCGCGCCGCGGTCAACGCCGCCGCCGCCCGCTCCCCGGCCACCGCCGCCTCGCAGGCCGCCAGCACCTGACGCACCGCCACCGCCAGGTTGGTGGCGGTGGGCCGGGCGGCGGCCAGTGCGCGGCCGGCGCGGCGCAGCCGCCGTAGATCGTCGTCTCGGCTAGCCTCCGCGGCCATGGCGTAAGCGGCGGTCAGGCCGATGGCGGGCGCGCCGCGCACGACCAGTGAGCGGATGGCGCGCGCCGCGGTCGCCGCGCCAGCGACCGCCAGCCACCGCTCGCGGCCTGGAAGCTCTCGCTGATCCAGAAGTTGCAAGCCATCGCGCCAGCCCAGCGGTGAAACCCGGGTGGTCAACATGGCGCCATGGTAGCTCCCCCGCTATCGCCTGGCGATTTGCGGGAAGAAATCGGGCACCGATATACTTGCCAGGCACGAAAGGAGGCGATTCATGCCCATCCGCATCGCCATCAACGGCTTTGGACGTATCGGCAGACTCATTTTCCGGCAGGGGTTCGGCGACCCCGACTTGCAGTTTGTCGCCATCAACGACATCACCGACGCCCCCACGCTGGCGCATTTGCTCAAGTACGACTCGCTTCATCTGCGCTGGGATTCCTCCGTCGCCACAAACACCGACGGCCTCGTCGTGGACGGGGTGCCCGTCAAGGTCACCGCCATCCCCGACCCGGCCAACTTGCCGTGGAAGGAGCTCGGCATCGACCTGGTGCTCGAGTGCTCGGGCCGCTTCACCAAGGCCGAGCAAGCCAGGGCGCACCTGGACGCCGGCGCCCGTCGCGTGGTCATCTCCGCCCCCGCCAAGGGCGTCGATTTCACCGTCGTCTTCGGCGTGAACCACACGGCGCTTGAGGCGGGCAAACATCTCATCGTCTCCAACGGCTCCTGCACCACGAACTGCCTTGCCCCGGTGGTCAAGGTCCTCAACGAGACCTTCGGCGTCGAGCACGGCCTGCTCACCACCGTCCACGCCATGACCAACGACCAGCGCATCCTCGATTTGCCCCACAAGGACCTGCGCCGCGCCCGCGCCGCCGGCGTGTCGATGATCCCCACCTCCACCGGCGCCGCCCGCGCCATGGCCGAGGTCTTCCCCGAGCTGAAAGGGCGCCTGGACGGCCAGGCGGTCCGGGTGCCCACCTTCGACGTGTCGCTGGTGGACTTCACCTTCACCTCTGGCAAGAGCATCACCGCGGCGGCCATGAATGACGCCTTCCGCGCCGCCGCCGCCGGCCCGCTCAAGGGGATTCTGGAGGTGTGCGAGGAGCCGCTGGTCTCCATCGACTTCCGCGGTACCACCGCCTCCTCCATCGTCGATGCCCTGGCCACCATGGCGATCGGCGAACGCATGGGCAAGGTGCTGTCCTGGTATGACAACGAGTACGCCTACGCGGCCCGTTGCGTCGACATCGCGCGGCTGTACGTCAAGGCGTAGGCGGACGCCACGGCCATGAAACCGCTGCGTTCCATCGAATCCCTGGAGGTCTCGGGCAAGCGCTTGCTGCTGCGATTGGATCTCAACGTGCCGCTCAAGGACGGGGCAGTCGCGGATGACACCCGCGTGCGCGAGGCGGCTCCCACCGTACGCCTGCTCGCCGGGCGGGGGGCCATCGTCATCGCCTGCTCCCACCTGGGCCGCGCCAAGGGCAGGCCGGATCCCGCCCTGTCGCTGGCGCCGGTGGCCCCCGTGCTCTCCCGGCATGCCGGGCGCCCGGTGGGGTTCGTGCCGGACGTGGCCGGGCCGGTGGCGGCGGCGGCGGCCACCGCTGCCCGGGCGGGCGACGTACTGCTGCTGGAGAACCTGCGCTTCGAACCCGGGGAGACCGGCAACGACCCGGAGTTCTGCGCCCGTCTCGCCCGCCTCGCCGAGGTCTACGTCAACGACGCGTTCGGCACCGCGCACCGCGCGCACGCCTCCACCGCGGGGGTGGCAGAATTGTTTGCCGCTCGCGCCGCCGGGCCGCTCATGGCGCGCGAACTGCGCGCTCTGACCACGGTGCGGGACCACCCCGAGCGGCCATTCGTGGCGGTGGTCGGCGGCGCCAAGATCTCCGGCAAGCTGGAAGCGCTGCAGGCGCTCGTGGACAGGGCCGACGTTCTGGCCCTGGTCGGAGGCATGGCCAACACCTTCATGCTGGCGAGGGGCGGCGAGATCGGCACCTCGCTGGTGGAGCGCGACCTGGTCGATACCGCCCGCGACATCCTCGCGCGCGCCGCCCAGCGCGGGGCTGCGGTGATCCTGCCCGACGACGTGGTGGTTGCTCCAGGCGCGGATGCAGCGGCCGGCCGCGTGGTGCCAGCCGACGGCATCACTGCCGACCAGATGGTCCTTGACATCGGGCCTGCCACCGTTGCCCGCATCGTGGCGGCCCTCGGCGCGGCGCGCACCGTGTTCTGGAATGGGCCCGCCGGCGTCTTCGAGCGACCACAGTTTGCCGCCGGCACCCTGGCCATCGCCCGCGCCTTGGCGGCGAGCCCGGCGTTCACCGTGGTGGGTGGCGGCGAGAGCGTCGCCGCCGTGCACCAGGCCGGCGTCGCCGGCCGGCTCTCCCACGTCTCTACCGGCGGCGGGGCCTCGCTGGAGCTGCTGGGCGGCGCCACGCTGCCAGGAGTCGCCGTGCTCGAGGTCGGGTGATGCACCGCCGCCCGCTGATCGCCGGGAACTGGAAGATGCACGGCAACTGCGCGTGGACGCAGGCATTCCTGGAGGAGCTGCTGCCCCGCGTTCCTCGCGACGGGCCGGAGGTGGTGGTGTGCCCGCCGCACACCTCCCTGGCCGCAGCGGCCGTCATCGCCGTGGGATCGCCGCTGGCGCTCGGCGCGCAGAACTGCCACTGGGAAGACAAGGGGGCCTTTACCGGCGAGGTGTCGGTGGGGATGCTTGTCGAGCTCGGCGTGAGCTGGGTCATCGTCGGGCACTCCGAGCGCCGCCAGTTCTTCGGCGAGACCAGCGAGACCGCTGTCCGGCGCGCTGCCGCCGCCCAGGAGGGAGGCCTCAACGCCATCCTCTGTGTGGGGGAAACGCTCCCCCAGCGCCAGGCAGGCGAGACCCTCGCGGTGCTGGAGGCGCAGACCCGTGACCTCGGCCGCCTCGGCCCTGCCCGCCTCGCCATCGCCTACGAACCGGTGTGGGCCATCGGCACCGGCCACACTGCTACCCCCGCGCAGGCTCAGGAGGCCCACGCGTACCTCCGCGACCGCGCCCGCGAGCACTTTGGCGGCGAGGCGGCCTCGCGCCTGCGCATCCTCTACGGCGGTAGCGTCAAGCCCGACAATGCCGCCGATCTGCTCCGTGAAGGCGACGTGGATGGGGCACTCGTGGGCGGCGCCAGCCTTGACGTCGGGGGGTTTTTCGCTATCATCCAAGCTGCTGCTGGACGGGTGTCGTCCGCCCGGTAGCCAAGGAGCGGCCAACGTGTTCACCCTGCTGCTGATTCTTTACATCATCGTGTGCATCTTCCTGATCCTGGTGGTCTTGCTGCAGCAGGGGAAGGGCTCCGACGTGGCCGCGGCGTTCGGCGGCGGGATGGCACAGCAATCCTTCGGACCCCGTGGCACCACCACGCTGATGCACAAGCTCACCACCGCATCGTTCGTCGCGTTCGTGGCCCTGTGCATCGGTCTCTCGGTGGTCACGGCGCGGGGCGCCAAGTCGGTAACCAGCGGCGTCAAGGGCACTCCGGTGAGCACAGCGCCGGCGAAGCCTGCCGCCCAGCCGGCTGAAGACGTCCCGACGCCCGCACAGCCCCCGGCCGAGGAGCCGCAACAATGAACCCAAATGCCGAAGTGGCGGAATTGGTAGACGCGCACGTTTGAGGGGCGTGTGGCGAAAGCCGTGCCGGTTCGAGTCCGGCCTTCGGCACCATCCTTAGTCGGGGGGTTTCGCCGGCCCCCCAAGCTCTCTTGCGCGGGGGGCTCCGCTCTCCGCCCTCCCAACCGCCCGCGCTCCAGCCCCCCGAACCCCCACGCTACGGACGGCCAAGCCGTCCTCCGCTCGCCTCCGCCGCGAAACCCCCCGTGCCCCCCCTCGGCGCGGCGGCATAGCCGCACGCGCCTCGAATCTCGCCTCCAACCACCCCACCCAACCTCCCACCCAGCCCCCGCGCGTTGTAAAAGCTTGCCTGTTTGAGACGAATCTTCGCCGGCCCCCCAAGCTCTCTTGCGCGGGGGGCTCCGCTCTCCGCCCTCCCAA
>JBBINC010000124.1:0-9281 GCA_037444085.1 Acidobacteriota bacterium | reverse complement strand
AGGTGACGAAGAAGAGCATCACCGCCGACAGCGGGTCCAACCGCAGGGCGAAGTCGAGCGCCACGTCGCCTGTCGCGATCCAGCCGAACAGCTTCTGCACGAATAGCTTCTCAGGGAGGCCGGCGAAGCTGGCGAGGGCGGCAAGCGCCACCGCGAGGGACAGGCCGACCGAGCCGACCCCCACGACAGCCGTCGCGCGGTGATCGAAGCGGCGCGCGCCAACAAGCAGGACGAGGGCGCCGGCGAGGGGGAGTACGGGCACGAGCCAGAGGACGTCGAGCATCTCCACCTCCTACCAGCGCAGGACGTTGAGGCGGTCAACGTCGATCGACTGCTGGTGCCTGAAGATCGCGACCAGCAGCGCCAACCCCACGGCCACCTCGGCGGCGGCCACGGCCATGACGAAGAAGACGAACACCTGGCCGTCCAGGTGGCCGTGCTGGCGGGCGAAGGCGACGAGGATGAGATTGACGGCGTTGAGCATGAGCTCGATGCCGAGCAGGATGGAAATGCCGCTGCGGCGCAGCAGTACGCCTCCTGCCCCGACGGCGAAAAGCACCGCGGCGAGGGTGACGAAATGGGTGGTGGGCACGCTCATCGACTCACGCCTTCCTCTTGACCAGCACCATGGCGCCCACCAGCGCCGCCAGCAGCAGCACTGACACCAGTTCGAAGGCGAACAGGTGGGGCCCCACCAGCAGGCGGCCGACGGCCACTGCCGTGCCCTCGGCCGCGGGGCCGCTCGCTCCGGGGGCGGCGACGAGGGCCAGCGCCGCGCCACCCAGGCCGACGAGAACCGCGGCGGCCAGGCCGAAGATGCGCTGCAGGTGGCGTGGCTGGTCGGTGCCGGGCAGGGGGGTGTTGAGCAGCATCACAACGAACAGGAACAGCACCAGAATTGCTCCCGCGTAGACCAGGATCTGCGCCGCCGCCAGGAAAGGGGCGGCCAGCAGGGCGTAGCACACGGCGACGCAGAAGAACGTCACCACCAGCGACATGACGTTGACGACGGGGTTGCGGTGGGCGACGGCGATGACGCCGGTCGCCACGGCCACCACCGCCGCCACGTAGAAGACGGCCAGTTCCATCAGCGTCCTCCTCCACGGCGGGAAAGGCGGGTCCGAATCACATCCACCCCTGACTCATGGCAACGCCGACGATCAGGAGGTTGAGTGCGGCGAGGGGCAACAATCCCTTCCAGCCCAACTGCATGAGCTGGTCGTAGCGGAAACGGGGGAGCGACCAGCGCACCCACACGAACAGGGAAAGCAAGAAGGCGACCTTGACCGCAAAGGCGGCCACCGAGACCAGCAGCAGCGGCCAGCCGGCGAGTGTGGCGGTCAGCCAGGGCACCTGCCACCCGCCCAGGAACAGCGTCACCGTGAGCGCCGAGATGGTCACGATATTGATGTACTCGCTCATGAAGAACGATGCGAAGCGCATCGAGGAGTATTCGACGTGGTAGCCGGCCACCAGCTCGGTCTCCGCCTCGGCAAGGTCGAAGGGCAGGCGGTTGGTCTCCGCGAAGGCGGCGATCAGGAAGACGATGAAACCGATGGGCTGGGTGAGGGCGTGCCACTTCCAGACCTCGGGCCCCTGTCGGGAGATGACCTCCTGGAGGTTCAAAGAACCGGTGGCCAGAATCACCCCGACCACCGCCAGGGTGAGGGACAGCTCGTAGGAGAGGAGCTGAGCGGAGGAGCGCAGCCCTCCCAGCAGCGAGTACTTGTTGTTGGACGACCAGCCGGCGAGGACGATGCCGTACACCCCCAGGGAGGAAATGGCAAGCAGGTACAGCACTCCCACCCCCAGATCAGGTGCCACGTGGATCCCCTGCAACGCTACCCCGAACACCTCGACGCCAGCGTCGGCGGAGAAGGGGATGACGATGAAGGTGACCAGGGCCACGAACATCGACACCATCGGGGCGAGGGTGTAGAGGATCGGGTTGACCCCGCCGGGCGTCAGATCCTCCTTGAAGAAGAGCTTCACCGCATCGATCACCGGTTGCAGCAGCCCCATCGGTCCGACGCGGTTGGGTCCCAGGCGGTCCTGGATGAACGCCGCGCCTCGCCGCTCCACCCATACCATGATGGGAACGCAGGTGAGCAGGACGACGGCGACGGCCAGCAGCTTCGCGGCGGTGACGGCGAGTTCAGCCCACATGCTGGTGCTCCCGGTACGAGCTGCGGCTCTTGCCGCCGAGGTCGTGCCACGACAGGCCGGCGAAGGCCCTGTCCCTGGCGGCGATGGCGGCGAAGACCGCGGCGGGGGAGGCGAGGTCCAGGGAGGTCACGCCCATACCGCGCGCCAGCAGATGCACGATCTGCCACCCCGGCTTCGCCTCCCCGGCGGGGGCCACCGCGGGTTCGAACCGCTGGACCTTTCCCCCGGAGGCCGTGAAGGTGCCCTCGTCGGCCGCCAGTGAGGCGACCGGGAGGAGCCAGGAGGCGACCTCGGCGATCGGATGATTGGTGCGCGCCAGCGCCAGGGTGGGGCTGACCCGCAGCAGTTGTAGGGCCTCGGTGGTCGCCAGGTAGGGGTGTGCGGCGGGATCGAGAATGACCGTGAGATCCGCTGCGCCGTAGAGGAAGCGGGCGAGACGCTCGCCGTCCACCAGCTCGAGACCCAGCCGCCGCGCACCCTCGCTGTTGGGGTGGGCATCGCGGGAGCGCAGCCACTGGCCCCTGGCATTCTTCATGCGGCGGGGCGCCCCGTCGTGCACCGCCACCACCAGCTCTCCCTTGAGGTGGCGGACGAACAGTTCGCGCGCCAGGAACAACGTCTCGTTGGAGAGGGTGCCCGCAGCGACGACTCGCAAAGTGCGCGCGGCGCCCAGGTCCAGCGCCAGGGCTCGAATCGCCTCTCCCCACGACACCTTCCGCAACTGCCCCTCGACGCGGTGCAGCGGGTGCAAATGCTGGGCCTCGTTGAGGGATTCGGCCAGGAAGCGACCGTAGTCGCACAACCAGGTGGCGTTGACGGCCTCGTTCTCGCGCGGTGTGAAGCGGAACACGGTGCGCTCGTGGTGGTCGATCCACAGGTTGCAGCCGATCGAACACCCCGGACACACCGATGGCGTCGAGCGCAGCTTCCAGGCTCGCTTGCGGAAGCGGAACTCTCGGACGGTCAGCGCCCCCACCGGGCACACGTCGGCGGTGCACGCCGAAAACGGATCGGTGAGCGGCTGCCCATCGAAGGTGTCTATGTACGCGTGATTCCCCCGCGACTTGTAGGTCAGCGCGGCGGTCTCGGAGATCTCCTGGGTGAAGCGGATGCAGCGGGAGCAGTGGATGCAGCGGTTCTGGTTCTGGATGATGTGCGGGCCGATGAGGCGCCGCTCGAAGCCAGGGAAGGTCCGCCGCGTCTCGACCATGTGGGTGGTATCGCGCCCCTCGCTGAAGGAGTGGTCCTGCAACAGGCATTCCCCCGCCTGGTCGCACACCGGGCAGTCAAGCGGATGATTGGCGAGGAGGAACTCCATCACCGCGTCGCGCGCTTCCTTGACGCGGGGAGAGGTCTCGGAGCGAACGACCATGCCGTCGGTGACTGGAGTGGCGCAGGCGATGGCCAGGCGCGGCGCCCCTTCCACCTCCACCATGCAGATCCTGCATTGGCCGACCACGGAGAGGTGCGGGTGGTAACAGAAGTACGGGATGTCGACGCCCGCCAGCCTGGCCGCTTCGATGAGGTTGGTTCCGGCAGGCACCTCCACGGCGGTCCCGTCGATGGTGACTTTGGGCATCCTCTGACTCTCCTATCGGCCGTCGAAGCCGGGGCGAGGCCCGGCCCACGGCAGCACCGGCAGCTTCTTCGGCGGACGCGGTGTCGCGGCGGCGATGTGGCGCTCGAACTCCTGGGGGAACTTCTTGACGATGGACGAGATGGGAAGCGCAAAGGCATCGCCGAGGGGGCAGATGGTCATTCCCTGGGAGGCGTAGTTGCAGATGCGCAGCAGCGTCTGGGGGTCCTCCGGTCGCCCGTGGCCGGCCACGATGCGGTCGAGGATGTCCCTGGCCCAGTCGGAGCCCTCCCGGCACGGCGTGCACTGTCCGCACGATTCGTGGGCGTAGAAGTGGGCGAGGTTGGCCGCCGCCTCCACCATGTCGACGCTGTCGTCCAGGACGATCACCCCGCCCGAGCCCAACATGGAACCTGCCTCAGCACAGGCGTCGAAGTCGGCCTTGACGTCGATCTGGTCCGCCGTCATCACCGGCGCCGAGGACCCGCCCGGGAAGAATGCCTTGAGGCGATGCCCGTCACGCACGCCGCCGCAGTGCTCCTCGATGATCTCGCGGAAGGTGACGCCCATCGGCAGCTCGTACACCCCCGGGCGGCGCACGTGGCCGGACACGCAGTACAGCTTGGGGCCGGTGTTGCGGGGGCGGCCGATCGAGGCGAACCAGGCAGCGCCGCGAGTGAGGATCGACGGCAGGCAGGCGAGCGTCTCGACGTTGTTGACCACCGTCGGCTTGCCGAAGACTCCGACCACCGCCGGGAACGGGGGCTTCAGGCGCGGGAAGCCGCGTTTCCCTTCCAGCGACTCGATGAGCGAGGTCTCCTCGCCACAGATGTACGCGCCGGCGCCGCGGTGGACCCAGATGTCGAGGCCGTAGCCGCTGCCGAGGACCTCACTCCCCAGGATGCCCCGCGCCCGCGCCTCGGCGATCGCCTGCTCGAGGATCGCCGCCCAGCGCACGAATTCGCCCCGGATGTAGATGTAGGCGGTGTTCGCGCGGATGGCGTAGGACGCGACCGCGATGCCCTCGAGCAGCAGGTGAGGGTCGTGTTCGATGATCTCGCGGTCCTTGAACGTACCCGGCTCGGACTCGTCGGCGTTGCAGATCAGGTAACGTGGGCCGGGGTGGTCACGGGGCACGAAGGTCCACTTGCGACCGGTGGGAAACCCGGCCCCGCCGCGCCCGCGCAGCTCCGAGTCGAGCACTTCCTTGGTGACCGCATCGGGCTCCAGGGCGAGGGCCTTCTTCAGCCCTTCGTAGCCTCCCGCGGCCAGATACGTATCGAGGCTGTGGGAGTTGGGGACACCTCGGGCGCGCAGGAGGATCGGCTCCATGCTCACGCTTCCTTTCGCTTCGAAAGCTCGTCCAGGATGGCGTCGAGCGTGTCGATGGTGAGGTTCTCGAAATAGTCGTCGTTGATCTGCACCACCGGTGCCGATCCGCACGCCCCCAGGCACTGCACCCCCACCAGCTGGAAGGTGCCGTCCGGCGTACGCTCGCCGAAGCCAATGCCCAGTCTCGCTTTCAGGTGTTCCACCAGCTCGGCGCCGCCACACACTGCGCACGACAGGGTCTCGCACACCTGCAGCACGAAGCGGGCCGGCGGCGAGGTGTAGAACATGGTGTAGAAGGTCACCACACCCTGGACGAACGCCGGGCTCTCACCAAGCCGCGCAGCCACGGCCTCGATCACCCCCGGGGCGATCCAGCCGTAGCGCTGCTGGCACAGCCACAGAACCGGTAACAGCGCCGCTCTCCTCGTGGGATAGTGGGTGAGCAACTCGGCGATGCGCTCTTCCGTGGAAGCATCAAAGGTCACTGTGGCAAGCTGCTCGGCGGGAACCGCGTGGATGGCGGCGGTGGTCATGCCTTGCTCCCCCTTCGCGACCAGTCGAAGGCTCCGGCGCGCCACAGGTAGACGTAGCCGATCGCGAGAATCAGAAGGAAGGCGAGCACTTCGACGAGAACCAGCGTGTCTCCCTCGGCGAGAAGACCCCGCGCCGCCACCGCGATGGGAAAGAGAAAAGCCACTTCGAGGTCAAAGATGATGAACACCATGGCGACCACGAAAAACTTGATGGATACGCGCTTGCGCGAGGCATCCAGCAGCGGCATACCGCTCTCGTAGGGCTCGAGCTTGCGCTGCGGCTGCAGCCGGCCCCGGCCCAGAAACCTGGATGCCACCACGAACGTCGCCGCAACCGCGGCGGCGAAGGTAAAGGCCATGATGACTGGGATGTACTGGGCGGTCATCCATCCCCCCTCGTGCCCAAATTCACATGCGGATGGTACGCATCACCCCGCCACCCGTCAAGCCGCGCGCTGCGCCCTCCCCGGGGTCGTGGCCAGCAACCTCTCGTCGCCGGGCATCAGCGAGCGGGGGGGCCGCCGTTGCACTCGCATTGAGATCAGGCGGCTCCACCGCCGCCGGGGCGATCGACACGCACCCAGCCGGCCTCGTCGAAGAAGCCGAAGCGGCGCTCCAGCTTGATGAAGAGAACGTCCTCGTTGGAGAACATGCGGGCCGGCAGGATCAGCTCCAGGCGCGACCCTCTGCGACGGACCTCGCCGCATCCGGCCGGCACGGCCGTAGCGCGCTCGGTCAGCCTGCTGCGCCCTCCCGACCGCGGCAGGGGTGCGGCGATCGCTGGCCGGGAGGCGCTGCCGGGAAGGAGGAGGAGGGCCGGGCGGCCGAATGCCCTGGCCTTGAGCCGCGGTCTGAGGCCAAGGGTGAGGTCGTCCTCTCCCCAGAACACGCTCTCCACGGGGTGGGGGGGCGATGGCGCGGGCAGCAGAGTGGCAAGGAAACTCTCCTCGGGCGCGGCGAAGGAACGCAGGAAGCCGCTGCGCAGGACGAGCTGGCTGGCGTGACGCGCGATCGCCGCCTGCTTGCAGGCGACGCCGGCCTCATCGAGCGGCAGGCCGGCCAGGCGGCCGCGCCGGCGGCGAGGGTTGTGCACGACGAACGCCAGCGTCGCCGGGCGGGTCACGGCGCCTTTCGACCGGCCGATGGCCAGCTCGGTGGCGACCGCCAACGCCGAGTGATCGGGATGGAGGTCCTCCGCTGACGGAGCAACCAGCACGGTGGGAGCAAACCTCGCGATCTCCTCGGCCAGTCGAGCGCAGAGGCCGGCGGGGTCGCGGAGCAGCAGGTGGGTCAGCCCCTGATCCGGGAGCCTGAGGAAGGACACCGCGGCGCGGTCGATACCCAACGCAGCCAGGGCCGCGAGAGCTTCCTCCTCTCGCCGTCCGCCGAAACGGATGCGGGCGCGGGAGTCCAGGACCACGCGGCGCTCGAAGGCGCGTTGCGCCCACGGGTTGTTCTCGCCCGAGGTGGTGATCACCACGCGCGAGGTGGCGCCCGCCCGGCGCGCCAGGGCCAGCAGGCCGCCGGCGCCGATGGACTCATCGTCCGGATGGGGGGCGAGGACCAGCACCCGGTCGCTCGGGCCGGGTGGGGCGATGCGCGGAGGCGGGGGGGTCGAGGGGATGGTTCGCGGCATGGGGTGGAGAGTATAGGGCCGCTCGTCAGCCTCACGGGAAATCGCTATCCTGTCTTGCTGGAGGCGCAGCATGGACCCCATGGTGATGGTGGAGCAACAGGCGCAGCAAACCGATTCCCGGATTCTGTGGTTGGTCCTGGATGGGCTCGGCGACCTGCCACGGGACGGCGACGGAGCGACGCCACTGTCGGCAGCGGCCACGCCCAACCTGGATCGGTTGGCGCGGGAGGGTTGCTGTGGTCGCTTCGATCCGGTCGGACCGGGCATCACGCCGGGCTCGGGTCCCGGGCATCTGGGATTGTTCGGCTACGATCCCAGCGAGTACGAGATCGGACGGGGCGTCCTCTCCGCCATCGGCATCGAATTCCCCCTGCGGCGCCAAGATGTGGCGGCACGCTTCAACTTCTGCACGGTGGACGGCGAGGGCAGGATCATCGATCGCCGAGCCGGTCGTCTCCCGACCGCCGACAACCAGCGCCTGGTCGCCGCCTTGCGCGGGATTCCTGCGCCGACGGGAATCGAACTGTTCGTCGAGACCGAGTCGGAGCACCGCGGGGTGCTGGTCCTGCGCGGCGAGGGCCTCGGACACCGGGTGAGCGACACGGATCCCCAGCGGGTCGGCGTGGAGCCCCTTGCCGCCACGGCTCTCGACGAGGCGTCGCGGCGCACAGCCGCTCAGGTGACGGCCTTCGTCGCCGAGGCGCGCCGCCTCCTGGCTCGGGAGGAGCGAGCCAACATGCTTCTGTTGCGCGGCTTCGACACCCTGCCGGCGATTCCCTCGATGAGCGAGAGGTTCCGCCTGCGGCCGGTGTGCATCGCCACCTACCCGATGTACCGGGGTCTGGCTCGCCTGGTCGGAATGGAGATGCCGCCCGCACCGCAGCAACTCGCCGAGTTTCCCGCTGCCATTGGCCAGGCGTGGGGGGAGCATGACTTCTTCTTCGTGCACGTCAAGTACACGGACAAGGCCGGCGAAGACGGCGACTTCGCTCGCAAGCTGAGGGTCATCGAGGAGGTGGATTCGTTGCTGCCCGAATTGCTACGGCCGGGTTTCGAGGCAGTCGTGGTGACCGCCGACCACTCCACCCCGTGGTCGTTCAAGGCGCATTCGTGGCACCCGGTGCCGGGGGTTGTGTGGTCGCCGGGGAGGGTTTTTCGAGACGGCGTGGAGGCCTTCTCCGAGGCGGGGTGTCTGGCCGGGGGGCTGGGGCGCCAGCCGTTGCGTTTCCTCATCGCCGAGGCGCTGGCCGCCGCCGGCAAGCTCGCCAAGTTCGGGGCGTGAGCGAGAACGGTCCGGAAATGGCCGGGATACCGCCTGCGTTGGCGGTTGCGGAGGGTTGCGAGGTGACGGCAAAGGCCTTGATTGCGGCGTTGGGTGGCTTGTTGCTGGCGGGTCCGGTGTCAGCTGGAGGGCTTCTGGCCTCCGGTGAGCCGTTTCCGGCCTGGAATCTGCTGGATCATACCGGTACCGCGGTGAAGTCCACGGACCTTCGCGGCAAGACGTACCTGCTCTGGTACTACCCGAAGGCCATGACCCCCGGGTGCACCAAGGAGGGATGCACGATCCGCGACTCGTTCGCCGAGTTCACCAAGCGCGGGGTCGAGGTGTTCGGAATCTCCTTCGACGACCCCAAGAGCAACGCCGAGTTCGTGAAGATGGAGAAGTTCCCCTTCCGCCTCCTTTCGGATACCGATCGCGCCCTCGGGGTGCAGGTGGGCGCGGCCGACTCGCCCAGCAGGTTGTTCGCCCGGCGCATCTCCTACCTCGTGGGTGGGGACGGGAAGGTCCTGAAGGCCTACGAGGAGGTCGACCCCAGCGCACACGCCGGCGAGGTGCTGGCCGATTTCGACGCGCTTTCCCCGTAGGCCAAGCCTTCGCCCTGCAAGTCCACGCTCTTCCCCCGCCAGCAGGCGTCGCTCGCGCGTGGCCGATGTCGGCGCGGCACGCGTTCCGGCCCTGAACGGCCGAATCCTCTCACCGTGTGGGTAGGATCGTGGATATTGGCACTGCCATGGTCACCGGCACGGTCACGGCCAC
>JBBINC010000123.1:0-9308 GCA_037444085.1 Acidobacteriota bacterium | reverse complement strand
CCGCCCACCCACCCAGCCCCCGCGTCATGGCAGGGCGGGTTCTGCCCGTGTCCGTGCCGGTGACGGTGTCGGTGCCGGTGTGGGTGTCCGAGTCGGGGGCAACGAGGCGGTCTCCTCCGCGCACGCGCTATGCTTGCCGCGCCCGGCGGAGCACCGCCGCGGCGCTTGGGGAGGGATCTCATGCAGCTCAAGGTTGCGCTACCGGCGGCGCTGCTCCTGCTGGGCGCGCTGGCATCCGCTGCCGTGTTTCCGTACCGCTTCGAGTCCCACACCTTGCCCAATGGCTTGACGGTGATTCTCGTGCCGATGCCGGCCGAGGGGCTGGTGGCGTACTACTCCATCGTGCGCACCGGCAGCCGCGACGAGGTGGAGCCCGGGCGCTCGGGGTTTGCCCACTTCTTCGAGCACATGATGTTCCGGGGCACCGAGCGTTTCCCGTCGGGCGAGTATGACCGGCTGATCACCGCCATGGGGGCCAACGCCAACGCCTACACCACCGACGACTACACCTGCTACCACCTGAGCTTCGCCGCCAGGGATCTGGAGCGCGTGATCGACGTGGAGGCGGACCGCTTCTTGAACCTGGCCTACACCGGGCAGGACTTCCAGACCGAGGCGGGCGCCGTGTACGGCGAGTACCG
Organism: Acidobacteriota bacterium; assembly: GCA_037444085.1. Lineage (GTDB taxonomy): Bacteria > Acidobacteriota > Thermoanaerobaculia > Thermoanaerobaculales > Thermoanaerobaculaceae > CALEVZ01. The sequence goes on along the minus strand of JBBINC010000123.1, from coordinate 8,667 downwards.
CAAGGGGCGCACCAACCCCTTCGAGGTGCTGGAGGAGGCACTGCGCAACACCGCCTTCGATGCCCATACCTACAAGCACACGACCATCGGTTTCGAGGCCGACATCGCCGCCATGCCCGGGATGCTGGACTACTCCCGCTCCTTCTTCACCCGCTACTACCGGCCCGACAACGTCGTCATCCTGGTCGCGGGCGACCTCGACCCTGCCGCCACCCTCACCCTGGTTCGCCGCTACTACGGCGACTGGCAGCCCGGCTGGAAGCCGTCGCAGGTGCCGGCGGAGCCCGAACAGATGGCCCCCCGCCGCGTGGACGTCGCGTATGAGGGGCGCACCCTGCCGCTTTTCGCGGCCATGTGGAAAGCGCCGGCGTTCGACCCGGCCGACCTCGAGGTAGCGGCCGGGGTGGTGCTGGGAGAGGTGCTCGCCGGAGCGACCTCGCCGCTGTACCGCGAACTCGTGCTCGATCGGCGCACGGTGCAGCGCCTGATGAGTCAGTTCGAGGCGCGGCGCGACCCCGGTCTGTGGGGGGTGATCGCCCAGGTGGCGGATGAGGAGCACTTGCCGGCGGTGGAGGCGGCGCTCGCGAGGGCCGTGGCGGAACTCCAGCGTCAAGCACTGCCGGCCGCCCGCTTGGAAGCGGTCAAACGGCACCTGCGCTACTCGTTCCTCATGAGCCTGGAGACCCCCGACCGTCTGGCCGGGGCGCTGGCGCGCCCGATCGCCCTCACCGGAGAGATCGAGGCGGTGGATACGTTCTTCGCCACCCTGGAGAGGGTGACGCCGGCGCACGTGCAGCGCGTCGCCGCCTCGCGCCTGCGCCCGGAGCGAAGCACCGTGGCGGTGTTGAAGGGGGTGGAGTGATGCGCGTCCTGACCGTGGTCGCATTCGCGCTCGTGCTCGCCTCGTGCAGCGGTATGCGCAGCGCGCCGCAGACGGTCGCCCCCGTGGCCAGGCCGCCGGTGCTGCTCCCCGTTCCCGCCGACCCCACCGTCTCGTTCAGCGTCTCCTTCCCCGCCGGCTCGCAGGTGGATCCGCCCGGCAAGGAGGGGCTTGCCTACCTGACGGCCACTCTGATGGCCGAGGGAGCCACCGCCCGGCACTCCTACGCCGCCATTCTGGAACAGCTCTTCCCCATGGCGGCGGGGTACCGGGTGCGGGTGGACGTCGAGCAGGTCACCTTCACCGGCCGCGTGCACCGCGACAACCTGGCCGCCTACACCGAGCTGCTGCTCGACGCCATCCTGCACCCCGCCTTCACGCCGGAGGATCTGGAACGGGTGCGGCAGCGCTCCCTCGCCTACCTCACCCGCACGCTGCGCTACAGCTCCGACGAGGAGCTGGGCAAGGCGGCGCTCGCCACCACCCTGTTCGCCGGCACCCCGTACGGCCACCTGCCGGTGGGCACGGTCGCCGGCCTCTCTGCCATCACCCTCGAGGACGTGCGGCGCTTCTACCGCACGCACTTCACCCGCGACACCGTCACCCTGGGCCTCGGCGGCGGCTTCGAGGAGGCTCTGCCGGCCCGCCTGCTCGCCGCCCTGGCGCAGCTGCCGCCGGGTGTGCCAGCCCTGCCCCCGCCCCCCGCCATCGCCGTGCGCGGCCGCCAGGTGATCATCGTCGCCAAGCCGGGCCCTGCCACCGCCATCTCCTTCGGCTTTCCCCTGGCGGTGCGCCGCGGCCACGACGACTTCTACCCCCTGTGGGTGGCCAACTCATGGCTGGGCGAACACCGTAACTCGTCCTCCCACCTGTACCAGGTAATCCGCGAGGCGCGCGGCCTCAACTACGGCGACTACTCCTACCTTGAGCACTTCCCCGAGGGTGGCTGGCGCACCATGCCGCCGGTGAACGTACCGCGCCGGCAGCAGTTGTTCGAGGTGTGGATCCGCCCGGTGCCCAACGACGCGGCGCACTTCGCCCTGCGCGCCGCCGTGCGGGAGCTGGAGAGGCTCGCCGCGGACGGCCTGGACCAGGCGTCGTTCGAGCTCACGCGTGACTTCCTCGCCACCTACTCGCTGCACTTCGCCGACACCACCGCCGCGCGCCTCGGCTACGCCGTCGACGATCGCTTCTACGCCATCGCGCCGCCGGGCCACCTGGCGCGCTTTCGCCGCGCCATGCAGGAGGTGACGCGGGAGCAGGTGAACGCCGCCATCCGCCGGCACTTCCGGGCGGAGTCGATGGTGATCGCCATCGTCACCGAGCACGCTGCTGCTCTCGCCGAGGCGCTGGCGGCCGGCGCGGACAGCGCGATCACCTACGACACCCCCAAGCCTGCCGCGGTGCTCGCCGAGGATACGATCATCGCCCGCTACCCGCTGCGCATCCCGCGGAAACAGATCCGCATCGTGCCCGTCGAGGGCATGTTCGAGAAGTGAAGAAAGATGAGATATGAGAGTTGTCGCCGCCGTGATCGCCGTCGCTGCCCTCCCCTGCTTCGCCCAGCAGGTGACCCCCGCGCCGGGCGGGGACACCGCCGTCTACGTCCCCAAGCAGGAGGACCCCGTTCTCAAGGACATGGAGGCCAAGGCCGAGGCCGCCGCCGCCCGCGCGGAAGAGGCCGCCGCCGCCGTGCGCGAGGCGCAGAAGGCGAAGCGCGAGCAGAAAAAGAAGCAGGCGAAGGAGCTGTGGTTCGACGCCCGCGGCATCGCCAAGCCCGCCTCGACGCAGGCGTTCTCCCCCGCCTTCCACCTCCCCCCATCGCCCAGTTCATGACCGGCACCTGCTGGTCGTTCTCCACCACGTCGTTCTACGAGTCGGAGATCCACCGCCTGCACGCGCGCGCGGCGAAGCTCTCGGAGATCTGGACGGTGTACTGGGAGTACGTGGAGAAGATGAAGGGCTTCGTGCGCGCCCGCGGCGATCAGCCGATCGCCGAAGGGTCGGAGTCCCACACCGTCCCGCGCATCCGGAAGCTGTACGGCGTGGTGCCGGCCGCGGCCTACCCGGGGGTCACCGCCGCCGACGGCCGGCACGACCACTCGGCGCTCATCACCGAACTTGAGGCCCTGGGCGGCTGGATCGAGGAGCACGGCTTCGGGCACGCGGAGCAGGTGGAGGCGATGACCCGCGTGATTCTCGATCGTCACCTCGGCCGCCCGCCCGAGAGCTTCGAGTACCAGAGCACGGCGATGACGCCGCACCGCTTCCTCGCCGAGGTCGTCGCCCTCGACCTCGACGACTACGTGGAAATGATGTCCACCCTGTCGATTCCCCTCTACGCCCAGGGGGAGTACGACGTCCCTGACAACTGGTGGCACGACGCCTCCTACCACAACGTCCCGCTGGAGGAGTGGTACGCCGCCCTCGAAAGCGCCGTGGCCCGCGGTTTCACCGTCGCCATCGGCGGCGACGTCTCCGAGCCCGGCATCTGGGGCGAACACGACATCGCCGTGGTGCCCTCCTACGACATCCCCCAGGATCACATCGACCAGCACGCCCGCGAGTTTCGCTTCGACAACCACACCAGCGAGGACGACCACGGCATCCACCTGGTGGGGATGACGAAGACCGCAGACGGACACACCTGGTTCTTGATCAAGGACTCGGGGCGTTCCTCCCGGCGCGGGGCATTCGAGGGGTACTACTTCTTCCGCGACGACTTCGTCCGCCTGAAGATGCTCACCTACACGGTGCACCGCGCCGCGGTCGCCGAGCTGCCGGCCAAGTTCCCGCAGAAGTAGGTCACTGCCGGCCGAGAAAGGCGCGCACGGCGGCGAGGAACTCCTCGGGACGCTCCTCCATGGGCAGGTGGCCGCACCGGTCGATGCCGACGAATGAGGCGCCGGGGATCTTCTCGGCGGCCCGCGAGCCGTAGGCCGAGGCGAGCAAAGCGTCCTGCAGCCCCCAGACGATCAGGGTCGGCTGGCGGATGGCGGTGAGGTCGACCACCGGCGGCGGCCCCTCGACCCGCGCCGTGAGCCCCCGGTAGGCGTCGATGGCGCCCTCCACCTTCAGCCGTTCCAGGTAGGCGGCCACCATCTCGTCGCTGATCATGCGCGAGTCGTACACGGACCGCTCCAGGCCGCGACGTACGAAACGCTCCCGCAGCGCCACCGAGCGCATGAACAGCGAGGCGACCGGGCGCAGTCCGGCCCAACTCCGCCGTCGCTCCACCGAGTAGGTGGGCAGCGTCGAGTCCACCAGGATGAGCGAGGCGACCCGGTCGGGGGCCGTGGCGGCCAGCCACATCGCCAGGCCACCGCCGTAGGAGTGCCCGGCCAGGTGCGCGCGCTCGATCCCCAGCGCGTCCATCACCCCGATGACCAGGCGCGCCTGCCCCTCGAGGGTGTATGCCTCCCGCGCGGTCACGCGCTGCGTCCAGCCGAAGCCGCTGAGGTCCGGGGCGACGACGCGGTACTCGCGGCCCAGCTCCGGCGCCACCAGGCGCCAGGAGTAGCTGGAGCCCCCGAAGCCGTGCAACAGCACCAGGGCATCGCCGCTGCCCCACTGCTCGACGTGCACCGCCCGGCCGCCGACCTCGACGAAGCGCTCGGGCGGCACCGTTTGGCGGACGGTCCGATACGGGGTCAGAGACACACATCCCCCGACCACGATCACAGCCACCATTACCAGCACGACGCGTGTCACCATCTCCCCCCTCTCCGGCTCACCCCAGCGCCGCCCGGAAGCGGCTTGCCATCTCCTCAGGGGTCATGGGGATGCGCGGCGCCGGGCGAGGGTCGTCAAGGGTGATGGCGACGTCGAGGAAGGCCGGCCCGGGCGCCGCCAGCCACTGCTCGAGTGCGGACGAGTCCTGCTGGGGCGCGTGGCAGCGGCGCGCCCACGCATACCCGGCGGCGGCAGCCACCGCGGCCAGGTCCACCTGCCGGGAGAGAGCCGGCTGTCCGCCGGTGGTGGCGTAGCTGCCGTTGTCCAGCACCAGCTGGTAGAGGTTTGGCGGCTTCAACCCGCCCACCAGGGCGAGCCCCCCGAAACCCATGAGCAGGTTGCCGTCGCCGTCCAGCGCAACCACCCGCTCCAGCCTGGTCATTGCCAGGCCCAGAGCAATCGACGCCACCTGCCCCATGGAACCCAGCATGTAGAAGGTGCGGGGCCGATCCAACGCCCGGTACGCCTCCCGGGCGATCGCCCCGTCCGCCGCCACCACGACATCCTCATCGCCCAGCGACGCCAGCACCCGGGCAATGACCTCGGCGCGGGTCATGAGTCCCGCCCCAGACCGACCAGCAGCACCGCCGGGCACCCGCGGCTCTGACTGGTGACCATCAACCACTCCGCCTCCTCGTCCTCGCCCTCCGGCCCGGCCTCACGCCACGGCACATGGAAGAGATCCAACAGGGTGCGGGTGCGCTGGCCCAAGATGCGGTGCTCCTCGAAGTCGTCCTCGGCGCCCCGGTCCGACACCAGCATGGGCAGCGGCAGGCGATACAGGAGGTGCAGCGAGGTCAGTACCTCCAGACAGTACCCCAGGCCGGAGTTCTGCATCGCCGCCAGCGGCTGCACCCCGGCCAGCCACGCCCCGGCGCACGCCGCTACCGCGTGGTCCTCGCGCACCGCCGGGAGGAAAGCGTTGGGCGGCAGGGCCGCGCAGCCGGCGAAGAACGTCTTGAGGTACGAACACGGGACCCCGGCGATGAACCCTACCCCGCGCCGCCGCAGGGCATCGAGGCGACGGGAGGCGTTCACCGTCGCTCCTCGGGTATCGCGACAAGTTCCCGGTCCGGAGGCGTGTCCGGAGTGATGCGGGGACTCTCCCTGAGATCGGTGTGGATGATGAGTTCCAGGAATAGCTCGCGCACCCCCGCCTTGCCCCGTTGCTTGTACACCCGCGCCACGTCCCTCGCCGACAGCTTGATGCCGCTCATGTGCTCAAGATACTGGGTGAACACCCGCGGCCGCAGCAGGATCGACACCACCAGCATGACCAGCAGAACGGCGCTGATCAACAGCAGCATCAGGGTCATCTGGGGGGACACATCGATCATTGTCTCCTCCGCCGCCGCGCCCGCGGCGCACCGGTCATGATAGCCAACTTCGTCGTCAGCGCCGCTGCGGACGACCCGGCGGCGCGTGCTCATCCTGGGCGCCCGACCCTTCGCTCCCCGCCGCCGGCGCCAGGGCCTCGCGTACCGCGGCCTGCACCGCGCTCCAGGCCGCACTGCCCGGGTTGACCAGTTCGTAGTGGCCCGCCCCCGCCACCTCCCGCGACCTCACCTCGTCGCCCGCCTGGGCTGGCCTGGCGGCGAACGACTCGGCCAGCACTCCCGGCACCACCTGGTCGCGGGCACCGGTGACCAGCACCACCAGCACGCCCAGCGGCAGCATCTCGGCCGGCGAGGCTCGACAGGTGTTCCAGCTCGTACGGCGCCAGCCAGCATCCGCCGTGCAGCAGAACTGCGAGAGGACAAGGCCCGTCGCCGGAGGGCAGGCGCAGCTCGCCGAACTGCAGCGGGTCATCGCCGTAGGCGAGGCGGTGGTCAGGCGCCGGCCGCGGCAGAGCCAGCAAATTCTTGACGGTCATCAACTCCGTCGCCGTCTCCTGGGCGCCGAGCCGCCCTGCGCCGGGGACTGCCAAAACCCCCAGGACGATAAGTACCGGTGCATGCCTCACCTCACCTTCCCCCGCAGCTCGAACTCCGGTGCTCGCCATGTTTCCTGCTCCATCACCGCGTGCAGGTGCTCGACGGCGTCCCTGACGTCCACGAAGCGCAGGTAGGCGGGGGCGAAGCCGAAGCGCAGCAGGTCGGGAGCCCGGAAGTCGCCGACGACGCCGCGGCGGATGAGCGCCTGGACGAGCGAGAAGGCCCGGGATGGTGCCACGACACCTGCGCCCCCGCCGCGCCGGCGACCGCGGCGAGGCCAGCTCGAACCCCCACGCCCCGCACTGCCGCTCCAGGAAGCCAATCAACAGTTTGGTCGACGCCACCGACTTGCGCCGCAGCCGCGCGAGACCGGCCGCGGCGATCACCGCCACCCCCTCCGCCAGCGCCGCGAGACTGAGAATCGGCGCCGTGCCGGCGAGCAGTCGCGCCACCCCGGGGGCCGGCCTTGAGGACGTGGGCAGCTCGAACGGGACTGCGTGCCCCATTCAGCCGTAGATGGGTGAGCAGATCTGCTCGTGCAGACGGCGGGCCACGAAGGCAAAGCCAGGTGCGCCCGGGCCGCCGTTCAGGTACTTGTACCCGCACCCCACGGCCAGATCGGCATCGGCGCCGTTGAGATCGACGGGCATGGCCCCGGCGCGGTGAGCCGCGGCGGTCAGCGCGTTCAACGCCGCCGCGGTGCTGGTCTTGGCCTCCTGCAGATACGCCAGCTGGGCCGACCTCGGCGCCTCCCAGGACGATTGCAGGGCACCAAGCACCCGCCGCACCTTTCGGCGGTGCGGAGGTTGTAGCGGCGCAGGTAGCCCCCCTGGCTCATCGAGTCGCCGCGCAGCGAATCCTCCGGATCGCCGACAACGTCGGAGCCACCACCGAAACCCACCTCCTGCCAGTGATGGTTGCGGATGCCGCCGTTCTCCCACACCGAGGCCGGACCGCGCCACGAACCGTTGTCCTGCAGGCCGCCGTAGACGTCGCAGGGTGAATCCATGTCCACATTGACGTGGTAGCACTGCGCGAGGGGCCGGTTGGGCACCAACCGCAAGCTCCCGCCCCGGTCGCGGGACACCGCCACGCCGCCATCGTTGCCGGCGATGAGGTGGTTGCGGTCGCGGGGATTGATCCACATGGCGTGGTCATCCGAATGGATGGAATGGAGCGGCGCCAGGGTCGACTACGTCACGCCGCCGTCATCGAACACCGCGAGGCGGGTGACCAGGTCGTCGATGCGGTTGGGCCACACCGAATCGACGTAGCTGTCGGCGTAGTAGAAGCGCCGGTTGCCGACCCGGCCCCCCTGGCTCACCGTGCGAAAGCTTCGTCCCCCGTCTGAGAAGTGCACCAGGGCGTTCTTCTCCGCCTCGACGAGGGCGTACACCACCTCCGGGTGGTCGCTGCAGATGCCGAGGCCGATGCGCCCCAGCTCGCCCTTGAACAAGCCCTCCTGGTCGCCAAGCCGTTTTCAGGTGGCGCCGTCGTCGTAGGTTCCGAACAGCCCCGAACCAGGGCCGCCGGAACGGAAGAACCACGGCCAGCGCCGGTACTCCCACATGGCGGCGAAGAGCTTGTCGGGGTTTGCCGGATCGATCACCAGGTCGGCGCACCCGGTGCGCTCGTCCACGAACAGCACGCGCTGCCAGGTCGCACCGCCGTCGGAGGTCTTGCACACCCCGCGCTCGGGATTCTCGCCCCACATGCAACCCATCGCCGCCACATAGGCCACATTCGCGTTGCTGGGATGAAGGACGATGCGGTGGATACGCTCGCTCTTCTCCAGCCCCGGATGAACCCAGGTGTCGCCGCCGCGAGTGAACACGAAACCACGACGCCACCCACAATCCTGCGCCCCCGAGGCATGACCGGTTCCTCCCTCTTCTCGACCGCCCGGCCATGCTAAGCGACCCAGGACCGACTCGCGCCCCCGCGTCCGTGCCCGTGTCTTCCTTTTCGGGGGGTTTCGCCGGCCCCCCAGGCTTTCGTGGGCGGGGGGCTCCGCTCTCCGCCCACCCAACCGCCCTCGCTCCAGCCCCCCGCGCCGAGCTTCCCTGTCTCGGGGGGCCGCGCGCCCCCCTCCCTTTCCTCCGCGCGCTCTGCCCCCCGTGC